>JBFWTW010000022.1:0-21689 GCA_050247635.1 Candidatus Dadabacteria bacterium | reverse complement strand
CACCCTCCCAAAATGTTTCAACTAAAGAAAGAATTATCTTTCTTGTCGATGGTTTCAATCTCTACCATGCCTTGGAGTCAATGAGTTCTACACGTCCAGACTTCAAGTCATATAAGTGGCTGGATTTAAAAGCTCTATGTGACAAATTCACAACTAGCAATCAGGTTATCGAAGGTATATTTTACTTTACCGCCTTAGCTCCATGGTCTCCTACTAAACGCATGAGGCATGAGATTTATATATCCGCTCTTGAATCGACGGGAGTAAAAACTGTCTACGGGGATTTCAGAAGAGTAACCAAGCGTTGCCCAAGATGCGGCGAATACGAGACTTACGAAGAAAAGAAAACCGATGTTAATATCGCAATTCATTTGTTTAAACTTGCTTCGAAGAACAAATACGACAAATTAATCCTCATCACAGGTGATAGTGATATAATCCCATCGATTGCAGCTGTGAGGGATCTCTATTCTGATAAAAAAGTCGGAGTCGCTATACCCATTGGCCGCAGGGCTGAAGATCTGAAAAGCAATTGCGACTTCAATTTTAAAATCAAGGAAAAGCATTTGGCAACAAGTATCCTGCCTGCCCAAATTACTCTACGGAATGGAAGGATAATCACTCGCCCCGTTGAATGGTCTTAATATGCAATCCTTTCGTTGTCTGTATCCCTAAAAAGTCCGGCTCCGGGCACCACTCTTTATAATCCGCTGAAAATTATCGCTTCCGCCGAAAGGCTTTGCGCATGGGGGAGTGAAATGCATAATATTCCCGGCGGCGTATGTGTTAATATGGTTTTCGTGAATATTGCACGTACACTCGTTCTTTTCCTGGTTCTCGTCGTCTTCCTGATCGGCGGCGCGTTCTGGCTGAGAAGCGCATATTTCGGCGTGGGCTCGGCCCCGGAGGAGCTCCTCTTCTGGCCGGCTAACAGCCTGGGCGACCCTCTCTTCGGGGTCTTCGAAGGCCGCGCGCCGTGCGGGGCCGAGGACTGCAGCGCTCTTCAGATCGGGCTCGCGCTATACCGGGACGACGTGACCTGGGTCCCGACGACTTATAGGCTCGTCCTCGTATACGCCGGCAAGAGCGGCGAGCAGCACGCAAGCGAAGGGGCGTGGACGGTGGAAGGCGACGTCGAGGGCTACCCCGACTCGATGGTTTACGAGCTCGATGCGAACGCGCCCGCCGAGCTCAGATCATACTGGGCGATAAACGACGACCTCCTTCTCATCCTCGGCAAAAAGGGGAGGCCGCGCGTAGGGAACGCCGGGCTCGGATACCTGCTCAACAGGACGCAGTGAAATTTTCCGGCAATGCCGTGACCCGCTATGAATGAATACGATCCGATAGATCTACTGTTCGGCGGAATGGGCCAGCTCGGCCCCGGCGGGGACGAGCACACGCTCGCCGTCCTGCGCGGGCTTCCCGAAAGGCGGTACGGCTCCGTCGTGGACGCGGGCTCGGGCACGGGGCGGCAGACCATCGCGCTCGCCCGCGAGCTCGGCACGGTAGTCCACGCCGTCGATTCGCACGGGCCCTTCCTCGAAGACCTCCGCCGCCGGGCGGGGGAGGCGGGCGTCGGGCGCCTCGTCGAAACGCACCATATGGACATGGCGGACATCCCGAGCGCGTTCCAGGGCATAGACCTCCTGTGGTCCGAAGGCGCGGCGTACAGCATCGGGTTCGAGAACGCGCTCAGAACGTGGGCCCCCGCGATGAAAGCGGGCGGGTTCATCGTCGCGAGCGAGCTTACCCTCCTCGCCGCCGACCCGCCGGAGCGCGTGAAGGGGTTCCTCGCGCGCGTGCATCCCGCGATACAGACCATCGAAGAAAATCTCGCGACGGGGGATGGCGCGGGGCTGCGCTCCGCCGGCACTTACACGCTCCCGCGCGAAGCGTGGACGGAGGGTTACTACGACGCGCTCGGGCCGCGTGCGGAGAGCCTGAAAAATCATCCCGACGCAACGGTTCGCGAGATGGCCGCCGAGACGCTGGAAGAGATAGCCGTGTTCGAATCCTCGGGCGGAAGTTACGGCTACGTCTTCTACGTGTTCGAGCGCGCGTGACTCAATTGCTCGCAACGTGAAAAAACGCGGCGCACGATACGACATCTACAGCGATGGTGAAAGCGCTCTCCGTATCGAAGAGCGCTTTATCTTTTTATCGGAGTTGAAGCCGGAGTTGTGAGATTGATATCTGTGTGACTTTAACCGGAAAGGATGCAGTGACGTATTAACAGATGGAATTCAGTTGATGATGTGTTTCTCTTCTTCCCTTCCCCATTCTTCGTCTTCGTCCTCATCATCTTCGTCGTCCCATTCTTCGTCGTCCTCATCGAACAGGTCGTCGTCTTCTTCCTCGTCCCAGGATTCTTCGTCTTCGTCCTCGTCCCACTCTTCTTCGTCGTCATCCCAGTCATCGTCTTTAACAAGCAATTCAAGTTCGATGTACATATGAAATCTCCCTGGAGCAATGATTTATCTGAAACGATACATCCTGTCATAGAAAAGTCAAGAGAGTTTCAGGGGCCTGAACACGGCGCTAATATAACGTATATTTTGCCGAAAATTTGTGCACAAAATCACGCCGCGAAAATGCGTAGAGCGCAAGATTTTTTCACGTCGTGCGACGCGCATTGATGCGCCTCTGCGCGTCAGCAGCCGCCGAATTTCTGGATGAATTCTTCTGCCTTGAGGACCATGTCCTCGGAGCCGATGAATATTGGAGTGCGCTCGTGGAGCTCCGTCGGCTGTATGTCGAGAATCCTCCGCGCGCCGTCAGTCGCCCTGCCGCCAGCCTGCTCGACGATGAACGCCATCGGATTGCATTCGTAGAGGAGACGGAGCTTGCCCTTCGGAGTTTCCGTCGTGCCGGGATACATGAATATGCCGCCCTGTATGATGTTCCTGTGGATGTCGGCGACCATCGAGCCGATGTAGCGCGCAGAGTAGGGGCGGTTCGACGCCTTGTCGATGTCCCTGCAGTAGCGGAGGTATTGTTTCAGGCCCTCCGTGAAGCTGAGGAAGTTACCCTGGTTTACGGAGTACGTTTTTCCCGTCTTCGGGATGATCATGTTCTGGTGCGAGAGACAGAACTCGCCGATGGACGGATCGAGCGTGAAGCCGTTCACGCCGTAACCCGTCGTGTAGACGAGCATCGTGGACGAGCCGTAGATGATGTAGCCGGCCGCAGCCTGCTGGCTCCCCTTCTGGAGGAAGTCTTCGAGCGTGAGCGGGCCGTCGCCGGGCGAGACGCGCTTGTATATCGAGAAGATCGTACCGACGGAAATGTTGACGTCGATATTCGACGACCCGTCGAGCGGGTCGAGCGCGACGATATACTTCGCGTCCTTCGACACCTCGTCGTGGAAGGTGATGAAGTCCTTGTTCTCTTCGGACGCGACGCCCCTGCACTGGCCGCCGAGCTCGAGCGCGGCGATGAACCTCGTGTTGGCGAAGACGTCGAGCTTTTTAACTTCCTCGCCCTGTACGTTCGTCGTGCCGGCGCTGCCGAGTATGTCGACGAGGCCGGCCTTGTTGACCTCGCGGTTTACCACCTTCGCGGCGAGGCCGAGGTCGCGGAGCAGCCTCGACAGATCGCCCCGCGCATACGGGTATTCGTTCTGTTTTCGTATTACGAATTCATCCAGTGTCTCGACGCCTATCATAGCGCCTTAATATTACCAAAATTCGGGGACTAAGGAAACGGGCGCGGGAGCGTGCCGGTGGAAATTGCGTTGGGGCCGGGGTGACGTTGCGGGAACGTTATTTCGGAGCTTCGGTGGGTTTCACTTTCGGAGCCTCCGTTGTGGCTTCGGTCGGCTCCGCTGCCGGGGCAGCGCCGCCGAGGATTTCCCTCAAGGCTTCCGAATCCGTGAGCTTCATCGCGGCCTCGAACCCTTCCTTTTGAATCAGCTCCCTGGCCTTCTCGACGCTCGCTCCGAGGTCCTCGGGCACGAGGGCCTTCGCCACGCGCGAGCCTTCGTCGAGGTACGGGAGGACGACCGAGTCCTTGAAGATGGGGTTATTCCGCGAATACAGGAAGCCGAGGGCCGAGACGAGCATGAGCGCCGTCATTGCGCCGAAGACCGCGCCGAGCGCGCCGCCCGCGAGCCTGTTAAGGAGCCCGAGCTGAAGGGCGCCCGTCAGCTTCGCCGTGAGCCAGCCGATGAGCTGCACCGCAATATAGAAAACGACGACGAGGGCGACGAAGGCGATGACGTTCGCCATGGGCTCGTTCTCGACGACTCCGCGCTCCATGAGCGCGTGGCCGAGCCTGGCGTAGAACATGATCCCCGCCGCGAGGCCGACCACGAGGGCCAGGACGGAGAAGACCTGGCTTATGAAGCCGCGCCAGATTCCGACCGCGGCGAAGACGGTGATTATCGCGAGCAGGGTGATGTCGAGCCAGTGCATATAGTTGCGTGTAATTTTAGCTGATTATACAGCGCCTTGTTACAGCCGCGGGCGATTGTTCGTGAGATAATTTTATCGTGAAATACCACCGGGTTATATTTATTTTGACTTATATAGGCAGTTCAGATAATTTAACAGGCGATGGATTTTTCCGAAATTATCTCCGTCGTAAATTCAGAGCTGGACGAAGTGGAGCAGGAGCTCGAGCTCAACATCAAGTCGCCCGTTCCGCTGGTCTATGAAATCTCTAAATATCTCCTCGGGAGCGGGGGCAAGAGGCTCCGCCCGGCGGTCGTTTTGCTCGCGAGCGGCGCGTGCGGGCTCACGGGTGGCAAGGAGAGGGTTTACGCCGGGTCCGCCCTGGAGCTTATTCACACCGCCACTCTCCTCCACGATGATGTCGTGGACGAGGCGAGCCTCAGGCGCGGGAAGCCCGCGTCGAACGTCGTATGGGGGAATAAGGCGACGGTGCTCGTCGGCGACTTCATGCTGGCGAAGTCTCTCGGCCTCATACAGGCGTGCGGGAGCCTCGAGCTCATAAAGGCGGTGACGGACGCGGCGGCGAAGCTCGCCGAGGGGCAGGTTCTGGAAGTGATGAGCTCGAGCAACATGCTTGAGGTCTCCGAGGAAGTCTGCTTCGGGATAATCGAGAACAAGACGGCGTCTCTCATCGAAAGCTGCGGGCGCGTGGGGGCCGTCCTAGCCGGGGCGGATGATGAAGCGAAGAACGCGCTTTCGCTCTACGGGTTCGACATAGGGGTCGCGTTCCAGCTGGTAGACGACGCGCTCGATTATTCGTCCACCGAGAAGGAGTTCGGAAAGGGCGTTGGGCAGGACCTCGTCGAGGGGAAGATGACTCTCCCGCTACTGTATTCGCTGGGGCAGTCCACCGAATCCGAGAGGGAGAAGGCGAACGCGATCCTCGCGGACGGGGACGGATTTTCGGACGAGGAGCTTTCGTACGTAAGGGGGCTCGTCGATAAGTACCGCGGGGTGGACAGGACGATAGAGACCGCGAAGGATTTCATACACAAGGCCCGGACTGCTGTGTCCGTGCTGCCGGAGAACGGCTACAAAAAATCACTCCTCATGCTTGCCGATTATGTCGCCGAAAGGAAGAACTAGGCGGCGTCCTTTTTCAGATCGTACATCATGACGTAGGCGTCTTCGCCCGTGTCGGAATAGTATTTCCGCCTCGTGTGGATGGTGCGGAATCCCAATTTCTCGTAGAGCGTCCTCGCGCCGAGGTTGGACACCCTGACTTCGAGTATGGCTATGTTGAGCCCCTTTGCGGCGGCCTTGCCGAGGCAGCTTCTCATGATCTTCTCGCCGAGCCCCATGTTCCTGAAGTCCGGGTGCACCGCGATGTTGAGGATATGTATCTCGTCGAGGACCGTCCACGTGAAGATGTATCCGACGACCATGCCGCCGAATCTGAGGACCTCGTTGTAGTATTTCTTGGAGAGTATTTCCCTTTCCAGCACGCGCCTCGGCCAGGGCGTGGGGAAGCTCACGTTCTCTATGGCGACTATGGCGTCGAGATCGCCTAGCTTCGTGCTGCCGAACTCGTAGCTGGGGGCCTTTTCCATACTAATATTGTTTCAGAAGGCGGGGCCGATGTCTATACAGGATTAATTAAGACCGGGACGCCGGTTCATACGGACGATTCGGGTCAGCTCCCCGGGCTCATTCCGCCTATGAGAACGCCGAGTATTTCCTGTGCGGCGACGGATATCACCGTCCCCGGGCCGAAGACGGCCGTGACGCCGGAATCGTAGAGGAACTCGTAGTCCTGCTTCGGTATGACGCCGCCCACGACGACCATTATATCGCCCCGGCCGAGCTTCCTGAGCTCGTTAATTAGCTCGGGGACGAGGGTCTTGTGGCCTGCGGCGAGGCTCGATACGCCGACTATGTGGACATCGTTTTCGACGGCCTGTCGCGCAGCTTCGAGAGGGGTCTGGAAAAGCGCGCCGATATCGACGTCGAATCCGAGGTCGGCGAAGCTGGTCGCGATTATCTTCGCGCCCCTGTCGTGGCCGTCCTGCCCCATCTTGGCGACGAGTATCCTCGGCCTCCTGCCCGCTTTCTTCGCGAACTTGTCCGACATCTCGCGCGCCTTCCGGAATTCCCTGTCCTGCGACATCTCTCCCGAGTAGACGCCCGATATCGAGCGTATGACTGCGACGTAGCGCCCGAAGACCTTCTCGCATGCGTCGGATATTTCGCCGAGCGTCGCGCGCTTCCGCGCGGCGTCCACCGCGAGCTCCAGGAGATTCCCGTCGCCCGTTTCGGCGCACTTCGTTATCGCTTCGAGCGCGAGCCTTACGGCCTTCCCGTCGCGCTCCTTCTTCAGCTTCTTCAGCCTTTCCAGCTGCGCCTTACGGACGAGGGTGTTGTCCACCTCGAGTATTTCGATGTCGGAATCCTGCCCCGACTGGAACTTGTTCACGCCTACTATAACGTCCTGCCCCGAGTCTATCCTCGCCTGCTTCCTCGCGGCGGCCTCTTCGATGCGCATCTTGGGGAGGCCTGTCTCTATCGCCTTGGCCATGCCGCCGAGGGACTCTATCTCCTCGATGTGCGCCCACGCACGGCGCGCGATCTCGCCCGTCAGATACTCGACGTAGTAAGAGCCCGCCCAGGGGTCGATCGACTTGCAGACGTTGGTCTCCTCCTGGAGGTAAATCTGCGTGTTCCTCGCGATGCGCGCGGAAAAATCCGTAGGAAGCGCGATCGCCTCGTCGAGCGCGTTCGTGTGGAGGGACTGCGTTCCTCCCAAAACGGCCGCCAATGCCTCGACGCAAGTCCTTACCGCGTTATTGAACGGGTCCTGCTCGGTTAGGCTCCAGCCCGACGTCTGGCAGTGCGTCCGGAGCGCCATCGATTTCGGGTTCTTGGGGTCGAACCTTTTTATGAGCTTCGCCCAGAGCATCCTCGCCGCGCGCATCTTGGCTATCTCCATGAAGTGGTTCATGCCGATGCCCCAGAAGAACGAGATGCGGGGCGCGAAGTCGTCTATCTTCATCCCGGCGCCTATGCCCGCGCGGACGTACTCCAGCCCGTCGGCGAGCGTGTATGCGAGCTCGATGTCCGAAGACGCACCGGCCTCTTCCATGTGGTAGCCGCTTACGCTGATGGAGTTGAACTTCGGCATGTTCTCCGCCGTATATTTGAATATGTCGGCGATTATTCGCATGGACGGCGCGGGGGGATAGATGTACGTGTTCCGCACCATGAATTCTTTTAGTATGTCGTTTTGAATCGTGCCGCTTAGGTCGGCATGCTTTACGCCCTGCTCCTCGCCGGCGACGATGTAAAAGGCGAGCACCGGAAGGACGGCTCCGTTCATCGTCATCGAAACGGAGATCTCTTCGAGCGGTATCCTGTCGAAGAGTATCTTCATGTCGAGGATGGAGTCTATCGCGACGCCCGCCTTGCCGACGTCGCCCACTACCCGCTCGTGATCGGAGTCGTAGCCCCTGTGCGTCGGGAGGTCGAACGCCACCGACAATCCTTTCTGACCGGCGGCGAGATTCCTTCTATAAAACGCGTTCGATTCTTCCGCCGTCGAGAACCCGGCGTACTGGCGAATGGTCCACGGGCGCGTCGTGTACATGGACGCGTACGGGCCGCGCAGATAAGGCGCGATGCCCGCGGCGTAGTGGAGGTGCTCTATGCCGAGGAGGTCCTTTTCGGTGTAGACGTCGCCGACGGGAATCTCCTCCGGCGTCATCCAGTCGCGGGGCGCGTCCACGGATTTCCCGCCGCCGTTTTTCTTCCTGTAATCGATGCCTGTAAAATCGGGTTTCAAGACCTGTCACCTCTTTCGGAGTCTATGCCAAGAAGCCTCTGGAATTTTTCGAGGGCTTCCGCCGCGTTCGAGCGCGCGTGGATGAAGTCGTCCACGCCCGCGCTCTTAAGCTCTTCTATATGCTCCCTGGGATTTCCAGCGACGACGACGCACGCGTCGGATTTTTTATTTTTTACGAGCTTGCATATCTCCGGCGCGACGTTTGGATATTCGGCGTCGGAGCTGCAAATGACGATTATGCACGCGCCGCTCCTGAGCGCGTCTTTCGCGGCGCTTTCCACGGCATCGTACGGGTCGCCCTCGACAACCCTGAACCCGGCGCATCCGAAGAAGTTGGCCGAGAAGGTCGCCCGTGCGCTGCGCATCGAGACGCTCCCGATGGGCAAAAGATATACCGCCGGGGTCTCGCCCGTCCGCTTCGCGTACTCGACCGTCCGGAGGCGCAGCTCTTCGAACGCCGCCGCGCCCCTGTAGGGCGTGAGCGGCGGGGCCACGGGCTCGCAGTCGCCCTCGGGCGCTACGTCGCCCAGCGACGCGCCCTTTTGCGAGAGGCGCTCCGTCAAATCAGCGACGGACATGAACGGCTCGCCGGATTTCTTCCCGCGCTTGAGCGCCGTTTCGGAAACCGGGCCGGATATGTCGGGATCTTTTTCTGTTATGTTCGGGTACTGGTTAACGCCGACGAAGACGTCAGCCCTCCCAGCGATGCGCGCGTCTCTCGCGGCCCTCGTCTTCAAAATCCTCTCCTGAATAAACCCGACTTTGAAGGCCTCGATGAAGCCGCCGAGCTTTTCGACCTCGAGGAACAGCTCCAGCGACGACGCGGCGATTGAGTCCGTGAGCTTCTCTATGTAATAGGAGCCCGATGCGGGGTCCTTCACGCGGTCGAGGTAGGATTCATGTTTCAAGATGAGCTGCGTGTTCCGCGCCATCCTGAGCGTGAACTCACCCGGCTGTTTGTATGCCGAATCGAGCGGGAGGACGCTCACGGCCTCGCCGCCGCCGATGGACGCGGCCATGGCCTCGACCGTGCCGCGCAGCATGTTGACGTAGGGATCGAAGACCGTCTTGTTCCAGGACGACGTGCGGGTCTCGAGCTTCATCTGCTTCGATTCCTCGCGCGCGGGCTCGAACCTCTCCGCTATCTCGGCCCAGAGCATCCTCGCGGCACGCAGCTTCGCTATCTCCATGAAGTAGTTCGAGCCGACGGAGAAGGAGAACTTCATCTGCGCCGCTATCGTATCGGCGGGGAGCCCCTCGGACGCGAGGCGGCTCATGTACTCGACGCCGGACGCGAGGGTGAACGCGAGCTCCTCGACCGCCGACGCGCCGGAATCGTGAAACACGCCGCCGTTTACGAGTATCGTTCTGAACGAAGGCGCATGCTCTGAAACGTAAGAGGCGAGGATGCCTAACTCACGAAACGATTCATCTTCGCCCCCCGGGAATCGCCCGGTGAGCGCGAAGCGCCCCACGGGGTCGGCCTCGACGGAGCCTGTGAGCTTTACGAGGTCCGCGCCGCGTTTTTCGGCTTCGATGAGGAACAGCGCGAGTATGCCGGCCGCTCCGTCGCCCGCCATGAAATTAACGGCGGCCTCTTCGAGCGGTATCTTCTTGAGGAGCTTCGACATGTCGGAAGCGGTCTTGACGGGTATGCCCGAAATCGTGCCGCCCGTTACCTCGCAGACGAACGTGAGCGATTCGGCCCCGTTCGCTATCGCATTGAGGGCGAGCTTGTTGGCCTCCGAGGGCGACGGAGCCGTGATGCGCTCGTCGATGCGCCACGGGTTCTTGCCTCCCTCCACCCCTCTAACATACGGGAACTCGCCCGGCGCGGCGTCCGTCAGGTATTCGAGGCCGCCCATGTCGCCCGCCGTGTAAAAGGGCTTTACCGTAAAGCCTTCGTACGGCTTCCAGTCGAGGGTGGATATGTCCTTACCCTTGAGGTCCTTCGTTATCTCCTTTTCCCAGTCACCGGGCGGGACGGGCGGAAACTCTTCCAACAGCTTTTTCATAGCGTTTTCTTTTCCATATATTAATTTTTATTGAATACCGTTATTTATGATTATGACCCACGGGCTTCAATAATATTAATTAAAACTCGTGGCCATGCAACCCGGCCATCTTGACACTATAAGGTTATGCGGTAATCTTTAAAATTCCGTCAATTGATATTCATTTTCAACATCTTTGGCGGGTTTTTCCATGGGACTTAACGGAGTATGAAGGCCGTCAGTCTGTGCGCATTAAGAGGGGTTAGATGAGAAAAACTGCTATTATATCCGTGGCCGCAGCCCTGCTGCTTCTTGTTTTCGCCCTGCCTTCGTACTCTTCCTCGCCCGAAGCCAAAAGGATACTCTCTCTCGTCGATTATATCGGGGGCGATTACCCTAACGCCGTAAGCGGCGGCAAGGTAATCAACGACGGTGAATACAGCGAGATGCTGGAATTCTCGTCCGAGGTGGGCGGACTCTTTGCCGACATGGAGAAGGAGAGCGGCGACAGCGCCGGGCTCGGGCCCGACCTCGCGAAGCTGAGCGGCCTTATCAACGACAAGGCGGACCCGGCCGAGGTCGAGAGGCTTTCGACGTCCATAAAGTCAAAGATAATCACCGCATACAATATCGTGCCGCACCCTCCCGAGCCGCCATCGATTGCGAACGGCGAGGCGTTCTACAACGCCCAGTGCTCCCTTTGCCACGGCATGACGGGGGCCGGCGACGGCCCGGTGGCGAGCGGCCTCAATCCCCAGCCCGCGAATTTTCTGGATCCCGAAGTTTCTTCAGTGCTTTCCCCCTTCAAGGTTTATAACACGATGTACTACGGCATAGCCGGGACGGGGATGCCCTCGTTCCCGAAGCTGTCGGAAGAGGAAAAATGGGACGTCGCGTTTTATGTGATGTCGCTCGGCGCTACGGCGGAGGACGTTTCGAACGGCGAAGCGGAGGCTTCGAAACTGCCGGCCGAATTGAAGGATTATAAAGCCCTCTCCACGCTTTCGAACGCGGAGCTGGAAGGGAAGATATCGGAGCACGTGAAGAATCCCGAAGACGCCGCACTGGTCCTCGCATACCTTAGAAACGGCGCTTCTGCCAAAGCCCCTTCGGGCGAGTCGCCGATCGCGCTTACGAAGAAGCTCCTCGCGGAGTCGATGGACCTCTACAAGCAGGGAAGAAAGGAAGAGGCGTACAAGAAGGCGCTCGACGCCTATCTCGACGGGTTCGAGAAGGTGGAGACGGACCTCTTCGTAAAGGACAAGGCGCTCGCGACGGGAATAGAATCGGGGTTCGGAGAGCTGCGCGGGGCTATGAAATCCGGGCAGTCGCCCGACGAGGTCCTCGCACTCGGCGGCGTTATCGACGGAAACCTGACCGCCGCAGGGGTTGTGCTAGAAGCGGGCGAAGCGGACACCTACCTCTCGTTCGTAAACTCATTCGCGATAATAGTCAGGGAAGGGCTCGAAGCGATCCTCATAATCGCGGCGATAATAGCGTTCATGGGGGCTTCGGGCGCGAACAGGCAGATAAAGTACATACACTACGGGTGGATTCTGGCGCTCGGGGCGGGCATCGCGACGTGGTTCGTCGCGAGCACCCTGATCTCGATAAGCGGCATGCAGAGGGAGCTCATCGAGGGCATCACATCCATCATTGCCGCGGTCGTGCTCTTCTACGTGAGCTACTGGCTCATATCCAAAGTGGACGTCCGCGTATGGAAGCACTATATAAAAGGCAAGGTCGAAAGGGCGCTGTCCACGGGTAGCGTCGTGGCCCTGGCGAGCGTGTCGTTCTTCGCCGTCTACAGAGAGGCATTCGAGACCGTTCTGTTCTATCAGGCGCTGTGGCTCCAGGCCGGGAATTCGCGCCACGCCGTAATATGGGGGGCCGTCGCGGGCGGAATAGTCCTCGTCGTCCTTTTCTACGTGATATTCAAGCTCGCGCTCAGGATTCCGCTCAAATACTTCTTCTCCTTCACGAGCATATTCCTGTATCTCCTGGCCTTCATACTCATAGGCAAGGGCATAAAGGAATTCCAGGCCGCCGGCGTCGTCGGGGTCACTCCCCTCGGGTTCCTGCCGCAGATAGACGTCCTCGGCTTCTACCCGACCCTGGAGACGGTGGTTCCGCAGATAGTCCTGCTGCTGGCGTTTCTCTTCGGCGTCTACTTGATGTATTCAGTTAACGGGAAGAGGCGCCCGAATGAAGCCGGGATTCCGGACGGGGTCAGGGACATGCAGGCCGCGCTCGTGCAGATGAAGAGCGACCTCGCCGAATGGCGGAACCGCGAAAACGGCCACGCTTCGGGCGAGGATATGGGCCGGAGGATAGAGGACGTCATAGCCCGCGTGGGGGACCTCGAGGACAGGCTTTCGGACCTCGGGAGCACGGCATCCTCGCACGCCCACCCGTCGGGGACGAAGTGAGGCGCGCGGGGCGGTTTCTTGTCCGCAATTCCATAACCATATAGAATTTATTTAATGAACAGGAAAGCTGTAATAATCCTCTCCGGGGGGATCGACAGCACGACGCTGCTTTACGATACGGCGGCGAAGGGCTACGAGGTTTCGGCCCTCACGTTCATCTACGGGCAGAAGCACGAGAGGGAGATAAATTCCGCGCGCGCCATATGCGGGCGGATTTCCGTCCCCCACATGGTCGTCGATCTGTCGGGGCTGAAGCCGCTCCTTTCGGGCTCGGCGCTGACCGACCCGGGGGTCGAGATCCCGGACGTGCCGGAATCCGCGGAGCACTACGACACGCTAAAGGCGACGATCGTGCCCAACCGGAACGCCATATTCCTTTCGATAGCCGTCGGATACGCCGTAAGCACCGGGTCGGGGGCCGTTCTCTTCGGGGCGCATAACTCCGACAGGGGCGTTTACCCCGACTGCAGGACAGAGTTCGTCGAGGCGTTCGAGGCGGCCGAGAGGCTCGCCACGGATATGCCCCAGCTTCGCATAGAAGCCCCCTACGCCGGGTTAGACAAGTCGGAGATAGTTGGGCTCGGGGACGGGCTCGGGGTGCCGTTCGGGCTCGCCTGGAGCTGCTACAAGGGCGGCGAGATTCACTGCGGGGTGTGCAGCTCGTGCAGGGAGCGGAAAAGGGCGTTCGCCGAGGCCGGGGTCCTCGACCCGACGGGGTACAGGGAATGAAGATAAGCGAGATATTCTTCTCGCTCCAGGGCGAGGGGATAGAGATCGGGTTGCCTACGGTATTCGTAAGGCTCTTCGCCTGCGACCTAAGGTGCTCGTGGTGCGACACGATGTACGCCGTCGAGGGAAGGGATTTTAAGGACATGACGGTCGAGGCCGTTGCGGGCGAGATAGCCTCGCACGGGTGCAGGCGCGTATGCATCACGGGGGGCGAGCCGCTCATCCAGGCAAAGGAGGCGGCGGCGCTGGCGGCGATGCTTACGGCGGAGGGATACAGCATCGTCCTCGAAACGAGCGGGCACAAGATGCCCCCGCCCGAGTTCTGGGGGGACAACACCGTGATAAGCATGGACTGCAAGTGCCCGGGCTCGGGAATGGACGGGCGGATGGACTTCGGGCTCTTTTTGAAGCTCAGACCAGGGGACCAGCTGAAGTTCGTTATAGCGGACGACGTGGATTACGAGTACGCGAAGAAGGTTATCGCCGCCAACGATATCCGGGCGAATATAATATTCCAGCCGGTGGGCGGGGAGGGGCTCGGGACGCTGACGGACCGCGTCCTCGCGGACAGGCTCGGGAGGGTGCGGGTGCTGCCCCAGCTCCACAAAATTCTGTGGGGAGACAAACGTGGTGTATAATACATAGCTCACCCCTCCGGGGGACCCGTCTTGTTGTTTTTAACGGTCATTATGTTATAATCCGCAAGCAGTTTTGCACATATATTTGTATGGGGAGTGAATAGATGCAGAGGTTGATAATGGAAGAGATAAGAGAAAAATACGATTACGAGCCTTTCGCCGACACCGAAGAATACAGGCAGGTGAACGGTGATTGTATATACAGCTGGGTCGAGCTGATGAAGAAAAAGGGCACGAACAGTATCGATGCCATCCTCGACATCGCCACCGGCGCGGGCACCATGGTGCAGATCGTATTCGATTATCTTCCCGAGAGCTGGCGGAAGGCCGCGGTAATGTGCCTCGACCAGTCGGGGGAGGCTCTTAAGATCGCCCAATCGAAGCTCGAAAAGACAGTCGAAAGGCTAAAGCTCGTTCACTCGTCCGTAGAAGACATGACCCTTGACGACAGCAGTATCGATTTCGCCGTCTGGGGGAACGGAATACATTACCTTTCCGAAGAGGATCAGCTCGACAGCGTCAAGAGAATCAAGCAGGCGCTTAAGCCGGGCGGATTTTTCTTCTTCAACACGGCGTTTTACGAAGAGGCGAGGCCGGCCGAGACACTGCCGTTTTACCGTACGCAGGTCAAGACCGCCGTTCAGTACCTAAGAGAGCGCGGCGTAAGCAGGCTGAAGGACGATTCCAGGACCGAGGCTTCGAAGTTCCTCCCGAAGGCGCATTACGAAGAGCTCGTTCAGCAGTCCGGATTCAAGCTCGTCGAGGTGAAGGAATTCGCCGTCGACATGAAGCGCGAGGCCTGGGAGTACATCAGCTCCTTCCAGCAGTACGCTGCCGGGGCGCTCAGGGGTTATCCCGTGGACGAGGCCGTCCGCGCGATGAGAGAGGCCGTACAGCCCGCTCTGGAGCAGCACGGAGAAAGGGACAGCGACGGAAACCTCTACATCACCCGCAAGTGGCTCGCCATCAGCTCGCAGGTCTGAGAACGGCGCATTTCCACCCCAGGCAGAATTCTCCCGTAAGCAGGCAGAACCCTGACCTCACGAGAGCTGCGTAAAACCTTCCCTCCGGAAAGCGCAACTCTCCCGTAAGCAATTCTCTCCTGAAATCCGAATATACGGGCCCTGATTACATCAGGTCGTAATAGTCGAGGCCGAGGTGCGTTATGAGCTCTTCGCCCTTCATGTACCTGAGGGTGTTTTTCAGCTTCATAAGCTGGATGAAGAGATCGTGCTCGGGATAGAGGCCCTCTCCGTGCATCGGGCTCTTGAAATAGAACGAGAGCCATTCCTGTATGCCGTCGAACCCGGCCCTTCTTGCGAGGTCCAGGAACAGCACCAGGTCGAGCACTATCGGGGCCGCGAGAATGCTGTCGCGGCAGAGGAAGTTGACCTTTATCTGCATCGGGTAGCCGAGCCAGCCGAATATATCGATGTTGTCCCAGGCTTCCTTGGCGTCGCCCCTCGGTGGATAGTAGTTGATCCTTACCTTGTGGTAATAATCGGAATAGAGCTCGGGATAGAGCTCGGGCTGGAACATGTATTCGAGCACGCTCAGCTTGCTCTCTTCCTTCGTTTTGAAGGAATAGGGGTCGTCGAGCACTTCGCCGTCCCTGTTGCCCAATATGTTCGTCGAAAACCACCCGTGGAGGCCTATCATCCTGCTCTTTAGGCCGGGCGCGAGTATGGTTTTCATGAGCGTCTGACCTGTCTTGAAATCCTTGCCCGCGATCGGGAGCCCGTTCTTCTTGGCGAGATCCATCATTGCGGGGAAATCGACCGAGAGGTTGGGGGCGCCGTTGGCGTAGGGCACGCCGCACTTGAGCGCGGCATAGACGTAGATCATGCTCGGGGCTATGTCGGGATGGTTCTCCTTGAGCCCCTTTTCGAAAGCGGTGAGGGACGCGTGCACGGGCGACTGCTTTATGTAGACCTCTGTGCTGCCGCACCATACCATTACGAGCCTCGAAACCCCGCTCTCTTTTTTGAAATTTTCGATGTCTTCGATGAGCTGCCTGGCAAGGTCCATCTTGGTCTTGCCTTTTTTAAGGTGCTTGCCGTCGAGATTCTTGACGTAGTCCCTGCTGAATACGGCGGGCATCGGCTTTAGCCGCTCCAAAGGCTCGCGGAGGGCTTCGACCTGATCCTTTTCGAGCACCCCGGCCTTCAAAGACGCCTCGTAGCAGTTATCCGGGTAGATGTCCCAGCCGGCGAAGACCAGGTCGTCGAGCCCGGCGAGCTCGATGAACTCCTTGATAAGGGGAGAGTTCTTCTCCGTCCTCTTGCCGATCCTTATGCGGGCCATCTGGGTGAGGGAGCCGACGGGCTTTCCTATCCCGCGCCTTATGGCCTCGACCCCTGCGATGAAGGTCGTGGCGACCGCGCCGCCCATCCCGGGGATGAGCACCCCCAGCTTGCCTGAGGGTTTTTGTATCTTTTTGTTCTTTTTAGTGGATTTCTTTTTAGTGTCCGCCAAGGCGAAAATTACCTCTTCGAGAACTGTGGTCCTTTTCTCGCTTTCTTGAGTCCGTACTTCTTCCTTTCGACCATACGCGGGTCTCTCGTGAGCTGCCCCGCAACCTTGAGAGGCTTTCTGTAGGTGTCGTCGGCCTGGAGGAGCGCCCTCGCTATCCCGTGCCTTACCGCGCCGGCCTGGCCCGTAAGCCCTCCCCCCTTTACATCGACGAGAACGTTGAACTTACCCCTGGTCTGCGTCGTCTGAAGCGGCTCGAGAGCGTGGAGGAGCCACGATTCCCTCGGGAAATATTCGGCGGCTTCCCTGCTGTTTATGGATACCTTGCCGTCGCCCGGGCGCAGCCAAACGCGCGCGGTGGACGTCTTTCTTCTTCCTGTTCCGTAATAGTTCACTTCGGCCATTTTGTCCGTCAAACCTCCAGATTTTCAGGCTGCTGCGAGACGTGCGGATGCTCGTTCCCCGTGTAAACCTTTAGCCTGCTTATGAGTTTATCCTGCATTTTGTTCTTGGGAAGCATTCCCCAAACGGCTTTCCTCAGTATCTCGCCGGGCTTTTTCTTCATGAGATCGTCCGCAGTAATGGACTTTATGCCGCCCGGGTATCCGGTGTGCCAGTAGTATTTCTTCTGCTCCCACTTTTTGCCGGTGAATTTCACCTTGTCGGCGTTGACTACGATGACGAAGTCGCCGATGTCGGCATGTGGTGTGAACTGGGGCTTATCCTTGCCTCTCAGTATCATGGCAATCTTGGTTGAAAGCCTGCCCACAGTCTTGCCTTCACCGTCGATGATGTACCATTTTTTCTCGAAATCTTCACTTCTCGCCATGTAGCTGCTCATTTTTATGCCTCAAACCTTTGGGATTAAACAGTGAAATTTACCGTCTCTACGCCGATTGTCAAGGAAAAACCGCCCCTCGCCGCCGGTTGGTCTCAAAGCCGGTCAGGTGCTATAATCATCTGGAAGTGAGGAGCCATGAAATCGGACGATAAATCTTACCATACCAGAACGCCCGAGTGGAAGCGCGCATTCGGGAAAAAGCTCGAAAACATACTAGGAAAGGGCGGGGTCGTTTCCTCGGGGGACGAGCTCATCGCCTACGACGCCGACGCGCTTACCGGGATGAGGATAATCCCGATGTTCGTCGTGCTGCCGAAGAGCGCAGCCGAGGTGTCGGCCGTGCTCAGGCTATGCTACGAAGAGGACGTCCCGTTCGTCCCGAGGGGGGCGGGGACGGGCCTATCGGGCGGGGCGCTCCCGGCGGAAGAGGGGGTCGTCATTTCGCTCTCCCGCATGAACAGGATCCTCGAAGTCGATATCCCGAACGAAAGGGTCGTCGTAGAGCCGGGGGTCGTGAACATTAACGTTACGAAGGCCGTCTCACCCTACGGCTACTATTACGCGCCCGACCCTTCGAGCCAGGTCGCCTGCACGATAGGCGGGAACGTCGCCGAGAACTCGGGCGGCGTCCACTGCCTTAAATACGGCGTTACGACGAACCACGTTCTCGGGCTCGAAGTCGTCCTGCCCGGCGGCGAGATAATAGAAACCGGAGGGAAGACCCTCGACAGGCCGGGGTACGACATCACAGGGCTCGTGGTCGGCTCCGAGGGGCTCCTCGGAATAGTGACGAAGGTCGTCCTCCGCATAGTAAGGAAGCCCGAGACGGTGAAGACGTTCCTCGCGGCCTTTAACAGGATAGAGGACGCCGGGGCAGCGGTTTCCGGCATAACGGCCAGGGGCGTGATCCCGGCGGGGCTGGAAATCATGGACAACCTATGCATACGCTCCGTCGAGGAAGCAGTCCACGCGGGCTATCCCGTCGACGCGGGGTCGATACTCCTCGTCGAGCTCGACGGGCCGGCGGCGGGGGTCGAAGCCGAGATGCCGATAGTTGAAGAGGTGCTAAAGGAAAATAACGCTACGCTTATAAAAATGGCGAAGGACGCACACGAACGCGACCTCTTCTGGAAGGGGCGTAAAAATGCCTTCCCCGCGATGGGGAGGGTGAGCTCGCACTACTATGTTCAGGACGGCGTCATCCCGAGGAGCAGGCTCGCGGAGGTTCTCGGCAAGGTCGAGGAGCTAAGCCGCGAGTACGGCCTCAAAGTGGCGAACGTATTCCACGCCGGGGACGGGAACCTCCACCCGCTGGTCCTTTACAGCGCGGCGAACGAGGGCGAGCCAGAGCTGGCGCACGAGCTTGCGGGGAAGATTCTCCGTGCGTGCGTCGATGCCGGGGGGAGCATTACAGGCGAGCACGGCGTAGGGAACGACAAGAAGATCTACATGGGCGAGATGTTCGCCGAGAACGACCTCGACGCGATGAACGTCGTCAGGTGCTCGTTCGACCCGAAGGGGCTGTCGAACCCGGGGAAGGTGTTCCCGACGCCGAGGACGTGCGTCGAGCAGGGGCAGAAACATTACACGGAGCATCCGCTTCAGAAGGCGGGCATGGGTGAGATGTTCTGACCCCACCGGTATTCGATTTGAATTCTTGCAGATAGCTATGTATTAAAATCCTGACATGGGCGACAACGAAATACTGAACAATCTTGCCGGAATCGTGGGCGGGGAAAACGCGGTCCCGGGCGACGGGGCGGCGGAATTCTCCGTGGGCGGCGTAGCGCCGCGGATAGTACTCTTCCCCGGCACCGTCGAAGAGGTCTCGGAGATAATGAAAGCGGCGTCCCGCGACGCGCTTTCCGTCGTGCCGATGGGCTCGAACACGAAGAGCGGGATCGGCGGCGCCGTCACGCGCGCGGACGTCGCGCTTTCGGTGAAGAGGCTTAATCGCATCCTCGAGCACGAGTCCGCAGACATGGTCGCGACGGCGGAGTGCGGCTTGACGCTCGCTGCGTTCCAGGAAGGGCTCGGGGGAAAGAACCAGTTCCTCCCGGTGGACCCGCCGCACGTGAAGGAAGGCGCGACGCTCGGGGGCATTATCGCCTCGGGCGACAGCGGCCCGGAGAGGCTCCGCTACGGCACCACGCGCGAGCTTCTGATAGGCATGAAGGCCGTCCGCGCAGACGGCACGATATTCAACGGCGGGGCGAAGGTCGTGAAGAACGTCGCGGGATACGACCTTCCGAAGCTCTTCGTCGGCTCGCTCGGTACGCTCGGCGTCCTAGTCGAGGCGACGTTCAGGCTCTACCCCGTCCCTGAATTCTCGCGGACGTGCGTCGCGGGGTTCGGCTCGCTCGAAGACTCGCAGGCCGCTGTGCACGCGCTACTTAACTCGGACGTCGTCATGACTTCGCTCGAACACATTACCCCCGTGCTCGCGGAGGCTCTTGCGGAGCGCACGGGCGTTCCCGTAAAACGCGGCTCGTATCACCTGGCCGTCCGCATAGCGAACGTCGAGAAGGCGGTCCGCGACCAGACGGAGCTCGTGCGTGGCATCCTCGCACGGCACGGCGCGGAGGCGTCCGTCATAGAAGGCGGCGTCGAAGACTCTTTCTGGAGCGGGATACGGAAATTCCCCGGGGGCCCATCCGAAGAGGGGAGGGCGGTCCTGAAATCCGGGGTCGTCATAGGCGAGGTCCCGTCGGTCTTCAGGGTGATCGAGATGCTGGCCGACGGCGGCGTAGCGGCGCTCGCATCGGCCCGCGCCGGTAACGGCGTAATCATGATAGAGCTACGCGGCGATGATCATGCTCTCGTTTCCGCCGTAGATTCCCTCCGCATGGTTTCGGAATCCGGCGGTGGGACGCTCGTCGTAAACGACGCCTCGCCGGACGTGAAATCCGCAGCGGGAGTGTGGGGCGACCTCGGGTCCGGCTACGATCTCATGAAGAGGATAAAATCGGGCTACGATCCTCTTAACATCCTCAACCCCGGAAGGCTTGTCTGAATATTATCCCGGCTTCAAAATAACGCTTGCAGTGAATCCTTCGCTTTGTTAGCATAATTGGACTTTGGGTGAATATCCCCGTTCACCCCGCTACGAAACGATTAGCACGTAATGATCAGGAGAAAAGACAGCGAAGGTTGGATACTCGTATACCAGCACGACCACGCGGTGCTGGCGGGGGAGATAATCGCCCTCTGGGGGAACGACGCGTTTGCGCGTCCGAGGCCGTTCGAGGAGGTCGTCTTCGCCGTCGCCGAGCACGATTCCGGATGGAAGGAATGGGACTCGCACCCGAAGATAAATCCCGAGAACGGCTACCCGGCGAATTTCATGGAGATGGAATCCGCCGACCAGTACAAGATCTGGAAGGGCTCCTACCTCGGCCACGCGGGCGGGCATCCGTACGCGTCTTCCCTGATCGCCCTTCACTTCGACAGGTTCAACGAGAAGTCTCTCGGCAAGGATCCCGGTAACGGGAAGGCAAAGCTCCTAGAACAGGAAATCGACGAGTTCGTCTCCGGGCATCTCGGCGTCGAGGCAGGAGCGGTAGATCTAAACACCCTTCCACCAGACGCGAAGATTAATCTCCGCTTCGTTCAGGTGGGCGACATCATATCGCTCACGCTCTGCCACGGGTGGGAGACGATGGAGATAAAGGACGTGCCGGTCGATTACGACGGCAACACCGCGCTTGTTAAAATGACTTCTTCGGACGGATTTAATTTCGCGATAGACCCGTATCCGTTCGCCGTGCCCGTGATAAAGTGCAGCGTCCCCGCGGTGCGTCTCGCGCGCAGGTCGTTTACGAGCGACGACGATCTTCGCCGCGCCCTTAAGGACGCCGAGCCCGTCGCCCTTGATTTCACCATAGGAAAAGGCTAAACATTTAGGTTATGGAGAGCGCCGCTTACAAAGCCTTCGACGACGTTGACAGGCCGAGCCCCGGGCTGATAGACGACTGCGTTCACTGCGGCTTCTGTCTTTCGGCGTGTCCGACATATCTCGAAACCGGAAGTGAGATGGATTCGCCCCGGGGAAGGATATACCTCATGAAATCCGCCGGCGAGGGGAAGATACCGCTCGAAGGCTCGCTCGTCGAACACCTGGACAAATGCCTCGGGTGCCTCGCGTGCATGCCGGCGTGTCCGTCGGGCGTGCAGTACGGGAGCCTGATAGAAGCGGGCCGCTCGCAGATAGACAGGCGCTACGAAAGGCCGCTATCCGAGAGGCTCTTCAGGTCGCTAATCTTTTCGCTCTTCCCGTATCCCGGGCGTCTCAAGCTCATGATGCCGTTCTTCTATCTATACGAGAAGCTCGGCATACGTTACCTCGTCGAATCGTCGG
>JBFWTW010000021.1:0-22097 GCA_050247635.1 Candidatus Dadabacteria bacterium | reverse complement strand
AACTTGGGTAAATTGTATATTTATTCCTGCACGCCCCGCAGAGGAAGATATAGATGGAAGATATACAGACACTTCGCCGTATTCTGGCCGAGAGCAAGACCATAGCCGTGGTGGGGCTCTCGGACAAATGGCACAGGCCCAGCAACTTCGCCGCGAAATATCTCAAAGAGCACGGATATAAAATAATCCCGGTCAACCCCGGAAAGGAGGAGATACTCGGAGAGAAATGCTATTCGAGCATTCTCGAAATACCGGAGCAGGTGGACGTCGTGGACATATTCAGAAAACCCGCGGACGTTCCGCCCATTGTGGAAGAGGCCATAGAGATAGGCGCCAAGGTCATATGGATGCAAATCGGGGTCATAAACGAAGAGGCAGCGAAGAGGGCGAGGGAAGCGGGACTCGAAGTCGTCATGAACCGCTGCATGAAGATAGAGCACGCCCGGCTTTTCGGCGGGATTAACTTCGTAGGCGTGAATAGGGGGCTTATCTCTTCCAAGAGGTCCAGGTGGGTACCGCACTAAAACCGCCGGGAGGATACCTGCAAAGCCCGGTTAACATTAAAATTAAGGGACATCCGACAAACTCTAAAAGGGTTTAAGCGACAATATCATAAAATCATTCTTCGGAGGTATGGATATGGCT
This sequence comes from Candidatus Dadabacteria bacterium, assembly GCA_050247635.1. Classification (GTDB taxonomy): domain Bacteria; phylum Desulfobacterota_D; class UBA1144; order Nemesobacterales; family UBA2774; genus JADLGH01. The sequence continues at coordinate 21,452 of JBFWTW010000021.1, read as the reverse complement.
GACAGAAAATTCGGATTCGAAACACTCTGCATACACGCGGGACAACTCCCGGACCCTGCTACGGGATCGCGCGCTGTTCCACTATATCAGACTACGGCATACGTATTCGACAGCCCGGAACACGCGGCTTCGCTTTTTAACCTTCAAACTTTCGGCAACATCTACACCCGCATCATGAATCCGACGACGGCCGTATTCGAAGAGAGAATGGCGGCGCTAGAAGGCGGGAGGGCTGCTCTCGCGGTTTCGTCCGGTATGGCTGCGCAGATGGTTGCAATTATGACCATACTGAGAACTGGCGATGAGATCGTATCGTCTAGCGCTCTATACGGCGGAACTTACACGCAGCTGGACGTCAATTTCAGGGACCTCGGCATAAACACTGTCTTTGTCGATCCCGACGAGCCCGAGAATTTCGGAAAGGCGATAACGAAAAAGACGAAGGCAATATACGCCGAGGGGATAGGAAACCCGCTCGGAAACGTGCTTGACATAGAAGCCGTTTCGGCCATTGCGCACGACGCAGGTCTGCCGCTCATAGTAGACAATACGTTCGCAACGCCGTTCCTTTGTAAGCCGATCGAGTTCGGCGCCGACGTCGTGGTCCATTCGGCGACGAAGTTCATTTGCGGCCACGGCACATCCATAGGCGGCGTGCTCGTCGAATCGGGCAAGTTCCCCTGGGACAACGGCAACTTCTCCTCGATGGTGGATCCGTCCAGGGGCTATCACGGGGTGAGGTTCTACGAGACGTTCGGCGACTTCGCGTTTACGATGAAAGCGCGCTGCGACGTGCTTAGGACCATGGGCCCTGCGCTCAGCCCGTTTAACTCTTTTCTCTTTCTACAGGGCCTCGAAACACTGAACCTCAGGATGGAAAGGCATTGCCAGAACGCACTCGCCGTCGCGGAGTTTTTGAAGAACCATCCGTCCATCGCATGGGTCAAATATTCCGGCCTTCCGGACAGCCCGTATCACAGCCTTTCGAAGAAATACCTGCCAAAGGGCCCGGGCTCGATATTCACGTTCGGGATCAAGGGCGGAAAGGAAGCGGGCGCCAGGTTCATTGAGAGCCTCGAGTTTCTGAGCCACCTGGCAAACGTCGGGGATGCGAAGACGCTCATAATACATCCGGCTTCGACGACACACCGCCAGCTCGACGAGGAAGACCAGCTCAGGGCGGGCGTAACCCCCGAGATGGTGCGTATCTCCGTCGGGCTCGAAACCGTGGACGATATAATATGGGATATCGAGCAGGCGCTCGAAAAATCCGGGAAGGCATAATGAACCAGAGGGCGTTTGGAGAATCCCCTGTAGTAATAATAGACGAAGGCTCGGTCGGCATCGTCAAGACGAAATATTTCACGTTCGCACAAGGGCCGGATGCGTTTCGTCTCGAAAACGGCCTTACACTCGGGCCGGTCACTGTCGCCTACGAAACCTATGGGGAGCTCAACGAAAACGCCGACAACGTCATAGTGATTGAGCACGCGCTCACCGCGAGCGCCCACGCCGCCGGGAGGCACACCCCCGAGGATAAAGTCCCCGGGTGGTGGGACGTCATGATAGGGCCCGGAAAGGCGTTCGACACGGAAAAATATTTCGTCGTTTGCTCGAATATTCTCGGAGGCTGTTATGGAACGACCGGCCCTTCGTCCGTAAACCCGGCGACGGGGAAACGCTACGCATTCGAATTCCCCGTGATTACGATAAAGGATATGGTGCGTGTCCAGAAGGCCCTTCTGGACAGCCTCGGTGTAAGGCGAATAAAGGCTGTCGCCGGGGGCTCCATGGGGGGGATGCAGGCACTTGAGTGGTCGCTCTCTTATCCCGACATGGTGGATTCGGTGGTGCTCGTGGCCTCGGGGGCCGTTTCGAACCCGCAGTCCATCGCCATACACAAGGTCGGCATACGCGCGATAATGGACGACCCCGACTGGAAGGGCGGCGACTATTACGGCGGTAATCCCCCCGCCAAGGGCCTCGCGATAGCGCGTATGATCGGGCACATAACCTATCTCAGCCACAACTGGCTCTGGCAGAAGTTCGGGAGGAACCATCCCGACCCCGAGTCGATGAAGCTCAGGCTCGACAGCAACTTCGACATAGAGGACTATCTCGAATACCAGGGGATGAAATTCGTCGAAAGATTCGACGCCAACAGCTATATATATATAATGCGCGCTATAGACATCTACGACGCAGCCGAGGGATACGCCAGCCTCGCGGAGTCATTTTCCAGGATGAAGTGCAAGAAGGCCCTCGTTGCATCCTTCACATCGGACTGGCTTTTCCCTCCCTACCAGTCGCGCGAGGTGGTTGACGCCATCCGCGAAAATAAAGTGCTGTGCGACTATCACGAAATAGACTCTCCATACGGACACGATTCGTTCCTCCTCGAATACAGAACACTGACAGAATCGATAAAAGAATTCCTGAGCTCGTTTTGAATATGCACGGACGCAGGGGCCGTAAATGAAAATAGGTATAGCGCTCGGAGGCGGAGGGGCCAAGGGATACGCCCACATCGGGGTGCTCGGGGCTTTTTCCGAAGCCGGCATAGAATTCGACGTGGTTTCGGGGACCAGCATAGGCGCCCTGGTCGGCGCTGTCTATGCGGTGGGGAAGCTCTCGCGCCTCGAAGACGTCTCGCTCAAATACGGTTTTAAAGATCTTCCATTTCTTCTCGGCCCTACGTGGCCGGCGCGCGGGCTCTTCTCGGGAAACTACGTCGAGAGGCTACTCGGCGAGATAGTCGGCATCGAGAACATAGAGGACCTCGGGAAGCCGTTCGCGGCCGTCGCCGTGGACGTCGGTAGGGCAGAGACCGTAACCTTCACGAGCGGCAGCCTCCGTACCGCCGTCCACGCCAGTATGGCCATCCCCGGTCTCTTCACGCCGGTCCCGCACGGGGATACGCTTCTCGTTGACGGAGGCGTTCTCGAGCCGGTCCCTGTGAAGGTGCTTAAGACACTCGGCGCGGATATTATCGTTGCAGTGGATCTGCTGAGCAACTTTTCCGAGGGCTGCGTAATGGCGGACTTTTCTCTCGTGGATATAGTTCAGAGGAGCTCTATCATAGCCCAGAGAAGGCTTACGGAATACAGCTTCATGGAATGCCCGCCGGACGTCGTCGTGTCCCCGTGTCTCCTCGGAGTGAAGGTGCTCGATTTCCACAGGGGCCGCTCGATAATCGAGATCGGGAGGGAAGCGGCCCAAAGCGCCGTTCCCGAGCTGAAGCGGCTGATATACGAAATCGACAAGCGGAGCGCGGACCGCCCCGCCTGAGAATTCGGGTTTTATTCCCCCTGGCTTTCGAGGAACTTTTCGGCGTCGATTGCGGCCATACATCCCGAGCCTGCGGCTGTTATGGCCTGGCGGTATTTGTTGTCGCGGACGTCGCCCGCGGCGAAGACTCCCGGCACGTTGGTTTCGGTCGAGCCTTCTTTGGTTATGAGATACCCGACCTCATCCATGTCGAGCTTGCCCTCGAATATAGATGTGTTGGGTGTATGCCCGATGGCAATGAATATGCCGTCTATATCTTTTCTGGTGGTCTCTCCTGTTTTAGTGTCCCTGAGAACGACACCCTTTACGCCACTCTCCACGTCTCCGAGAATCTCCTCGATCTCGGCGTTCCAGATGAAATCCACCTTGGGATTTTTAAAAGCCCTGTCCTGCATTATTTTCGAGGCCCTCAGCTGGTCCCTTCTGTGTATGATGTTCACCTTGGAGGCGAACTTCGTAAGGAACGTCCCTTCCTCGACGGCGCTGTCTCCGCCGCCGACTACTATTATTTCCTTGTCCCTGTAGAAAAACCCGTCGCAGGTGGCGCACGTCGATACGCCCCTTCCGAGGAGGAGCTTTTCGGACGCTATGCCGAGCATCTTTGCGGACGCCCCCGAGGCGATTATGAACGTCTCCGCCTCGAACGTCATGTCCCCTGACACTACCTTGAAAGGCCTTTCGCTGAAATCGACGGAGTCGATTCTCTCACGAAGGCACGTAGCGCCAAACCTCTCGGCCTGCTGCCTCATGGCGTTCATGAGCGCCGGGCCCTGTATGCCCTCGGGAAACCCCGGGAAGTTCTCGACGTCGGTCGTGAGCGTGAGCTGCCCCCCGGCTTCGAGCCCCTCGAAAACGAGCGGCTCTAGGTTGGCCCTTGCCGTGTATATCGCGGCCGTCAGCCCGGCCGGGCCGGAGCCCATTATTACTACTTTCTGTTTTTTTGTAAGAGTGCTCTTGTCTATCATCCGTTACCTCGCTTTTTGTCCTTCCGGACTCAGCTTTATACTACATTTCGAAGGCGGTTTTTCAAGTATAAAAACCGGCTCCGTATGCCGATGTTCAGGATTAGATATCTGAAACTGCGCAATGGATTCAACTTCACCTTAGAGAGTAAAGGCCGTTTCGGCAAACCGCGCCCTCTGGTTATACTAAACAATACGGAGAGATCGCAATGGAAAGTAAAGAGACTTTAAGCGAAGCGGGCGACGCCCCGGTCAATACTGGCGACAATACTGCTATGATGCCGGAGGAGTACGGTGGCTGGCTTGGGGAATACGAGGCGGTAAGAAAGAAGGCGGGTTTACTCGATCTCTCCGCGAGGGGAAAGCTCCGCCTTGCCGGAAAGGAGCACCTCAAGTTTCTCCAGGGCATGCTGACGAACGACGTCATGAAGCTCGCTGACGGCGACGGTGCATATGCCGCCGTTCTTACGGTCAAGGGAAGGATGCTCTCCGACATGCGCGTTTATAAAGAACTGGATTCTGTCCTGCTCGATCTCGAGCCGGGACTTAACGTGAAGGTTAAGGACCTCTTACTCAAATACAGGCTCTCTTACAAGGCTACAGTGGACGACGTTACGGATGAGCTATCCCTCTTTTCCGTTCAGGGGCCGGAATCAACGAATGTTCTCAGAGCCGCGGGCATAACCATTCCAGAGCTAAAAGAGCACGGGCATTTTAAAGCCGCCATTTTCGGAATGGAATTTATTTGCGCCTCTGTCGACAGGACAGGCGAAGGAGGATTCGACCTGTACGTTCCCGCCGGCGGCGCTGAAGAAGTGTGGAATTATCTTCTCGAAAAGGGAAAGAGCTTCGGCCTGGAGCCCGTCGGTTCCAGGGCGCTCGGAATCCTCCGCGTAGAAGCAGGCATTCCAATCTACGGAAGGGATATGGACGAGGATACGATACCTATCGAGGCCGGCATATGGAACGCGCTCAGCTTCGAGAAGGGATGCTACATCGGGCAGGAGGTCGTGGCCCGAATAAAGTGGCGTGGTCACGTGAACAGGCACCTCTCCGGCATTGTCATGGAAGAGGGCTTTACCCCTTCGGCGGGCGCCGAAATCTTCGCCGGGGAAAAGAAAATAGGCACGATCACTAGCCCGGCCTTTTCGCCTGCCCTCGGGCGCAGCATTGCGCTCGGATATCTAAGACGGGAATTTGTCGAGCCCGGAACGGAAGTGGATATTTCGTCTCCAGAAGGCACAAAGGGGAAAGGCACCGTTAAGCCGCTCCCGTTTGTTCGATCCGGCCCGGCGAATTAAGAAAAATCGCCTTTTTATCTAAATTAACCCCCTATAATCCTTGATTTTATCTCCCCCTCTATTATAGTATCAGTTTAGGTTATTTTTGTATTTTCAGATACTTAAGGCTGGGCATTGAGTATCTTTTCTAAATCTCCAGTAACATTTTACTAATTTCTATTTTATAATTAGGGCAGGAGGCGATGGGACATGATATTTGATACGATTCTGGGGTGGTTCTCTAACGATTTGGCGGTTGATCTCGGCACCGCGAACACGCTCGTATATGTAAGGGGTAAGGGTATTGTAGCCAACGAGCCGTCCGTTGTGGCGGTGCAGGAAGACTCCAGGGGAATAAAAAAGATACTGGCAGTAGGGCGCGAAGCGAAGAACATGGTCGGTAAGACGCCGGGCTCAATCAAGGCCATAAGGCCGCTTAAGGACGGCGTAATCGCGGACTTCGACGTTGCTCAGAAAATGCTTGAATATTTCATCCGTAAAACCCACAACAACAGGAAAAGCTTCGTACGGCCGAGGATTATTGTCTCCGTACCCATAGGAATCACCGAGGTCGAGAAAAGAGCGGTCAGGGAGTCTGCCGAAGCCGCCGGGGCAAGGGAAGTTTATCTCATCGAAGAGACGATGTCGGCTGCTATAGGGGCGGGCATGCCTGTCACTGAGCCCACGGGTAACATGGTTGTCGATATCGGCGGCGGCACGACGAGCGTTGCGGTCATATCGCTTGCGGGCATAGTCGTCAGCAAGTCAATTAAAGTAGGCGGCGACAAGCTCGACGAGGCAATACTCCAGTATGTGAAACGTAACTACAACATGCTTATCGGTGAAAGGACGGCAGAGGACGTAAAGAAAAAGCTCGGCAAGGTTCTCGGTAACGGCGAGATAGGCTCGATGAATGTGAAGGGCAGGGACCTCCGCGCCGGCATCCCGCGCACTATCGAGATAACGTCCGAAGAGGTAAAGGAAGCGCTGACGGAGCCCGTGAGCTTTATTGTCGAGGGCATAAAGCAGACACTCGAAAGGACGCCGCCAGAGCTTGCGGCGGATATCGTCGACAGTGGAATCATGCTCACCGGTGGCGGTGCGCTGCTCGGTAATCTCGACCAGCTCATAAAAGAGGAGACCGGTCTTCCGGTATCCCGCGCCGAGGACCCGCTGACATGCGTCGTCTACGGGTCGGGCAAGGCGCTCGACGAGCTCGACCTCCTTCGGGAAGTCAGCATCAGCTATTCGTAAAGCGCGGCACAGCCGCGAGGCCAAGAGACTTCAGTTGTTAGTGTATACAAATGGGCTTTCTGAAACGCCGCACAATTTTCATTGTCATAGTTCTACTACTCATAGCGATACAGCTGTTCTCTCTGAGCCTCGAAAAACGGGAAAAGCAGACCCCTGCCGCGAGATTCGTGCTGACGCTCACCTACTATCCGCAAAAGTTCGTATCCTCCATTGCGGGCGTTATGTCCGGAGTCTGGAACGATTACATTCACCTCGTTAATTTAAGGGAAGAGAACGTAAGGCTCAAGGAAGAGATCAGCCGTCTCCGCCGCGAGAAGTTCGAGCTCGCCGAAGCAGGTATCCAGAACGCCCGGCTTAGAAAGCTCCTCGAGTTCAGGGATGAGAGCTCCTATCCCGCCGTGCCGGCCAACGTCATCGGCGCGAGCCCGTCGATACTCCGCTCGCAGGTGATAATCGTGGACAAGGGCACAAGGGACGGCGTGACCGAGGGCATGCCGGTCGCGTCATTCGACGGCGTCGTCGGAAGGATACTCCTTGCCGGTGACAGGAGCTCAGAAGTTCTCCTGATCACGGACCCCGTAAGCGCCGTGGACGCCTACATACACAGGACGCGAGCACGAGGGATAGTTAAGGGCACGGGGGCCGGGTGCGAGATGGACTATATAGAAAAGAAATCGGACGTGAGCGAAGGGGACAAGGTGATATCGTCGGGGAAGGACGGCTTTTTCCCGAAGGGAGTCGTAATCGGGACGGTTACGAGTATCGGATCCAAGGGCAGCTTCATCAATGCCGAAATCTCACCGCATGTACATCTGAACTCGCTCGAAGAGGTGCTGATAATTCAAAAACCAGTAAACAGCCTGGTGCTAAATGAGTAGCGCTCTTCTGATCCCGTTTCTCGCCGTGGTGTCGCTCGTGCTGATAACGCTTCAGACGACGGTGCTGTCCCCAAGCAGCGGGCATATCTATCCCGACCTCAACCTTATATTTATTGTATTTCTCGCAATATATTCCGAAGTAAGGGGCAGTTTTCTGATAGCTGCGGGAAACGGCTATCTCATGGATGTGCTTTCGGGGAACCTCCCCGGGACGTTTACGCTTTCGCGCCTGAGCGCGTACATCCTGGTAAAGTCGAGCTCGAGCCACGTATACCTCAAAAAATATCTGGTTCAGGGGCTCGTCATATTCGGAAGCACTGTTTTTACGTGGCTGTTCATAATGACTATAATAGTAATCAGGGGAGAGTCCGGATTAAGGCTGCCGCTCGGCGAGATACTGCTCCGGGGCGTGGTGAACACCGCCGTCGGGGTGCCTCTCTTCTGGGCGGCTGGAAAGGCATATGCAAGACTTCAAAGGTAAGCTCGTCATATCGACGATAATCCTTTGCGTGGCGTTTGTTGCGCTCGTCTCGAGGCTCTGGTTCCTCCAGGTCATAAAGGGCGACGAGTTCGAGAGCTTCTCTGTCGGCAACAGGGTCAGGATCGAAAGGGTCCCCGCCCCAAGGGGGAGGGTGCTCGACCGCTACGGCCGCGAGCTCGTCGTGAACCGGCCGTCGTTCGATATTTCCGTCCTCCCGAAGGACGTCGAGGATATACAGGCCCTTAGCGATAATTTATCTCTCATACTCGACCTCGAAAGCCCGAAGGTAAGGGAGAAGATTCTCCAGGCTACGAGGAAGAACAGGTTCAAGACCGTCACCATTGCGCAGGACATTAACCGCGACCAGCTCGCCGTTATAGAGGCGCGGAGAAGCTCGCTTCCCGGGCTCATGATCGAAGTTAATAATCTGCGCCAGTATCCCCACGGCGTCCTGGGCGCATCTTTCCTCGGTTACATAGGGAAGGTGAGCGAAGATGAGCTTAACGCAAACCCCGAGCTCAACTGGAATGGCCTCGTCGGAAAGACCGGTGTCGAAAAAACCTGGGAGGATGCCCTCAGGGGAGAGGACGGTTTCGTCCAGAAGGTGACGGACGCCCTAGGAAGGGAAGTGCACTCTGACCTCTTCAGAAAGGACCTCGTCAACAAGAACAGCGTCCCTGGAAAAGACGTCATCCTGTCGATAGACATGGACCTCCAAACGGCTGCCGAGGAGGCGCTCGGTGAGGAGTTCGGCGCGATAGTCGTTATCGACGTAAGGAACGGCGACGTGCTGGCGATGGCCAGCAGGCCGACGTTCGACCCCGCGGATTTCGTCAAGGGAATCGACGCCAAGAAATGGGCCGAGCTCCTTAACGACAAAAACTATCCGCTCGTAAGCAGGGCGACGCAGGGTCTTTACGCTCCTGGCTCCGTATTCAAGATGGTCCCGCTCGCTGCGGCTATGACCGAAGGGGTTATCGATCCCGACATGAGATTCAACTGCCCCGGCTCCTACAGGCTCGGCACGCATACGTACAGGTGCTGGAAGAGGGGAGGGCACGGATCGATGAACATGAGGCAGGCGCTCGTTCACTCCTGCGACGTATATTTCTACAAACTGGCTGAAAGACTCGGAATCGATAAATTCTCGAAGTACATGACCGCGTTCGGATTCGGCCAGCCTACGGGCATAGGAATAGAGGAAAGGGTCGGGGTCGCTCCCAGCAGGGAATGGAAGCTCGAAAGATTCAAGAAGCCCTGGTATAAGGGCGAGACCATCGTTTCCGCGATCGGGCAGGGGTATGTTAGCGCGACCCCTCTCCAGGTGGCCATGATGACGGCGGCCATAGCAAACGGAGGGACGCTATTCACGCCCAGGCTCGTAATAAAGGAAGTCGCCTTCAGCGGGGAAACCACGGTCAACACCGTCCCGCCGCACGGGCATATTCCGGTTGAAGACAGCACACTGGTCCTTATAAGGGAGGCCATGGTCGGGGTCGTGAACGACCCGGGCGGAACCGGAAAGGGCGCCCGTCTCAAGGATATTGAAGTCGCGGGCAAGACCGGTACGGCGCAGGTGATTTCGCTCGGTTCGCAGACGGATGCGAAAAAACACATGGACCATGCGTGGTTCACATCTTTTGCCCCGGCGGACAAGCCCGAGATAGCCGTTTCCGTTGTCGTCGAGCACGGCGGCAAGGGCGGCTCGGTTGCGGCGCCGCTGGCCAAGAAGATCCTGGAATATTATTTTGACCTCAAGAAGGAGAGAGACGCCGATGATAATGTTTGACAGGCGGCTCCTCTACAGCTTCGGATGGTCGCTCTTCTTCATGACCATCGCCTTCGCGGCGCTGGCGCTCCTCAATCTTTACAGCGCTTCGTATCAAACCGGCCTCGTATACTTCAAGAAGCAGGCTATATGGCTTTCTATCGGCGTAGTGGTAATGGTCCTCGTCTCCTTTATAAACAACAAGCTCATAAAGAGATACTCCCTTCACATCTATGCCGTATCGATATTCCTTCTGATATTCGTGCTCATCTTTGGGAAGGAAGTGGCGGGGTCCAAGAGCTGGATAATGCTGGGACCATTCGCAAGCATCCAGCCGTCGGAGCTCGCTAAGATACCCGTCGTGCTTGCACTCGCAAGGTTCTACGACAGCGACTACGAGGGCTTTCCATACGGCCTTCTCGATCTCGTAAAGCCCGCGCTCCTGGTCGCGCTGCCTCTCGTCCTGGTTATGCTTCAGCCCGACCTCGGCACGGGGCTCCTCATAATACTCATCTCGGGCAGCATGATCCTCTTCATGGGGGTCAAGAAAATTACGCTCGCGATTATACTCGCCGTCGTCGTCGGGTTCTCCTATCCCGCGTGGCACTACTTCATGAAGCCGTATCAGAAGAGCCGAATCATGACGTTTCTCGATCCGGCTCGCGACCCGCTTAACTCGGGCTATAACGCCATACAGTCCCAGATAGCCGTCGGCTCGGGCAAGTTCACCGGGAAAGGGTTCATGGCGGGCTCGCAGTCCCAGCTGAGGTTCATCCCGGCCCAGCAAACGGACTTCGCGTTTTCGGTTCTCGCCGAGGAGTGGGGTTTTGTCGGAGGCTTCTTCGCGCTCCTTCTCTATTTCATGATAATCCTCTGGATACTCGATACGGCCAGCCGATCTAAAGACACATACTCGATCCTGGTTTGCTACGGCATCGCTGCTATGTTCTTCTGGCATGCCGTAGTGAACGTCGGCATGGTTATAGGGCTTCTTCCCATCACGGGCGTGCCGCTCCTTATACTCAGCTACGGCGGCTCGTCGACCCTAACGGCTATGATCGGGATAGGAATAGTCCTCGGTATAAGAATGCGGAAGTTCCCGATACCCGAAGCCGCCGTCGAGCTCAGGTAGCCCCTTTCCCGTTAAGGTCGCCAGCGCTCGGCACGCCCCCCATACCCTTCGAAAGGCTTACGGCTCTCATTATCGATTCCTCGATCAGCTCGGCCGCTACGATGCCGGAGACGTTGGCGTCGCCTTCCATGTCCCCGCACGAGACCGCTATAACGACGTCGCCGTCGGCGACTGTGTGCGCAGGCGATATCACCCGCGAGAGCCCCGTCTGGGCTATGCTGGCTATCCTTCCGAGCTCGGACTTCGTGAACCTGGCGTTTACGGCGACGACAGCGAGCGTTGTGTTTTGTCCGCCGCCCGGACGGAACCTGACCCCTTCCTTGAACAGGTTTACGGTGCCGGCGAACTCCGCGCTCTCGGGGGTCTTGCGCACCCCGGCTATAATACTGCCGTTCTTTCTGGAGACGACGTCGCCGAACGCGTTCACCACAGCGACGGCGCCAACTATGACGCCGTTGTCGAATTTGTAGGCGGCTGTCCCGAGCCCGCCCTTCGTCGCGTGCCCGAGGCCGAGGAGCTTGCCTATAGTTGCGCCGGTCCCGACCCCGACGCTCCCCTCCTCGACTCCATCATATGAAGCGTTCACGCAGGCCATGTACCCCATCTCGGCATCCGGCCTTATGCTCTTCCCGATGCCGATGTCGAATATGACGGCTGTCGGCACGGACGGCACGACGAGGCCGTATCCGACGTCGAGCCCTATGTGCCGCTCTTCGAGATACTTCATTACTCCCCCGGCGGCGTCTAGCCCGAACGCGCTCCCGCCCGTGAGTAAAAGGCCGTGGATTTTGCCGAAGGTGCTGTGTGATAGTAGAGGATCAATCTGCCTTGTGCTCGTGCCGCCGCCTCTCAAGTCTATGGCCCCCAGGGCCGGTTTGTCGAAGAGAAGCACGGTGCATCCCGTTATAGCGCCGGGGTCCGACGCGTGGCCTACCTTAAGGCCCGTGTGAGTAATCGATATCATGACAATTATTCTAAAATCTAAACCGCATAATTCAACGCCGGGGCCCCGGCGGAAGGGCATTGATGCAACTTGACATGGAGGCAGAATAGGATAGAATCTTCCACGTTTTCAGGTTGTTCTGGGAGTATTTTCTTGCGGATTTTTTATCCGTCGGGGTTGTATTATAATGTCCTTCACCCACCTCATACTATGATTTAATATTTACAGCGGATTCTGGATTGATTGGAACGGTTGTTGCGGGCTAAGCGGTATTTATGGGCAGGGTGAAGTGGTCATAAATGCGGTTATAAATAATGTATACAAAGCAATTGAAAATTTATGTTCTGGCGGTTCTGGCGATCTTGCTGTGTGCCGATTTTGCGGCGGCTATCACGGATTCGAGGGACATAAAGAACGTCGGACTGGACGATAAGCTCGGCGACGTCATTCCCGAAGGCATTACCTTAAAGGATGAAAACGGGAATGAAGTGGATTTCAGGGATGTCCTGTACAAGGACGGTCCTACTGTCCTCAGCCTCGTTTATTTCCAATGCCCGCGCATCTGCACTTTCGCTTCGGATGGCCTGCTTCAGGTGGTTAACGAGCAGCAGGCTTTCACTATAGGGAAGGATTTCAGAATCATAACAGTCAGCTTCGATCCGGATGATACGCCGGAGATGGCGTCTGAGAAGGGCGCAAGATACAGGAAGAACGTCCTTCGCGGCGACCCCTCTTCGGGGGACTGGATGTTCCTCACCGGCGACGCCGAAAATATTGCGAAATTGACGGGCGCCGTCGGTTTTAAGTTCCTGGAGGACGGCGATGAGTTCGCCCACCCCTCGGCCATTATGGTCCTTACGACGGACGGGAAGATTTCGCGTTATCTCGAGGGCATTCAGTACGAGCCACTTGATTTCAGGCTCTCTCTCGTAGAAGCGGCGAAAGGACAGATCGGGACCTCCGGGATACTGAACAAGGTAGTGCTTTTCTGCTACGAGTTCGACCCGATCGGGAAAAGGTACGCACTCAAGGCTCTGAACGTAGTCAAGGCGGGAGGGGTCATCACCTTGCTGGCACTTTGCGGCGTGCTTACGTATTTCTGGAGGAGAGAGAAAAAAGGACCCGAATAGGAGAATGGGAGGTTTAAAATAAACTTATGACTTGGATTCCAGAGGTAGCATCTAATCTTGCGGGCAAGGTAGACGGGGTGCTTTTGACAATAACCTTGTTGTCCCTCTTCTTCTTTGTGCTTATAACCGTGATTCTCGTTGTTTTCGCGGTTAAGTATAGAAGAAAGAGAGACGACGAAGAGACGCCATACATTACCGGCAGTGAGCCGCTCGAAATTATCTGGACTGTCATTCCATCAATACTCCTAATAGCTCTTTTCGTATACGGCTTCGTCGTATATAAAGAAATGAGGACGCCCCCGGCCGATTCTGTGGATATTACGGTCACCGGCAAGCAGTGGCTCTGGACCTTCGACTATTACAACGGTAAAAAGACGCTTAACGAGCTTTACGTCGAGCAGAACAGGCCTGTAAGGCTTGTCATGATGTCCGACGACGTGCTGCACAGCTTTTTCGTCCCAGGGTTTCGCGTAAAACAGGACGTTCTCCCGGGCAGATATGTTCAGCTCTGGTTCACTCCCACCAAAATCGGAACGTTCGATATATTCTGCGCGGAGTACTGCGGCACTGGCCATTCCGTCATGCTCGGGAAGGTCAACGTGCTCAGCCCCGAGGCGTACGACATATGGGAGAACGGTGTTCCGGGCGAGGGGGGAGGGGCTGTAGCCTCGCTGCCCCCGGCCGAGCTCGGCGAGAAGATATATAAAGAAAAGGGGTGTAACGCATGCCACAGCATAGACGGCTCCACGCTTGTCGGGCCGTCGTTTAAAGGCGTCTTCGGCCACACGGTGGAGCTTGCAGACGGCTCTAAGGTCGATGCGGACGAGAATTATCTCAGGCAATCGATACTCGAGCCGCAGTCCCAGGTCGTCAAGGGATTTCAGCCGGTGATGCCGTCGTTTAAGGGTATACTAAGTGATGACGAAGTGACGGCCGTTATTGCTTATATCAAAACACTAAAATAAAGGGTTTCAGTTCAAGGAGGCGATTTAAAATGGCAAATCATACGATTGCCCACGACGTATATGTCCCGTTCCTGGAGAAGAAGGGGTTTCTCTCCTGGATTCTCACGACGGATCATAAACGAATCGGGATTTTATACCTGGTGTCTACTTCACTGTTTTTCCTGGTGGCCGGCATCATCGCCCTTCTTATGAGGTTCGAGCTGCTTACTCCTGCATCCGACTTTGTAGATCCGCATACATACAACGTACTCTTCACTCTGCATGGCTCGATTATGGTCTTTTTCTTCATCGTCCCGGGCCTCGCGGCGAGCTTCGGGAACTTCCTCATTCCTCTTATGATAGGTGCGAGAGACGTCGCGTTCCCCAAGCTGAATATCGCCAGCTACTGGATTTATCTTCTCGGTACCGCCATTCTTTTGATGGCCCTTTTAAAGCCGGCCGATACCGGATGGACTTTTTATACTCCCTACAGTGCAACAACCAATACAGACGTCGTTCTAATGACTTTCGGTGTTTTCGTTCTCGGATTTTCGTCGATTCTCACGGGTCTTAACTTCATCGTTACGACCCACAAGATGAGGGCGCCGGGAATGACGTGGCACAGGCTTCCGCTTTTCATATGGGCTTCTTATGCGACTGCCGTGCTTCAGCTCCTTGCAACTCCCGTCGTCGGAATAACCCTTCTTCTCCTTATAACCGAGAGGACGCTCGGCGTCGGATTCTTCGACCCGGCCAAGGGCGGCGACCCGATACTCTTTCAGAACTTCTTCTGGTTCTACTCCCATCCCGCTGTTTACATCATGATCATCCCCGCGATGGGCGTCATATCCGAAATTATCCCGGTCTTTTCGAGAAAGCCGATATTCGGCTACAAGGCTATAGCCTATTCCAGCCTCGGCATCGCATTCATCAGCTTCCTCGTCTGGGCCCACCACATGTTTACGAGCGGTATCTCAGAAACGGCGGCAATGATTTTCTCGTTCCTGACGTTCCTGGTCGCCATACCGACGGCTATAAAGGTGTTCAACTGGACGGCCACTCTTTACAGAGGTTCTATACAGCTGCATTCCGCCATGCTCTACGCCCTCGGATTCATATTCCTGTTCACGATCGGCGGACTCACCGGCGTGTTCCTCGGGGCGCTCGCTGCCGACATTCACCTTCACGACACTTACTTCGTAGTCGCGCACATGCACTACGTCATGATAGGCGGTACGGTCATGGGCTTCTTCGGGGCGCTTCACTTCTGGTATCCGAAGTGGTTCGGAAAGATGTTCAACGAGACTGTCGCGAAGATAGCATGGTTCTTTATCTTCGTCGGCTTTAACGTAACGTTCTTCCCGCAGTTTTTCCTCGGGATTCAGGGTATGCCGAGGCGCTACGCATCTTACCCGGCAGAGTTCGAATCGCTTATGGCGCTTTCGACTTACGGCTCCTGGATACTCGGGTTCGGGATACTCATCATGGTCATCAACCTTATTTCGGGGTTGATAAACGGCCCGAAGGCGCCGGCAAATCCGTACAACTCGCTTTCTCTCGAGTGGCAGGTGCCCTCGCCCCCGCCGCATGAGAATTTCGAAGAAATACCGCAGGTAACGGACTGGACGTACGGTTACGGAAAAAAGAAGGAGCTGGAGGTTTAACCAAGACATGGCAGAAGCTGGCATCGATCAATCACACGATCACCACATGGATCCGGCGACGGAGTACAGCTCCTCGAAGCTGGGGATGTGGCTCTTCCTCGGAACTGAAATACTGCTTTTCGGGGGGCTATTCGCGGCTTACGCGATATTCCACGCGAGGTACCCCGAGATGTTCTACGAGCAGCATCTGGAGCTCAACAGAACAATGGGCGCTATCAACACCTGCGTCCTTATCTTCAGCAGTTTGACTATGGCCATGGGTGTGTCCGCCATCAAGTGGGGCAGGCAGAAGACAGCCGCCATACTCATACTGATAACGATCATCTGCGGTATGGTATTCGGCGTCGTAAAATACTTCGAGTACAGCGCAAAGTTCTCGCACCACATCTATCCGGACACGAGTATTTTCTTCTCTCTTTACTTCCTTATGACCGGTCTTCACATGATCCACGTCTTCATCGGTCTCGGAATACTCGGTGTCATCTTCGTGCTGACGCTGAAGGGCAAGTTCAACTCGAAGTACAACACGCCTATCGAGCTGGGCGGGCTTTACTGGCACCTTGTCGACCTTATCTGGATTTATCTGTTTCCGTTACTTTATCTTATTGGATAGCCGGAGGATAAAACATGGCATCGCACTCGCATTCCGACAAACACGAGCATATAACCACTTACAAGACATATTTTATTGTCTGGGCAGCGCTTATGGTGCTGACTGTCATCACGGTATACGTGTCGTACGTCGATTTCGGCACCATGAACGTCGTGATAGCTATGGCGGTCGCGTCGATTAAGGCCGCGCTCGTCGCCCTATTTTTCATGCACCTTAAATTCGAGGATTCCATAACCTGGGTTTTTGCGCTTTTCCCTCTGGGACTTCTTTTTCTCCTCATCACGATGACGTTCGTGGATACGTTTACGAGGGTTGTGGTACCCTGACGAAAAAATAGATTAATGATCGGTAAAATCACCCTTTTCTTTCTATTCCTGCTTTTAATATGGGGCAATCTGGTGTCCGGCCTTGGGGCTGGGCTGGGATGTCCGGACTGGCCGCTTTGCCACGGGAGCGTGGTTCCTCCGTACAGATGGGATATCTACATGGAGTATACGCACAGGGTAATAGGCGGCGTCACCTCCATTTTCCTGGTGTATCTCTCGTACAAGAGACTCCGGAGCTACGACGGCTGGACGAAGCTGATTCCGATCATTATAGTTTGTCTCCTTGCCTTCCAGATAGTCCTCGGCGGAATAGTGGTCCTTCTCGAGATCCCGGTAGACCTCACTACATTTCACTTCGCGAACGCCATGGTGATATTCTCGCTCACGCTTTACATAGTCTTCTTCGACGGCGAGAAGATAAAACCTTTATTCACACTCAGCGGATATAACGGCGTATTTTTCTTCCTGGCTATCCTGATATTCTTCCAGGCGGTGCTTGGGGCCTACGTCAGGCACTCAAATTCAGGGCTAGCATGCCCGGACTTTCCAAAATGCCTCGGGTACTGGATACCCCCCGAGCTCTCCGGCATGGTCTTGAACCACTTCGCCCACAGGGTTGCCGCATACGCCATAACACTGATCGTCCTCGGATTCTTCATATCCACATGGCTTGTCGACGGGTTCAGGCGCTACCGTGCGGCGTTCGGCATAGCGCTCGGCCTTATAATAGTCCAGATTATTCTCGGGGTCGGAATAATACATACGAAGCTTCACTACGCAGCGGCCGCGCTTCATTTATCGGTCGCTCTACTCATACTATCGTTATTCCTCTATACTTGGTTCTTGGGGATGAGGAGGATTTATGCCGGTTCAGGAAGGCCATGAGGGGGTAAACATGAATACGATCGAGAACGTCGACAGGGGAGCTTCGAATATCGTAGTCTCGACGGTTCTCCTTACGAAGCCGGGCATAATAACGAGCGTCGCGTTTACCGGGTTTGCCGGTATGGTGCTGGCGTCCAGAGGCTTCCCCTCGATTTATCTCACAGTCGAAGCGCTAATCTCGCTCCTTTTGAGCGCTGCGGGCGCCGCGATCCTCAACAACGTCCTCGACAGGCGTATAGACGTGCTCATGAGCAGGCTCAGTAAGCGCGTTGACGCCCTTACAGTCATCGGCGAGAAAACGGCTGTTGCGATTGCATTTGTCTTCATAGCCATCTCGCTCTTCGTTTCGTTCTATTATCTTAACGTCGTAAACGCGGCGCTGACCATAGCCGCCATATTGAGCTACGCTCTACTCTATACGCTCTACCTCAAGCGGAGCTCGCCCTACGGAACTATTCTTGGGGGATTGCCCGGCGCACTTCCCGTGCTCATAGGATATGCGGCCGTGAATCCCGCACTCGGTGTGGACGCCGTCATACTGTTCATATTCATGATGCTCTGGCAGCCGCCGCATTTCTGGGCCCTCGCCCAAAAATACAAGATCGACTATAAGAAGGCCGGTATTCCCGTAATGCCGGTTGCAATGGGAACGAAATATACGAATGTCATGATTCTTCTTTATTCCGTTTCCTTATTTCCGCTTAGTCTTTCGCTCTGGTTTCTCGGGTACTGTTCCTATTATTACGCTATATTCGCCGTTATCTCGGGCCTGTATTTCGAATACGTAATAATAAAGAGCGCGCTCAACAACACCGGTTACGGCAAGGCTTTCGGAGCCTCTATCCTTTACATGCTCGTTATAATGGCGTCTCTTATCCTGGACGTAGGCTTCAATTCGCCGAACGCAATCGTAGGCGGCTGACCGTCCGTGGCGGGCTGATGAATCCACGCTCTCCGGCCTCTTGGCCGATATTGGAATCTCCTACTCCGTTACGATCTTAACCTTTCGCTGAGAGTCCAAGGCTACCGGCAAGCTCTTTAAGCTTCTCGAAAGGCTCTCTCAGGGATCTTATCGATTCCTTCCAGAATCCCGGAGTTTCGAGGTCCATTCCTATGCTTCTCTTGGCTACATTTTCTGCAGTGTCAGAGCCCGAGAGGCGAAGGAACTTCTCGTACTTCGGCAAAAAGTCCGCCCCCTCTTTCTTAAAGAGAGAGAAGAGCCCCCGGCTGAGGAGATAGCCGAACGTGTAGGGGAAGTTGTAGAATGTGACCCCGACGATGTAGAAGTGGAGCTTGGATGCCCAGAAGTAAGGGTCTTCGCCGCCTTCTTCGAGCACGTCGCCGAAGACGCGCCGCTGTGTTTCGGCCATAAGCTCCTTGAGGCGGCTCACGCTTACCTCGCCTTCCTGCCTCTCTTCGTAAAACGCCTTCTCGAATTCGTAGCGTACCGGAATGTCCATGAGATATATGGCGCCGTGGTTGATTTCGGTGTCGAGCATGAGCGCCTTTTCGGTGTCTCCTATAGACGGCTCGCGGAGTATACCTTCGGTCAGGATCATCTCGCCGAACGTCGAGGCCGATTCCGCTAGAGTCATCGGATAGAAGTGCGAATAAGGCCTTATGTCGCTCATCACGTGGCTGTGAAAGGCGTGACCGGCCTCGTGCGCGAGCGTGAGCACGTCGCCCAGAGTCTCGTTGTACGTCATGAAGATGCGGGATTCCTTCGTCAGGAGTGATCCGGTGCAAAACCCGCCCGGCCTTTTGCCTTCCCTCGGGGCCCAGTCTATCCACCTCTTATCGAAAGCGCTTTGGGCGTACGATCCGAGCGCGGGATATGAGGCTGAAAACGACTTCTCGACGAGCTTCTGTGCGTCGGGCCAGCTGAGCGTCTGGCCGGATTCGATGTCGAGCGGTGCTCCGAGGTCGTACCAGGCGATTTGTTTTCTGCCAATAGTTTGCGCCTTGAATCGGAGTATGTCCTTCGGGAGCTCTATCTCGTCGTAAATCGCCTCGAACATGGCGTCGAGGGTCTTCCGGCTGATGCCCGACTGATAGAGCGCAACGTCGAGAAAATGGTCAATGCCGCGGTACTTGTTGAGCGTGAGCCGGGTGCCGGAAATTGCGTTGAGCGCCGCGGCCGCCGTGTCTTCAATGGTCTTCCACGCCCGGTTCCCGCCCTCGAATGCCGCCTTCCGGATGTCTCTCTCGGGCTTTTCCATGAGCGAGCGCCTCTGGGATATGGGAAGGGTCTTCGCCGTGCCGTCCGGATATTTCATCTCGAATTCGAGCCTGCTCGAAACCGTATCGTATAGCCGGCCCCACGCGCTTATCCCGTCAACGCCGAGGTCCGAGGCCAGTATTTCCTTGTCGGGATTCATGCTCCTTTCGGACAGTATCCTGAGCCTTCCGATGTAGTAGGCTGCGTCCGAGAGTTTCTCACGTTCCGTGAACTGGCTGAATACGTCTTCCGGGACGCCCTTCAGCGCCCTTATTAGCTCGACCTTCAGCTTAGAGAGCTCGGCATGCATGGCCGACATCTCTCCTTCCTCGCGGACGTAGTCTTCGTTGAGCCCGTCCGCGGAAGCCAGGCATCCGATATATGAGTCGATGTGGCTGTAGCGGCTCATGATATCCTCGGCTTCGAGGACTATATCTTCCCACTCGGCCATGTTGTCTGCGCCAAGCGAGGGGAGGGCGGCTGCCTTTTTCTGCACGGCCGCAATGTCGGCCTTTAGCTTTTTCTTGAACTCCTTCATCTTCGGGCCGCCGTATTCGGGGAAGTAACTCCCGAGGTCCCAGTTCATTTTTGCCGTCGATTGGTTGCTGGACATCACGCCTCCGATTTCATTTTGGTTGGATAATTGCAGCTACGAAATATAGCAGATGTGAAATATAACATATGAAAAGGCGCCCGGATTACCAGTGCCCTTCGAAGGCGGAATCGAGCCGCTCTTTTTGTTCGGGAGTGAGCCGCCAGCCGGAGGCCTCGCAGTTTTCCACCGTCCTTAAGAGCGTATTCGATTTGGGAATCGCTATCACATTTTCGCCGTATGTGCACCAGTTAAGCGCGACCTGCGCCATGGTTTTCCCCGTCTCTTCCGCTATCTCATCGAGCACCGCCATTTCCCCTGAGGAGTGCCGCGAGCCCCCGGCGAGGCTGCCGTCGTCGAGCGGCGTGTAGGCCATGACGGTTATGTTGTGCCTGACGCAGTAGGGGATAACGTCCTCTTCGATTCCCCTTGTGTTTAGGTTATAGATAACCTGATTTGACGCCAGCGGATTGTTACGGAGCGCTGAAACCGCTTCCTCCATTTCGTCCACGTTGAAGTTGCTGACCCCTATGTACCTTATTATCCCTCTATCGACCAAAGTTTCCATGGCGCGCATGGTTTCCTTCATCGGATAACGGCTGTTGGGCCAGTGCACCTGGTAGAGGTCTATGAAGTCCGTCCCGAGCCGCTTCAGGCTGTCCTCGGCAGCACGGAGGACGCGGTCGTGCCCGAGATCCCTTCCCGAAACCTTGGTGGCTATGAATACGCGGTCCCGTATCCCGCTCACCGCCTCACCGACGACCTCCTCGGTGCCGTAGCCTTCGGCTGTGTCGATTAGATACGCCCCGAGGTCGATGCCCGCCCGTAGCGGCTTCGTCCCGCCCCTGTACCGCCAGGTGCCGAGGCCTATCTCGGGTATCGTAGCGCCGGTTCCGCCGAGTTCCTTAAACTCCATAGGATTTAATTCCCATTTAGAAATTATATTCGAAAAACCCCGGATACATAATTCGATGCAGGTAAGCCTTCAGGTTTGGGTGCCCGACTCGGGCCGGTGCGTAGCTATATTCCGCAATGTATATTTTTTGCGTCTAATTACTTGAATACCATACGGAATATTGTAAATTTATTAGCCT
>JBFWTW010000020.1:0-22267 GCA_050247635.1 Candidatus Dadabacteria bacterium | reverse complement strand
CCCTGTCGTGCTGATGCGTCGTATACTGGGTTTGAACGAACTGCGCGTGCTTCCCTGTTTTGGTAAGCTTGACCTTGGATGTGAACCACGCAAATCCGCCCGAGAGTTTGTCGGTAGCGAGCGGCAAGATGCCGACGGGGTTTACGCCCCTGTCTTTCGCGTATCTGCCGTAGCTCGTGTGGCCCTGCCCTATCATTACGGCGACCGTGTCAGGCCTGATGCCGGGATAGGGGTAGACCTGCGTCTCGATGCTGCCCTCGGGGGATTCGATGACCACGAAATCACCGAGCTTTACCCCGAGCTTGGAAGCGGTATCGGGGTGAACCTCCACCCACGAATCCCATACGCCCGTAGAAAGCGCGTCGGGAAGCTCCTGGAGCCATGGCTTGTTGGCGCCCCTTCCGTCGTAGTATTTGTAGGAGGGGTAAGCGATGAAGAAGTAATCGCCGTCGCCGCTGAACTCGGCCTCGGGGAGCGCACCGGAGAGCCCGCCGGACAGGGAAACCTGCACAGGCTGGACGTCCGCGTAATAGCCGCCGTTTTCGAGGGCCTTGTTCCAGAAGGAGTCGAAGCTGAGCCCGGCCTGGCTTGAATAGGCCGTTTTCCAGGACTCCCTTAAATAATCATAGTATGAAGTCTGTTTGTATCTCTCTTTTAAATCTTCAATGTTAGCCGTGACGGCGAGTATAACGTCTCCCGTGCCCTTGGTGTTGAAGACCGGAGTCATGACGGGCTGGATGAGACCGTGTATTCCGGTGCTCGGAATAAAATCGCCCCAGCTTTCGATAGTGGTGTTATCGGGCATTATGAGGGTCGCCTTTTCGGTCGTCTCGTCCATGAAGCTGGAGAAGCTGACGACGAAAGGCACCTTGGAGATCGCGTCCTCGAAGCCCGCCGACTTCGGAAGCGTAAAGACGGGGTTCGTATTGTAGACCATGAGGATGTCAACGCCGCCGTTGGACATGGAGTCCACGAGCGAGAGGATATCCGAGAACTGGCTTATGCCGTCCGTGTTGACGGTGCGGCCGAAGTCAATCGTTTCGCCGATATTCCCGGCGACGTAATTCAATATATTTATAGCGATGAGCGTTTCGGTCGCGTTTGTGGAGGTCATCGCCGTGCCGCCGCCTATCGCGAGGCTGGGCTGCGTGGACGAGAACTCCCTGGCTATTTGCCTTATGGTGTCGGTGGAAATGCCGGTGGCTTCGGAGACCTTGTCTATCGCGTAGCCGCTTAGAAGCCCCGAGAGCTCGCCGCCCCTGTTGGAAAGGCCTTCGCCGACTATGACGTTGGCAATACCGAGCGCGAGTATGCCCTCCGTGCCGGGGGTTATCGAAACCCATTCGTCGGCGTTTACACCAGTCATCGACGCCCGCGGCTCGACGGCGACGAACTTGCCCATGGAGCCGTCCTTGAAGCTGTGCATTTCGCTGAACTGCTTCGTGTAGTAGGTCGGCGAGAGCCAAGTTTCCATGAAATCGGCGCCGAACGAAAGGAGATATTTCGCCTTTTCTATATTATAGGTAGGAATCTTGTCGATCCCGAAGGTTCTTTTGTTGGCTTCCCTGAGCGGCTCGTAAGCGTAGGTTTCGTAGGAAATGTGCACCCCGCCTATCGCATCCATCCAGTCGTCGATGAGTGCACCGAGGGTGCCCGTAACGTTGTCGGAAAGGAATACGATCCTGCCGTTCTGTCCTTTTTTCCTTACTTCGTCGATCTTTTCGGCGAGGACCTTTTCGGCGTTCTCCCAGCCTGTAGGCCTGCGCTTGCCGAGATCGTTCAGAAGGAGCGGAGACCTGGTGCGGTCGGGGTTGTAGAGGCCCTGGAGCATGGCCTGACCCTGGGCGCAGCTCGCCCCTTTGTTGATCGGATGTTTCGGATTGCCTTCTATCTTTATTGCACGCCCTTCGCGGTTCTTCACGAGGATGCCGCAGCCCGCCGGACATTCCCTGCAGGTGCTCGCATACCAGTTGGGTACCCCGGGGATAATGCCCTCGGGCGGAATGACGTATGGGATCAGCTGCTCAACAGGCTCGGAGCATCCGCCCGTTACGGCTGCAGTGCCGCCGGCGACTCCGAGAATCTTGAGAAAATCCCGTCTCTTGATACCACCCTTTTTGTCTTGAGACATCTCCTCCTCCAAATTAATAATGACAGGTCAGACAGTCTTTCAGGCTGGTCAGCTCTTCATGGTTCTTGGCGTTTTCCGTATGACAAGTTATACAGAAGCCCATGTTGAACCTGTTGACCTTATGCACCTGGTCCATGCTGGCGACGTCGCCGTGACAAACGGCGCAATCGAACCCTCTTTTTATATGCCGCTTGTGATTGAAGTGGACATATCCCGGCATGGAGTTGACCTTGATCCAGGGTATGGGCTCTTTCTTCGCCCAGAATTCTCTTACCTTGGCGATCTCGGCCTGAATGTTGATAGTAGTAGTTCCGTTGAAATCGTAATCGACATCGCGTCCCGCAATATGCGTGTGGCAACCCATACACCTCTGAACGGAGGGGATGCCCGGGTTCGGAGATACATCGACAAAGCTATGGCAATACTGACACGGAATCTGATCTTCGCCGGCGTGAATCTTGTGGCTGAATCTTACGGGCTGAGCGGGTCCTTTGTTGCTGCTCTCCGCATTTTTGTCGGAAAAGAAATAAAATCCGACGAAAACGAAGATAGACAGTACAGGTACTAAAAACAATTTTATCCGTCTACGCATCCTATTTACCTTAGCTATGGAGTGTGTCCATGTGGAAGTGTGAAGCTCGATACTCAAAAAACGCCTAGTATGTATATCATAACGTGGGAATCTGTCAAGTTTCCGGACGCCCCTATTGTAAGGAGTGCGAACGGTGCGTAAAAACGGGTTTACGCCCTGTTAAAGCGCATTAGAAGGCTCAGAAAAGACTCAAAAATTTTCGAGACGGGAAAAAAATTCCGCCGCGTCGAATTCGCCGCCCAGGAGAGGTGCGAAGGCCCGCCGGGAGAGCCCTTCCATGGCCCCCCGGGCCCCCTCGGCGACGCAGAGGGAAGCGTCCTCGGGATATACCCCCAGAAGAGGCGCTCCTGTTTGCCCCAAGATAGCCCTGGGATTTGTGCGCTCGGCCGGATCCGGGGAGCCCGGGAAGGCGTTTATCACGAAACCGAGGACGGAGAGACCGCGCCCGCGCGCGCATTCGATCGTGAGCGCCGTGTGGTTTATCGTGCCGAGCCCGGGGCGTGCGACAACGATGAGCGGGAGCGAGAGATCGCGGGCGAGGTCGGCCATGAGATAACCGTCCGTTATGGGGACCAGAAGACCGCCTGCACCCTCGACTAGGACGACGTCGCGGGAGGATGCGAGCCTTGCATAAGCGGACTTTATCTTCTCGGGGTCTATATTTTCACCCGCAATGCGTGAAGCGGCGTCGGGCGAGAGCGGGGCTTCGAAGCTGTAGATGCAATCGTCGGACGAATGCTCTTTTTCGCCGAGTGCTGTTCTTAGAAATTCGATGTCAGTCATGCCGGGAAGGGACGAGCCGGATTGAAGGGGCTTCATGACGCCGACATCAAGCCCGGAGCCCTTAAGGGAAAGGGCGAGTGCAGCTGTTATGACGGTTTTACCAACACCCGTGTCCGTACCTGTGATAAATATGCCTTTTGGAAGGGGCATTGTGGCTGTCGTCCCGCGGGAGTGAATGCGCGGCCCTCCGTCAGGCTAGAAGTTCAGGCTCTGCTGGGCCTCTTCGCTCATCTTGCTCGGGTCCCACGGCGGATCCCAGACGAGCTCGATATCGACGGATTCGACGCCTGGAATCTCCTCGACGAGAAGCCGGGATTCGCCCGCTATCTGCCCCGACACCGGGCAGCCGGGGGCCGTCATCGTCATCTCGATCCTGACGTTGCCGCCGTCGATCTCGACGCCGTAAATGAGCCCGAGGTTCACGATGTCTATCGGTATCTCAGGGTCGTATACGTTGCTGAGGGCCTCGAGGACCTTTTGCTCGGTGACCTGGGGCGGCTCGCCCGAAGCCACCTTTTCGAGGGTAGCGGGGGCGTTGTCTTCCGCACGCGTTTCGGCCGGGGAAGGAGGAGGCGCGGAAGCGGAGCTTTCCGGAGAATTCGCTTCGCCGGTTTTAACTTCGGCGGCGTCGTTTAGCTTATTCGCGTCCCCCGGATTTTCGTCCCCACCGGAGAATAGTCCGCTCAAAAATTTCCCGAGTCCCACTTGGAAGAGCCTCCCTGGCTGAATTTAATGAATGCCTGTATTAATAAGCATACATAGCCGTGGGCGCATGCCAAACCGGGCGGGGCCGTGCGCCGAGAGAATCCCGCGGCTATAACGCGGCCTTGACTGCGGAGATGGCGGCGGCGTAGTTGGGCTCGCTCGCGATCTCGGGGACTATTTCGACGTACCTGACCTTGTCGTCCTTATCAACGACGAATATTGACCTTGCGAGAAGCCTGTTCTCTTTTATCAGCACGCCGTAATTTTCGCCGAAGGAGGCGTCCATGTAATCGGAGACGGTTTTGACCTTGTCTATTCCCTCTGCGGCGCAGTAGCGCTTTAGCGCGAAGGGGAGATCCATGCTGATAGTGAGAATTTCGACGTCGTCGCCCAGATTCGCCGCCTCCTGGTTGAATTTCTTCGTCTGAACGTCGCAGACGGGCGTATCGACGGAGACGATGACGTTGAACACCTTCACCTTGCCTTCGAGGTCGTGGAGCCCGACAGGCGCCCCAGGCATGGCGTAGAGAGTAAAATCGGGTGCGCTGTCCCCGGGCTTTACTTCGTGTCCGACCAGCGTTACGGGGTTTCCTTTCATCGTGACCTGGTTCGCTCTTTCTTCAGACATAATAGTCCTCCTCGGAACTTTTTCTGGTTTATGCTCCGGCCCCCGGATGAGAGGCCGTTACTCCCAATCCTATATAGTAAGGCATTTGTTGTCAAACCGGCCGGAACCCCGCATGAATTTTACTTATTTCTGTTGACTAAATATTAAAAATATGTACTCTTGGATTGACATTATTCTTCGGAGGAATTGCTTTGAAAGGCAAGGTAAAATGGTTTAACGAGTCTAAAGGTTTCGGGTTTATCGAGCAGGATAACGGTAAGGACGTTTTCGTCCATTACAGCGCTATCGAAGGGGCAGGATTCAGGACCCTGGCGGAAGGCGATGAGGTGGAATTCGAGGTAGTCGAAAGCCCCAAGGGTCTACAGGCCAGCAAGGTTAACAAGGTTTCCTGAGGACCTTGTCCGAGTACTTTCCAGGAAGCTCCCGTATGTAGATATTTAACACAGACCGGACTTCTTGATTGAATTCGTGCTTTGGCATTCCGGCACGAAGGGGTGGCTTTTCGCGCCGCGATTTGGATTACGCTGCGGCGGGCACGAAGGGGGGTGTTTATCATTCCCGGCCGGGCTCTACGATCAGCTTCCCCCTGTACATGGCCATCTGGCAGGTAAATTCATACTCTCCGGGGCTTTTTGGCGTGAATTCGAGTTCTCGCGGCTGCCCCACTGGGAGCTCCGCGCTTACATCGAGCCCGCTGAAAATTACCTTTTCGGCGCAGGGGCTTTTATCCTTTCTTAAAAATCTCAGCTTAAGCGGTTTTCCGGCCGAGGCGCGTATGACGGAGGGCTCGTAAACCCCGCCGTCTACCACTATATCGAGCGCGCCGTCACCGGCTTTTGCCTCGGGCAGATTTTTCGAGAGCCAGAACCACCAGACTATGAAGGCCGCGGCGGCCAGGCCGAGAATATTGACCAGTAGTGTCGTCATTTCGAATCTCCCTTGATATATTTCATGGCTTAAACCATCTGAGGCGGTTGGCGTTGGTTACGACCGTAAAGGACGAAAGCGCCATCGCGGCCCCGGCTATTATAGGGTCTAGCAGCATCCCAGTGAAGGGAAACAGCACGCCCGCCGCGATGGGGATCGCGAGCGTGTTGTATGCGAAAGCGCCGAAGAGGTTCTCTTTTATATTTTTCACAGTCGCGTTCGAAATCTTTATCGCGTCGGCGACGCCGTGAAGAGAGCCGCGCATGAGGGTTACGTCGGCGCTTTCTATCGCGACGTCCGTACCGCTCCCAATGGCGAAGCCGACGTCCGCCCCGGCGAGCGCAGGGGCGTCGTTTATGCCGTCGCCCACCATGCCTACTATCTCTCCTTTTGCCTGTAGCTTTGAAATCTCGTCCGACTTTCCGTCCGGCAGGACCTCGGCTATGAACTCGTCGATACCCGTTTCCTTCGCCACCGCCTCGGCCGTGACGCGGTTATCACCCGTGAGCATGATGACCTTGAGGCCGAGTTTTTTGAGCCTCTGGACGGCCTCCTTGGAATCGGGCTTTAAGGGGTCGGATATTCCGATGAGGCCCGCTACGGAGCCGCCCGACGCGAGGAAGACGACCGTCTTACCAGTCCGGGAGAGCTCTTCCGAGCGGGACTCGCCTTCCCCGAGCGAGACGCCGTTATCGGTCATGAGTTTTTTGTTGCCGAGAAGAACGGCCTTGCCGCCGTACATGGCCTTTACGCCGTGGCCTGAAACGGCCTCGAAGGAGGTTACGTCCCCGGGCGCGGCGCCTTTTGCTTTCGCCGCTTCGAGAACGGCCTCGGCGAGGGGATGCTCGGAGCCGGATTCGAGCCCTGCGGCCAGGGACAGGACTTCGCCTTCGGCCATACCGCCCAGGGGCTCGACTGCCGTTACGACGGGCTTACCCTGTGTTATCGTGCCCGTTTTGTCGAGCACTATCGCCGTGAGCTTCCCGGCCTGCTGGAGCGCGTCGCCGTTTCGTATGAGGATGCCGTTTTCCGCCGCCTTGCCCACACCCACCATGACGGATATGGGCGTAGCGAGCCCGAGCGCGCACGGGCAGGCAATAATGAGAACCGCTATGGCCGTTACGAGCATGTAGGTGAGTTTCGGCTCGGGGCCGAAATTAAACCATATGAGGAGCGTGAAGACGGCCACCAGCAGGACGGACGGAACGAATATCCCCGACACCTTGTCCGCAAGGCGCCCGATCGCGGGCTTTGAGTTCTGGGCCTTTCTTACCATCTCGATTATGCGAGCGAGGGCCGTTTCCTCGCCGACCCGTGTAGCCTTGAAGAGAAAGCTCCCGGACTTGTTTATCGTGCCGCCGACTACCTCGTCCCCTACCCCTTTTTCCGCGGGCATGGGCTCGCCCGTGAGCATTGATTCGTCGACCTGGGAGGAGCCTTCGGTTATGACGCCGTCAACAGGTATCTTCTCGCCCGGCCGGACGCGTACTATGTCGTCGAGGACGACCTCGGAAATAGGGACGTCGGTTTCGGCCCCGCCCCTTACGACCCTGGCCGTTCTGGGCTTGAGGCCTATGAGGCGCTTGATGGCCTCTGAAGTTTTGCCGCGCGCCCTCATTTCGAGGGTCGAGCCCAGGTCTATAAGAGCGATGATTATGGCCGCAGTTTCGAAGTAGAGATGCCCCGCCAGATCCCCGACAGCGCCTGGGAAGAGGACGACGAACGTGGAGTAGGCCCACGCAACGCCCGTGCCTATGGCGACGAGCGTATCCATGTTGGCGCTGTGATTGCGGAAGGACTTGAGGGCCCCTGTGAAGAACCTGCCGCCGCCGTAGACGAGCACGAAAAGCGTGAGGAGCGACACGGCCCCCCACGAGAGCCTGCCCGCTGCAGTATCGAGCGCGGGGAGTATGCCGGACATGCTGACAATTACTATGACGGCGGCCAGAACCCCCGAGATTATCGTCCGCTTCAGGAGGTCGCGGTATAGCTCGGCCTCCTCGCTCTCCTTTTCGGACTCGGAGTCTTCGCCCTTCAGGACCGAGGCCGTGTAGCCCGCGCCGCCGACCGCCGAGACGAGCGTATCCGGGGACACCTCGCCCGTGACCGTAGCGGTCTTGTCGGCGAAATTGACCTCGGCCGACTTTACGCCGGAGACAGAGTTCAGCGTCCTCTGCACGGTATCGACGCACCCGGCGCAGCTCATGTCTTTTATGTGAAGCCTGTGGGTTGTTTCGTTTGCGGTTTTCATGTCATCTCCGTTTTTATTTTGTACAGACGGCCGAACGGCGAAAAAGACGCAAAGGCCTTTATCGCTACCAGGCCCTCGCCCTTTTCTCCGACATCGCGGCCTGTATCCTCATAAACTCGCCGACGTTGTCCATAGTCAAAAGACCAAGGAGCCTGCCGTTCCTTACGACGGGGACCGTCATGAGATCGCTCGACTGGATGCGCATGAATGCGGCCTCGAGCATCTCGCCCGGGTCGAGCACCTGGAACTCTCGGCGCATAATCGCGCCGGCAGTTGCGTTGTCGCCGTGCTCCGAGAGCCCTTTTATGAGGTCACGGTGCGTTACGATGCCGACAATTCCCGAGCCGTCCGTTACTGGGTAGTCCTGCTGGGAGCCGGACATCGTGAGCTCTATGAGGCGGCGGAGCGGATCGTCGGGGCTTACCGTCTTGAAGTCGGTCAGCATCGCTTTTTCGACCGGAACGCCCCCGAGCGCGGACCTTACCTTTACCATAGTAGCCTCCTGCGTCGCCCCTATCCACACGAAGAGGGCGATGAATACGAGAAAGGGATTCGTGAAGAGGCCAATGAACCCGAAAAGGAGGGCGATCCCCTGCCCTATCGTGGCCGCCGTCTGCGTTGCGCGCGTGTAGTCGCTGCGGAGAGCGAGAAGCGCCCGCAGCACCCGTCCCCCGTCCATGGGAAAGGCGGGGATGAGGTTAAAGACGACGAGGAAGATGTTGACGAACATCAGCCTTTCGGCAAAGGAGCCCTGCGTAATCGTGAGATCGGCTACGGGGCTGAGGCCGCGCGTGAGAATCAGCCAACCGTAGAGAAGGGCCGCTATGACGACGTTGACGGCCGGGCCAGCGAGGGCGACCTTGAGCTCCTGCATCGGGTCGTCCGGCATGCGCTCGAGCCGGGCGACGCCGCCTATTGGCAGGAGCGTGATATCTCGCGTTTTAATGCCGTAGCGTTTGGCCGTGAGGGCGTGGCCGTACTCGTGGAGGACGACGCAGAGAAATAGAGCCAGGACGAAGATCACCCCGCCGATGATGGAGGAGAGGGTCTCGCCGCCTGTCCAGTGGACGAGGACCACCCACGCGATGATTAGAAGGAAGGTCGCGTGGATGTAGACCGGAATACCGCCGAATTCTCCGAGCTTCCAGGACCATTTCATCTATATTACCCCCGCGCCGTTGCGCGGCCGAATAACTGTACGGTACGGCGCTTTTACACCCGAAAATACCCGCCGGAGACGTGCTGAAATAACGCGCTTAATGACCGGCCGGCTATCAGACAGCCACACAGATAAATATACACGACGCGTCAATCCCTCGCCCACGCCGACGCCCTGCCGCGACTGATATATTTGAACAAAAATCAGGTGCCGCTCGTGAGGAAACGAGGCTATTCTCTTTATATGAAAAATATGGTATATACTTAAAATATGGTGACCCGGAAAAAGGAAGGCCGCAAGAAAGAAACGCTCGACAAGGCTATTTACGTCAAGGCGTCGCAGGAATTCGTAGACATGCTGAACGAATCGCAGTGGCATTTGCAGATGAGGCCGGCGCAGATAGTGAGAGAAGCCGTATACGAATACCTAAAGCGTCATCTACCGAAGGAAGCCAGGGACAAGTATTTCAAGACGGCGAAGTAAACCCGCGCCGCGGCGCACAATCCAGAACACAAAAGCCTGTTAATCCCGAAACATACGGCATAGACCGGCAAGGCGTCGTCAGCGTCGCCCGGGGAGCGTTTTGTCGCGTATCCTTTTAGAGTGTCCGGACGAAAGGAGAAAGCAGTGGAATCAAAAGCTGTATTCCTCGACAGGGATAAGACCATTCTGCTCCCCGAAGGGGGAGAGAGATATATTTACAGGGTCGGGGATTTTTACGTGCCCGAGGATTATGTCGAGGCGCTAAGGCTCCTTAAGGACAGGGGGTATCTTCTGTTCATCGTGACGAACCAGAGCCGGGTGGCGAGCGGACACCTTACGGAGACGGACGTAAACGAGCTCCACAATTACCTTGACCTGATACTCGAGGAAAGGGGGGTTTACATCGAGGAATACGCATATTGCCCTCATAATCCGAGGGGGACCGTTTCGCCGTACAATATGGCGTGCCTGTGCCGGAAACCCCGGCCCGGGATGATAGACGAGCTGTCGAAAAAGCACGGCGTAGACAGGCAGAGGTCGTGGATGGTGGGGGATTCGGACATAGACATGATCGCCGGGAAAAAGGCCGGGCTCAGGACCGTTCAGGTGCTTACCGGGTGGGACCTATATTCCCATTACGCCGATTTTATCGAAAAGGATTTCACGGCCGCCGCGGAGAGGATAGCTGCCGAGGACGAGGGCGGGGACTAGCCCCAGCCGGCGTTTTTGTTGAGGTGGTTGTACATCACGAACTTCGCCCTTACGCTATCGTAACCTAGGACTTCGATCAAAAGGCGCATGACGAGGGACTTTGCCTTTTCGACGTCCCTCGCGCGGAGGGCGGCCTCCATGTCGAGGAGGTATCTTTCGAGGAGCTTCGTTTCGTAGACACCGATGCCTTCCTTATCGGCTATGCCGCAGACAAGGCCCGTCATATCCCCGAGCCTTTCAAGCGCCTTGTCCCCTGTAAAAAACGGTCCGCTCATGAGTCCCCCTGATAGAGAATAGTCTACACCGTTTCGGCGGAATTAAGAACGCGGGGCCATTAGCACGCGGAATCCGGCACGAGGGGGAGAGCATCTGAATAGATGAAGGCCGTCAGGGGCGCAGCGCCGGTTTCGAACGATGAGGATGCGAAAAATCGGGCCCTTTAAAACGCGGATACGGTGATTATATTGACTTTTAGAAGGAGAACACAATATGCATAGAGAAATGAGCGGGTTTACCGCAACACAGAAAGAAAACGGTTTTCACGTCAATTTTCATGACGATATTGAAGAGTTTGACGTTTCCATAAGCGATTTGAACGAATTTGCGAACAGGTACGCGAAGGAAATGCTCGAGGGAAAGAAGCCCGAGCTCAGCAGGAAAGAAGAGGTTCTGTTCTCGCTGTGGGAGATGGTGCTCATACCGAGCGACATAGTTCACTGACGGGGAGCGCGGACCATGGACGTCATTAAATCAGCACGGATTAGATCAGGCAGGCGGGAATGTGGGCGCTTCGGGGTTTACTTCCTGCCTGCGTATCTGCACGCCATGGCGGCGAGCTTTGCGCCGAGCGCCTCGTCGGAATCGTATTCTTCCTTCTCCCTTTTATCGTTTTTCCCCGTAAGCATCCCCTCGGGATTGTAGTACTCCTCACCAATACGATAGAGAGTTCTGTCGAAACAGTCTACTTCCCAGTAGCCTGTCTGCCGTGTGAACGTCTCGCCGGTATCCCCCGGCTTGTGGCCGACGTAACGTATCCAGAACTTCCGGATGTTATCGTTTATTTCGATGCTCTTCAGATCCATGTAAACGGCCACGGGTTTTTCTTTTTCGTCGGCTATACTGGCGACGAACTTCCAGTTTTCGTCTGGGCCGGGCGCGCTTTTACACGAAAGCATCAGCGCGGATGCAAGCACGGAGAAGACCAGTACGGCGATAATTTTCATGGTTGAGAGTCACCTTTTGAGTTGTCGTTATACGAATCGCAGACGAAGTCGAGGACGGCTTCGCTGATCGTTTCGGGAACCACCGGTTTGTATTCGGACGCGCCGCCCGCGGAATAGTTATCGACTATGGAGCCGTCGGGGGCGTAGAAAACGGCTTCGAGGTTGGAGTCCGTCCTGGTGGCGCAGTCGACGGCCTTACCGATCGTTATCCTGATATAGGATTTACCCGAGGGGAGCGGCTGCTCCTCGTAAAAGACGTGCCCCTGCCAGAATTTTGTCTTGCCGTCGACGGTTTTAATGCTCTCTGTATCTATGAAGACGTCGAATCGTGAGGAATCCTCGAGGGTGCCGTACCCGACGGGCGTCCATTCGACGGAGCGGGCGGCACAAGCCCAGGATACGGAGAGGAGAACGGCGGCGAAAAGGATGAAGGCGAAGTCTTTCATGATGGACGTATCAGAGCCTATATTTTAGCCAAAAAAAACGTGCTTAGAAACCGGCGGCGGAGCAAGCGGCACGGCGGCCCCGAATCACTGCTTCAGGCGCTCGAGCTCAAGCGGCAGGTATTTTTTCGTTTCCTCGACCACGACCCGGGAGAGCCCGAGGAGGCCGACCAGGTTCGGGAAGGCCATGAGGCCGTTCGTTATGTCGGCGAAGGCCCAGACAAGCTCGAGCTTTACGATGGCGCCGACGAAGACCGCGAGGGTGAATACTATCCTGTAGGGCTTGATTATGCCTTCCTTGAAGAGGTATTCGATCGCCTTTTCGCCGTAGTAGCTCCACCCGACCAGGGTCGAGTAGGCAAAGAACGCGAGGCTTATGGCGAGGACCGCAGCCCCTATGCTGTGGGATATGCCGAGCTCGAAGACAGTGGACGTAAGCCCTGCGCCGGTATCGCCGTTAGACCAGAGGCCGCTCGATATTATCACTATGCCGGTCATTGTGCAGACGACTATGGTATCGATGAACGTCTGGGTCATGGAAACGAGGGCTTGCCCTACGGGGTTTTTGGTCTTTGCCGCGGCGGCCGCTATCGGCGAGCTGCCGAGCCCGGATTCGTTGGAAAATATCCCGCGGGCGACGCCGTATCTCATCGTCTGGGCTATGGTCGAGCCGATAAAACCCCCCGCGGCGGCGGTCGGATTGAACGCATGGTAGAAGACGAGCCCGAAGGCGTCCAGGATGTTGGCCCTGAAGGCTACGAGGGAAATTATGGAGCCGACCAGGTAAAAGATAATCATGAACGGTACTATAGTGCTCGTTACCCTGGCGATGCTCCTTATGCCGCCGACTATGACGAGGCCGGTAGCGACGCAGAGGACTATGCCGGTGATCCAGAGGGGGATGCCGAAGGTTTCCGAAAGGACGTCGGCGACCGAGTTTGACTGGACCATGCAGCCGATGCCGAAAGTCGCGAAGACGGCGAAGACGGCGAAGAGCGCGCCGAGCCATTTGAGGCCGAGGCCCTTGGAGATGTAGTACATGGGGCCGCCGCTCATTGTGCCGAATTTGTCGACCTCCCTGTACTTTACGGCGAGGACTGCTTCGGAGTATTTCGTGGCCATTCCGAGGAGACCCGTGACCCACATCCAGAAGAGGGCCCCCGGGCCGCCGACCGCTATGGCAGTCGCGACGCCGGCGATGTTGCCCACGCCGACCGTAGCCGAGAGGGCCGTCATCAAGGCCTGGAAGTGCGAGATATCGCCCTCGGCGTCCGATTCCTGGTATTTCTTGAGGAAAGCGAGCCTGAGCGCGGGGATGAGGGTCCATATCTGAAGGCCCCTCAGGATTATGGTGAGATATATGCCCGTACCCAGAAGAAGGAGTATGAGGGGAAGCCCCCATACGTAACCGCTGACACTGACCAGAATTTCCGTTATTCGTTCGTGCATAAATACGCCGGCTCCTGTGTTATGGAACCACAACATATCACATTTTGAGGCCTAATGTAAACCCGCGCGGTTATAATGAAACCGGTTTTCAAATGGACGCGCCGAAGGCGGCTTTATTGCAAAAAAAACACCCCTTATGTACAATTAATGACAGCTAGAGGAAACATACCGGAGGCACAACCTAAGTATGAGCACACAGAATCCGTTCGTAGCCCTGAAAGAAGAAATGGACAAGCTGGTAGTGGGGCACGAGGAAGTGAAAATAGCGCTCCTTCTGGGCGTTATAGCGAGGGAGCATATATATGTGGAGGGACCGCCCGGGACCGCGAAGACGATGCTCGCGGAAATTATTTCTGGGGCGGCGCAGCTGAAGTTCTTCTTTTATCAGCTCCACAGAGATACGAGGCTCTCGGAACTTCTGGGTGACCTCGTTATATCGAAAGAGCAGACCGATACCGGGGAAGTCATAAAACAGCGGGTCGTCAAGGGCGGTATATTGACGGCCGAGATATGTCTTTTGGACGACATATCCCGCGCACCCGGAGAATCGCTCAACGTACTTTTACGAATACTCAACGAAAGAAAATTTTTCGACGACAACATTCCGCTGTTGACCGCCATCGCCACGAGCAACCCGACGGCCGACGAATATTACAATGAGCCGCTCGACCCGGCGAACCTGGACAGGTTCGTGCTCCAGATAAACTCGCAGGGGCTTTCCTACGGGAAGAAGTGGGACGAGGCGAAAGAGGTCATAAAGCTTTACACCGAAAGGCCGGCCGAATATCAGGTACCGCCTAGGGTCAGTAAGGAAGTTTTCGACGATTACTACCAGAAGCTGGGCAGCGTCGGGATTCCGGAAGAGGTGCAGGAAGCGCTCGCCAATTTCGTGGCGACACTCATCGAGGATTACGGGTGCGACGAGTCGAACTCCATGATTTCCGACAGGACGTTCTTCGTGAAGTCGCTCAAGATAATGAGGTCGCACGCCCTTCTCCACGGCAGAGAGGTCTGCACGCTCGAAGATCTGAACGCACTTAAGTACATGACGGCTTTCCGTATCCCTGAAGAGGTCTTTTTACAACTCGACCAGATACTCGAGGACCTCACGACCAAAAAAAAAAAGACAGGGACCGGGGGAACGAGCTAGAGCAGCAGGAACCGTCCTCTGAATTCGAGCAGGATCTGCCCGGGGAAGAATCCAAGCAGGAGATACCCGACGAGCAGGCCAAGAAGGAATCGCAGAAGGACGACCTTTCCGAAGCACGCAAGACCTTTTTCCAGGCCTTAAAAGAACTCAAGGATAATATCCAGAAAGAGACCAGCATGGCTCCGCCCGAGGATCTGAACATTCCTTCGGACGCGACGGGCGAGACCACGGACGACGGACAGAAGCGGGACGAGAAAGAGCCCCCGAAATCCAACAAGGTCTTCGCCAGCAAGTCCCCCGACCCGGGAGACGAAGAAGATTACTGGATCGGCGGGAAGAAAAACCTCGAATCCGCAGATAACGTCAAGGTCATAATGAAGGTTCTCGAAGGGAACTTTCAGCGAAACATCGCGCTCCGCGGCGACCATCCGGGCGGGCTTCCGAGGAAGTGGAAGCGCATGAGCCATTTCGACGAGATGGAGGATGTGGACCCTTCGGAGATTATGATCTGGAGCGAGCACACCACCCCCAGCCTCCCCCGAGTGCACAGGCGCGAAAAGGAGATGATGGGCGGGGAGATCGCCATCCTGAGGGACGTCAGCACGTCGATGATGGGCGTATACAGCGAGTGGTCTTCCTCTGTCGTGAGGGGGGTCGTCGAGCTTGCGAGGTCTAAGAAGATGCGCGTCGGGTACATAGAGTTCAACCATCGCTCTTACAAGTACAAGAGGAACTCGAAGTTCTTCACCAGGGATTACAACTGGATGATGGAGCTCGCCTCGAAGACCGAGTGCTCGGGCAACACGAACTACGAGGACGCGCTCAAGGACGCGCTTACGGAGTTCAGGGGAAGGGGACTTCGGAACAAGCACATACTGTTCATCACGGACGGCATACCGACCTCGGGAGACTGCGACGTTCTCTCGGAAAGGGTGAGGGCGAAGAAGCTCGGCGTGTGCATACATTCGATATTCATCGGATCGAAGAATTACCCGCGCATTCTCCAGAAGATTTCGGGCGAGACGAGCGGGACGCAGTTCATCGCCACGCGGAGAAAGGACGGGACCATACGCATCGAGAGAAGGGACAAGAATTACATTACCCCGATCCACGACGAGAAGTCGCAGGTGGACCCGTTCAGCAAGGTCTTCGCGTAAAGGTGCCACACACACATTGGTGGAACCGAAGGGCTTGAGCCGCACAATACCGGTGCGGCGAATCCGGAATTAAAACAGACGGGAAGGGTGCGTTCAGCGCTGGTAGCGGTTGACCGCGTTTACGTGGTCGCGGTAGTTAGTCGAGAAGACGTGGCTGCCGTCGCCCCTCGAAACGAAGTAGAGATAATCGACCGGCGCGGGATTGAGCGCGGCCTCTATCGACCCCTTCCCGGGATTGGCTATGGGGCCGGGCGGAAGGCCCTTTATGACGTAGGTGTTGTACTGTGTCATCGTCCGGAGGTCGGATCTCCTGAGATTCCCGTCGAAATCGTCCCCCATGCCGTAGATGACAGTGGGATCGCTTTCGAGCCTCATACCGGCCTTGAGCCTGTTGTGGAACACGGCAGAGACGAGGGGGCGCTCTTTTACATCGCCCGCCTCTTTTTCTATCATTGATGCCAGGATTATTATTTCGTTGTCCGTGAGGTTGACCCGGTTCTTCATTCCGTCGAAAGACGCGTAGACGGACTTGAACCTGTCGGTCATCATCTTCACGAATTCTCCGGGAGTGACCCCTTTTTTAAATGTGTAGGTTTCAGGGTAGAGATACCCTTCGGCGCCCATTAAAGGCGGACCCGGGAGGCTCGCGACGAGGGCGGGGTCCGAGGCCGCGGCCAGAAAATCCGCGCTTGGAAAGAGGCCTTTTTTGTCGAGGAGCACTGCCGTTTCCTTTACCGTGAGGCCCTCGGGAATGGTGACCCTGTGAAGGAGAACGTCGCCCTTGATGATCTTGGCCAGGACTTCCGAGACGGTCGCTCCCTTTTTGAACTCGTATTCCCCCGCCTGGAGCCTGTTCTGGACGCCGGACAAAACGGTGTAGTAGAGAAACAGCCGGCCGTTTGCGACCACGCCTTGGTCTTCGAGCATCGATGAAATGCCCCGGACGCCCTTCCCTTTCGGGATATCCACGACGGTATCCGTCTTTACGGAGGGGACTTCGTTGATGTAGTAGTAGAGACCGAGCGCGGAAGCACCGGCAACTAGAAGGACGGCAAATACGAGAATCAGAAAAAGCTTTAATTTACCTGAGCGCATATCTGGAACGGATTAATAGTCTACTTGACGATTATGGCGAGGTCGTCCCTGTGAATGACCTCGTCGCTGTATTTGTAGCCGAGCACGGCTTCGATGTCGCGGGTGCTTTTACCCATGATGAGCTTTATTTCCTCAGAGCTGTAAGAGGTGAGCCCGCGAGCTATTTCGGCGCCGGATTCGTCGACGCACGTGACCGATTCGCCGATGCCGAATTTCCCCTTTACGCCTTTTATCCCGGAAGGCAGAAGGCTCTTGCCTTTAGAGGATATCGCATTTTTCGCCCCGTCGTCGATTATTATTTGCCCGGACGATTTTCGGGTGAAGGCTATCCAGTGTTTTCTCCGGCTTAGGCTCGCCCCGGAAGGAAGAAAGAGCGTCCCGATTTCCTTCCCGGCAAATAGATCTTCGAGGGTCGATTTTTCCTTGCCGTTCGCGATTATCGTCGGCACGCCGAACGCCGCCGCAGTCCTCGCGGCCTGTATCTTCGTCTTCATGCCGCCTGTTGTTGTGCGGCCTGACGTGTCGCCGGCTACAGACTCGACGTTTTTATCTATGCGGTCGATCAGGGTTATGAGCTCCGCGTCGCCATTACTGCGGGGGTCTTTATTGTAGAGCCCGCCGATGTCCGTCAAGAGCACGAGGAGGTCGGCCTCGACGAGGGACGTTACGTGGGCCGCCAGATTGTCGTTATCGCCGAGCATTATCTCCTCGACGGCCACGGTGTCGTTTTCGTTTATGATGGGGATTATGTTCATATCGAAGAGCGTGATGAGGGTTTTCCTCGCGTTTAAAAAGCGCTTTCTGTCGGTGAGGCCGTCGTGCGTGAGGAGTATCTGGGCGACCTTTTCGCCGTACGACGAGAAGGCCCTTTCGTAATTCCGTATGAGGGTGCTCTGGCCGCAGGCGGCGATGGCCTGCTTCATGGAGACTTCCGTCGGCTTACGCGTGAGGCCGAGCTTTTTCATCCCCGAGGCTATCGCCCCAGAGGAAACGACGGCGACGTCGCGCTTCTGGTTTTTTATGGCCGATATATCCTTCGCGAGCCGGTCGAACGCGGACTCGTCGAGCATGCCCTTGTCGTCCGTCAGAACGCTGCTGCCTATCTTTATGATCGCCCTTTTCGCCCGCGATATAATCGCTTTTCTGTTCGTATTATTCATGTCGTTTCGGCCACATACATGCGTTCGATTATTGAAGTTATTACGCGAGAGCGCTTGACAACGGTCCTTAATCTGGCTATCTTAATCATCCGTTCAGCGGGAATAGCTCAGCTGGCTAGAGCGTCTCCTTGCCAAGGAGAAGGTCGCGGGTTCGAATCCCGTTTCCCGCTCCAAATTTACCTTCCGCTACTAATCTTCCATCTTTATAAAACCCGGACGGGATTTTATCCTGTCGCACCAGAGAACGACGCTGGAATAAGGCGAGAGGTCTATTCCGCCTTCCGGAGCAAGATCGACGTATGGAAAGCACGCGATGTCGGCCATGGTGTAATCCCCGGCCAGGAAGTCGTAGTGTTCGAGGTGGCTGTCGAGCACCTGAAGGACGGCGCTGCCCTGAGCCCTTAGTTCGCCAAGCCTCTTTTCGTCCACGGCGTCGGGCGGCAGAAATTTCGTCATGAACCTTGCCAGGGCAAGGTTCGGGTCTATGGAAGTTTTGCCGAACAAAAGCCACTGCGCCATCCTGCCGAACGCGGAGAGGTCCTCGGGGTAGAGCGGGGTCGGAGAGTATTTCTTCCCCAGGTAGAGTAGGATGGCGTTCGATTCCCACATGTTGAAGTCGCCGTCTACGAGGACGGGAATCTTCCTGTTGGGATTTACGACCCGGTAGTCGCCCGAATGCTGCTCGCCCTTGAAGATGTCGAGGTATATCTTTTCGTACTCCACGCCAAGCTGATTGAGCGCAAGCCTTACCTTGTAGCAGTTTCCGGACAGCGGATGATCGTATAGCTTAAGCATATCAGTCTTCCAGATATTGCGTGAATTTGGGAGTGAACCTTTCCTTCCCCATTATCCTCATCGTCACTTGCTTCTTCGGGATAATATAATCTACGCTGCTCTTCGTGCAAACCTTGCCCGCGGGGGAGATAATCCTGACATCGACGCCTATCTTTCGCCCCTCCTCGCGGACTATCCTGCCCGATACGGTGAGCTCGCCGGAAAGGCCGACTGGGCTAATGAACTCCATGCCGATGTTGGTCGTGAGCGCTATCTTCTTGTGCTTGTCGAACATAGTCCAGAAGGCGACCTCGTCAACGATGGCGCATTGTATGCCGCCGTGGAGTATTCCGGGGAAGCCCTGAAGGTGCCCGTCGGGCGTTATCTTCGTAAAGACCTCGCCCTTTTCGTCATCGGCGAAGAATTCGAGCCTGAGGCCGTGGCTGTTCCTGGGGTCGCACGCGAAGCAGCCGTAGCCGGGGAAATCGAGAAATATATTTTCTACCTTGCGCATGATTTGTGAAAGCTATTCCGACTCGAGCGGCTCTACGACCGTATCCTGCTCTTTTTCGACCACCTTGGCGATTGCGGCGACCCTTTCGTCGGGCTCGAGCCCTATGAGCTTTACGCCCTGCGTCCCGCGCCCGTATACGCTTATGCCGGACGCATTCATGCGAATGACCTTCCCGGCCGGCGTCGTGATGATCATTATCTGCGTATCGTTCGTCACCTGGAAGGCGCCGACGACCCTGCCGTTTTTGCCGGTGGTCTTAATCGTTATGATGCCCTTACCCCCGCGGCCGGTGACCCTGTATTCGGAGACGAGGGTTCTCTTGCCGTATCCCATTTCGGTTACGGTGAGTATCTGGGCCTCGGGGTTTTCGATGACTTCGAGGCTTACGACCTTGTCGCCCTCGTCGAGCCTTATGCCGATCACGCCCGTCGCCGTCCTGCCCATATCCCTTACGTCGTCTTCCTTGAACCTTATCGCCTGACCGAAGTAGGACGTGAGGAGGATCTCGTCGCTACCGCTGGTGAGACGGGCCTCGATGAGCTCGTCGCCGTCGCGGATATTGAGCGCTATGATGCCGCCCACGCGCGGGTTGGAATAGGCCATGAGCTCGGTCTTCTTCACGATGCCTTTTCTGGTGGCCATCATTATGTAGCCGCCTTCCTTGAACTCCCTTACAGGGAGGACGGCCGCGACCTTCTCGCCCGAGGTGAGGTTCAAGAGGTTGACGAGGGCCTTACCCCTGGCCGCCGGGCCGGCCTCTGGGATCTCGTGGACCTTCTTCCAGTAGCACCTGCCGAGGTTGGTGAAGAAGAGGACGTAGTTGTGCTTGGACGCGGTGAAGAGGGTCTCGACGAAGTCGAGCTCTTTCGTGGTTATTCCCGTCCGGCCCTTGCCCCCCCTCTTCTGGCTCCTGTAGACGCTGAGCGGGGTCGTTTTAATGTAACCCTCGTGGGTTATCGTGACGACCATGTCTTCATCGGCGATGAGGTCTTCGAGGGATATCTCCTCGAGACTCTCGAGTATTTCGGTCCTGCGCCCGTCGCCGTATTTGTCTTTTATCGCTGTGAGCTCGTCTGTGATTATTTCGAGGATGAGGTGCTCGTTTGCGAGTATTTCCTTGAGCCTCGCCACGGTGGCGATGAGCTCCTTACGCTCTTCGAGTATCTTGTCCCTTTCGAGCGCCGTCAGCCTCTGGAGCCTCATGTCGAGAATGGCCTGGGCCTGAAGATCGGAGAGACCGAGCTTCTGCATGAGGCCGTCCTTGGCTTCCTGGGGGCTGTCGGAGGCGCGAATGAGGGCTATTACCTCGTCCAGGTGGTCGAGGGCTATCTTGAGCCCCTCTAATATGTGGAGCCTTGCCTCGGCCTTGGCGAGCTCGAACTGTGTGCGCCGGGTGACGACTTCCTTACGGTGCTCGATGAAGTGGTTTATCGTCTCCTTGAGCGAGAGAACGCGCGGCTGGTTCCGTACTAGTGCGAGGAGAATGATGCCGAAGGACGTATCCATCGGCGTGTGCTTGTAGAGCTGATTGAGGACGACGTCGGCGTAATCGCCCCTCTTTACCTCGATTACGACCCTTATGCCGTCCCTGTCGGACTCGTCCCTGATGTCGGAGATGCCTTTTATCTTCTCTTCCTTGACGAGGTCGGCTATGCGCTCGATGAGGCGTGTCTTATTTACCTGGTAGGGGATTTCGGTAACGATGATGACTTCCCTGTCGCCCTTCTTCTGGCGCTCGATGCGGGCCTTGGCACGTATCCTGATTATGCCCCTTCCGGTTTCGTACGCCTCGCGTATGGGGCGCTTGCCCGTTATGAACCCGCCCGTCGGGAAGTCGGGGCCGGGGATGTGCGTCATAAGCTCGTCGAGCGTGATCGCCGGGTTCTTGATCTGCGCGATTACGGCGGACGTGAGCTCGTTAAGGTTGTGGGGCGGTATGTTCGTAGACATGCCGACCGCGATCCCGGAGGAGCCGTTAAGAAGGAGGTTCGGTATCTTGGCCGGAAGGACGAGCGGCTCGTGCTCGCCGCCGTCGTAGTTGGGGACGAAATCGACCGTTTCCTTGTCGAGGTCCTCTAACATTTCGCTCGCTATCCTGTCGAGCCTGACCTCGGTGTACCTCATTGCGGCCGGCGGATCGCCGTCGATGGAGCCGAAGTTGCCCTGGCCGTCGACGAGCGTGTAGCGCATGGAGAAGTCCTGGGCCATCCTGACGAGGGCGTCGTAGAGCGCGGCGTCGCCGTGAGGGTGGTATTTACCCATGACGTCTCCGACAATTCTGGCCGATTTTTTATAGGGCCTGTTCCACTGGTTGCCGGCCTCTTCCATGCCGAAGAGGATTCTTCTGTGGACAGGTTTGAGCCCGTCTCTCACGTCGGGCAGGGCGCGCCCGATAATTACGCTCATCGAATAACTGAGGTAAGACTCCTTCATCTCGTCTTCGATGTTGACGGGAAGTATCTGTGACGGCGTCGTCATTTAGCTGAAAGCCTCCTAAATATCTATAAATATTGGCTAATAAGGTTATATGAGGGAGGGGCAAGAGTCAATTTAAGAATGCCCCCGAGGGCGGGTGCGGGAGACAAGAAATATGCTGATTCGGGTATAACTTATTCTGATTAATGGATAGTATTGATAGCGGAGAGCTATGAAAAGATTTGCATGGAGAGTCGCGAAATTCGTCTTTAAGGCCGTCCTGTTCGTGCTTTTGGTCACCGTGGGGTGGGTTTTCCTCTATAAGTACGTGAATCCGCCCGTGACGCCGCTAATGGTTATGAAGTACTTCAGGGAGGGGCAACCGATCAAAAAAGAGTGGAAGGGTTACGGCGAAATCTCTGGGAACATGTAGCTCGCCGTCATCGCTGCGGAGGACCAGATTTACCCCGAGCATAGCGGCTTCGACGTGGATTCGATAATCGATGCAATCGAGGAC
>JBFWTW010000019.1:0-22741 GCA_050247635.1 Candidatus Dadabacteria bacterium | reverse complement strand
TACAACGACGGAAAATTCGAGGACGCCATACTCGAATACCAGCGGCTGATTGACACCTACCCCACAGACAAGCGCGTCCCCGAGGCGTATCTCAGGCAGGGAATGGCGCTTATAAACCTCGGGAGGAAGCAGGAAGCCAAGTACTTTTTGAACGCCCTCATCGACAAGTACCCGAATTCTAGCGAGGCCCAAACGGCGCGTGAAAAGCTGAACACTCTATAGACCTGAAACGCCTCCGCGGTTTCAGTCCCCACGTATACCGCGCCCCATTTTCAGCCAGAAATCATCTTGGTGGTCTTGATCGCGATAACGAGCTCCTCGTTCGTCGGTATGGCGTAAACCCCGGCGCGGCTTTTGCCCGTGCTTATGACGAGCGCGTTCCGCGAGTTGGCTTCGCCGTCGAGCTCGACGCCGAGCCACGAGAGCCCCTCGCACACCTTCTCGCGGACGAGCGCGCTGTTCTCGCCAATCCCGGCGGTGAAAACCAGGGCGTCCAGCCCTCCGAGCGCCGCGGCGAGTGAGCCCG
The DNA here is from genome assembly GCA_050247635.1 of Candidatus Dadabacteria bacterium. Classification (GTDB taxonomy): domain Bacteria; phylum Desulfobacterota_D; class UBA1144; order Nemesobacterales; family UBA2774; genus JADLGH01. The sequence goes on along the minus strand of JBFWTW010000019.1, from coordinate 22,215 downwards.
TCTCCCGCACGATCCTGTAGGCGAAGTAGTCTACCGCGAGCTTCGCACCAGGCGCGTCGCTCGCTTCGAGTTCCCTCATGTCCGAGGAAACCCCTGATATGCCAAGGAGGCCCGACTTTTTGTAGAGAAATTCCTCCACTTCATCGGCCGTCATGCCCTTTTCCCTCTCCAAATAGAATATTACACCTGGGTCTATGCCACCGCTCCGGGTGCCCATCGGCAGGCCGTCGAGGGCCGTGAATCCCATCGTCGTTGCGACGCTCTTCCCGCCGAGGGTCGCGCACATGCTCGCCCCCGCGCCGAGGTGGGCGGTTACGACACGCCCGGCTGCCGTCTCCTGGCTTATCTCCCCGAGCCGCGATAGTACATACTCGTACGACAGGCCGTGAAAGCCGTACCTTACGACGCCGTCTTCGTAATACTCCATCGGTAGCCCGAACATCTGCGCGAGCCTGGGCTGCGTCCTGTGGAACGACGTGTCGAAGCACGCGACGTTCGGCACGCCCGGGTACGCCTTCATCATCGCGCGTATCCCCGAAACGTTGTACGGCTGGTGGAGCGGCGCCAAAGGCCCCAGCTCAGAGAGCCTCGCCACGACGCCGTCGTCCACGAGCGCGGGGCCCATGAACTCAGTGCCACCGTGGACGACCCGGTGCCCGACCGCCGACGGACCGCCCTCGGGAAGGATCTCCGCGAGTCTCCCTTCGAGCCATTCGTAACATTCGTCGTGCGTCCGCACCCTGTCTTCGAGCCTGCACGATGACAGCTCGTTCCCCTCTCCGTCCTTGAGGGTATAAAAGGGCTCCCTTCCTATCTCTTCGACCATTCCCTTCTGGCGAAGCGTAAATCCCCCCTCGCCGTCCGGCTCGTACACCGCGAATTTGATGCTCGACGAGCCCGTGTTGATTACAAGCACCGGTTTTTTCATTTTGTGGTATCCGTAGATTTCAGATTATGTCTTGAGCGGCTTTCTGGCGTGCACCATCAGCGCCACGATAGCGCACGACGCGAGCTTCGACCTGAGCGAGTCCGACCTGCTCGTAAGCACTATCGGCACGCGCGCCCCGAGCACTACCCCCGCGCTCTCTGCCCTCGCCATGTATGTGAGCTGCTTTGCGAGCATGTTCCCCGCTTCGAGGTCGGGGACTATCATTATGTCGGCGTCCCCGGCCACTTCCGATTTAATCCCCTTGATGTCAGCCGCCTGCCTGCTTATCGCGTTGTCGAAGGCGAGCGGCCCGTCGAGAATTCCGCCCTTTATCTGCCCCCTGTCGGCCATCTTGCAAAGCGCCGCTGCATCTACTGTAGATTGTATCTTCGACGTCACCGTCTCGACGGCCGACAGTATCGCCACCTTCGGCTCGGGGACCCCCATCATCTGCGCGAGCTCGATGGCGTTCCGGCATATGTCCGCCTTCTCGTCGAGGTCGGGATAGATGTTTATCGCTGCGTCCGAGATAATAAGGGTCTTCGGGTACGTCGGGACGTCCATGACGAATGCGTGGCTTATGCGCCTCTCCGTCCTGAGCCCGGTGTCCGCCTTCACCACTTCCGCGATAAGCTCATCCGTGTGGAGGCTCCCCTTCATGAGCGCCTCGCACTCGCCTTCCCTCACGAGCCTCACCGCCTCGGCGGCCGAGGCGTGGCTGTGCGGCGCATCTACTACTTTCAGGCCCGAAATGTCGAGCCCGTGCTCATTCGCGATCTTGATTATCTTCTCCACCGGCCCGACGAGGATCGGGACGATGAGGTCCTCTTTCCAGGCCTCGACTGCGGCCGTAAGCGACGACTCGTCGCATGGGTGCGCGACTGCCGTGAGCGGAGATTCCAGCACGCTGCATTTCTGCATGAAGTTTTCGTACTTGTTAAACGTCTTTACTATTATCTCTGGGCCTTCCGTTCTCTCGACCGATATCTTCTCGCGGGGCGCAATAACCGCCGCCGTGCCGGTCATCACGGTCTCCCCGTCGCCGTTAACACACACGCAGTCGAAGGCGACCTCCCCCGTCTCCTCATCCTTCGAAGCGACCTTCATCGTGAGCGTGATCGTATCCCCCGATGCTATGCGCTTTATAAAATCGAGGCTCTGCGAAACGTACTGTGTCCCCGGCCCGGGAAGCTCCGATCCCAAAAGCGTGGACGCCAGAAGGCCGCTCCACATGCTCGGCGCTATGAGCTTTCCGGAGTTATGCTTCCCCGCAAAGCCCTCGTCGAGGTAGCAGGGGTCCATATCGCCCGAAAGGGCGGCGAACTTTTCCACGTCGTCCCTGCCGAGGGTCTTCGTTATGCTCGCCGTATCGCCTATCTTGATCTCGTCGAAAGTCTTGTTCGTGATCGTGGCTTCCGTCATTAATGACAGCTCCTTTGAATAAATTATATCCCCCGCCGCCATTATAAGTATTCAGGATATTTGTGAAATGGAAGTTAAGACCGGAAAAATTACCGTTCCGGAACTGGCGCATCGGCGCCGATGACGCGCCCCGCATAAAGGCTCGCGTAATAAGAGAACCACGACCCCGGCGGGTATCTGAACAGCACGTCGCTCCTTGCCAGGAGGAACATCTCCAAAGCGCTCGCATCCGCCGTCTCGACGGGAAGCTCGTCGTGGAGCTCGCCCCCGAAGTCGCGCCCGAAGGGCTTCGGATACGTGGCCACTCCGCTGAAAGAGCGCGTTATCATCTCCTCCACGGGCCGCGAATCCGTCGAAAGGAATATGACGCGCTCTCCCTCCCCGGCCATGTCGCGCGCCCTGGCTATGCCTTCGAGGCAGGCTTTGAGCCCGCGCGCCCAATCGCTCCAGTAAGGCGTATGGCCCGATACGGGGAGATGCGCGCTGTAATGCCTCACGTGGGCCCCTATCACATTCTTCCCTGCGAAATTCGCCGCGGCGAATTTGTCGGCGGCTTCTGCGAGACGCGGCGCGAGACGGACGGCGTCGAAAAAGGGCCTCACCTCGTCGTTCGGCACGTAGCAGCCCTGCGTTACCAGCACACGCGACTTCACGTTCGTAAGGCCGGTTACGATAGCGTCTATCTCGGCCTCCCTCTTCTCGCTCTCCCGCTTGAGCGCCGCGCCGTCCCCGTCCATTCCGAGGGCCGAGAGGAGACGCGCTCCGAAGAGACTTGCGCCGGGCTTTGGGAAAGCGGCGAACGAGGCCCTTACGATAAGGTTTGAAAGTGAATCGAGGCGCGGGGGGGCGATAACTCTCACGCCGCCCACGCTCTCGGGTATGTCGAAGAACCTGGGGAAAGCGTTCTCCGCCGGGTCTTCGAGGTATCGCGAGCCCGTCCAGAGTATGACGAGGCTCCTCCCCGTCGCCCGTGCGTATCGCCAGGCGTTCGCCGCGGCGAGCAGGTTATCGCCGAACCCCGAGTTCCTCCGGGAGATTATCACGCCTCTCTTCTCCTTTAAAAGCCTTCCGAAAAACATGTCGAAACTTTCTCTCCACGTTAGAGGTATGATGCGGTGTTAGAAGACGTCCTCGTCGATATGCTAAATCATGGGTGAGGAAAATAAAAGACGCGGACGGCGCCGTGTGGGCCGATAGAATCAAGAAACCTGCCGCTCCGCTTTCGCGGGGCGGGAGGCTCGCTAAAGGAGGTAATGGGAGAGTACTGTCTTTTCTTTCAGGTTAAAAATACGCCTGGAGCTGTGTCCTGAATATGTTCTCGTCGATATCCGGGGCTCCCTCCGTAAACGTATTCCTTATGAACGAGTAATCGACCTGGACCTTCCATCTGTGGTCCTTCGACAGGTAATAGTTGAGGCCCGGCGTCAGCGCCCAGCTAGTATCCGAAACGCTTACCCCGGGCGGCACGACGCCCGAGGACGTATCGTAATCGATGTACGAGAACCTGCCCGCGACCTCCACGGTCTTCGGCAGTAAAAACACGCCGCCCTGGACGTTAAAGCCCTGGTCGTATGCCGTGTCCTGCGGTCCGGAATCCGGCGACAGCCACCTGCCGACGTATTCACCCTCCACGCTGAAGAGCGGGGCTTTGAAGTTTATGTCGCCCGTGACCATCGTGAAGTTCGACTGCGGGAACCCGAGCTCCGCAACCCTCTGGCACACCTGCCCGTTCGGCGTTTTCCTGTCGCAATTGAGCCCCGGGAGCGTCGAGGCCGCCGCGCCGATAACGAACGTCGGGCTCTTGGCGAAGTTCGGCACCGCCTCGTAAGCCCGCGCCGTAGCGAACTGGCCGTTGGGGTTGAACTTCCCGTCGTCCCCGCCGATGCCGAGCTGAATCCTGCCCGCGTAGAGCAGGTTCGAATCGACGCTCGTGCCGTTAAGCCCGTCTCCGTTGAAAACGCCCAGCGCGTACGAGAAGTTGTTGTTCTCCCCGAGCCCGCCCTGGACGGCGAAGCCGCGGTCCCTTTCGAGCGTGAATTGCTCGTTGACGATAGACCTCTCGACTAGCTGAAGCGACGTCGACGACGTCAGCTCTTCCTTATAGAACGGCACCTTCCACTGCCCCACCCTCGGCGCTATCTCCTTCTGGTATGCGAACGTCAGGTAGGCGTCCCTCAGAATCGTGCTGCTCGCGGCGTCGAACATGACGTAATAAAGGAACCACGGCCTGAATGCGTTGCCGTCGAACCTGAACTGGAGCCTTCGCACCCGGAAGTTCGTCGACGTGAGCTCCTCGTCGGTATCGTTTACCGAAAGCTGCGCCTGGGCGTTTATCCTGAACCTGAGCCTGTAATTTCCGTCGTCGCTCTCGAAAATGAGGCCCTTATCGTACTTGGCGAGAAACTTGTTATACCACGCCTCGTCGTCCTTCTTCTGCGACTCGGCTATCTCTGACACCTTCTCCTGGTCCGCCGCCCTTTCGGTCTGAAGCTGCTCTATCTGCTGCTTGAGCGCATCTATCTGCTGCTGGCTCTGCTGCTGAAGTATCTCTATCTGCTTCTTAAGATCCTCGATCTGCTGCTTTGTCGACTGGGCGCTTGAGCTCGCCGGGGACGCCAGCACCAGCAGCAAGGCGAGCGCCCCGACATACCTGTTAAACCTTCTTATCATCTGACTATCCTCCTCTCTGTCTTTTTTATATTAACCTGCATTAGCGCCCCCTGAACCGGGGCTCCCCTCCGGAGAGCCCCTGCCCTGGCTGCGCATACTTCGTGTACCTTATGCCGGAGCTTCGGGTCCGCTCCAATATGGGCACGCCGAGCGCCCTCGAAAGCCCGCGCCTGATCGGCTCCAGCTTCTCGCCGAAAGACCTCAGCCCCTTCACATACTCGGCCGGATTCTCCTGCCAGAGAAGAAACGCGTCGAAAACCCGCTTGAGCCTGTCTTTTGCTTCCGCCGACTCGAACTTCCAGTGAAAATCGCCCTCGACGGGATAAAACGTCTGGAAGAAAAGGAGCTGTTTTATTATGCTCCTGTGGTCCCCGGCGTAATATACGTCGAAAAGCCCCGTTCTCACCCAGCTGTAGCCGCTGCCGAAGCTCTCGGCGAAATTCTCCTCGAGTCCGAGCCTAGCCCCTGCATACCCCGCGAGGTTCACGTAAACATAAGCCGCCTCCGGAGTAAAATAACCTTTTTCCGGAAATTCCGCGCTGAACCTGTTGAGGCTGCTAACGAGGTAGATACCGTTATAGCCCCTCGACGGCCTGAAGCCGAGCTCGGGCTCGAGCTCGAGATCCCCAATGTCGCCGATCTCCGATAAAGACGTCCTTATTTTCTCCCATTCCTCGAGCGTTATCCTGATCGTATCCTCGGATTTCATCTTGCTCTCTCCTGTAAAAATCCCTGTTTTTGCGCAAAGCTCCGCCGTAAGAGCCGGAATTCACCAAGAAACCGGCTCGACACCGCGCGGAGATCCCCCGCGCCCTGCCCCGGGCAGCTGCCCGTCTTCGGGCACGCCCCCGTATATCAACCGTGTCCTGTAAGAACTATCCCCTGGAGGGTCTACAATAGTATGTAGCCCTGTTCCTTATGAAGTGCCTTCCACAGCCCATGCCGGCGGCTCCGCAAAAGTGCCTCTCGATCATGTTGTCCATCGCCTTTTCTCCGGTCATTCCATGCCGCATCAAATCTCGTTTTCCCCTCTCTTGAATACTGCACTTTATTCGCATACAGCTCCGCCGTTCGGTGCCCGTTCCGCCGGAAAGGCATGAGATGCCCGCGGAGTCTATCCGCAGCTCCCCCGTAAGGGCCCGATACCGCCCTCCATGATAAAAGGGGAAATCCGTTTGTAATTAGAAAACCCGGCTAGCCGCCTGGCATGGCGCGACAATAGTAAGTGCCGCGCAGCCTGAGGCCATACCCGAAGAGCCGCTTGGAAACGATGTGAGCCAGCCTACGCATTTAAGAGCCCCCACCTTTCCCTGACGCGGTTCTCTAGTTTCGTGAACACGAGCCTGTCCACTGTGATGCCGATCACTATGATGATTATCATGACGGCGATGATCTGGCTTATGTCGTTGAGCTCGCGCCCCATGGTCAGCAAATGTCCGAGCCCGATGCTCACGTATAAGAGCTCGCCAGCCATGAGCGCGCGCCACGCGAACGACCAGCCCTGCTTGAGCCCGCTTATTATGGACGGCATGGCCGCAGGGATGATGACCTTCGTGTAAAGGTCGAACCCGTGCGCGCCCATTGTCCGCGCCGCACGGAGGTATATCGGCGGCACGTTCTTCACCCCCGTATCAACCCCTATAGTCACGGCGAAAAGCGATCCGAGGACGACTACCAGTATTATCGCGCTCTCGCTGAGCCCGAACCACAGGAGCGCGATCGGCAGCCAGCAGATGCTCGGCAGCGCCTGGAAACCGAGCACGATTGTGCCGACGGTCTCGTCCAGAACCTTGATCCTTCCTATGGCGAGGCCGATAAGAAGCCCCCCGGCCACCGAAATGAAGTAACCGATGAGCACCCTCTTCATGCTCGCTAGTATGCCGATTGTAAAGCTGTTGTCCTGAAAGCCGGCGACGAGCGAATCGAAAACGCCCGACGGCGACGGAAAGAGATAGGGCGGCCAAATCCCGAGGGCCGCGACCCCCTGCCATATCCCTATAATAAGAAGATAAAATACGGTAAGGAGAATGATCTTCCGCTTCATCAGCCGGCGGCCTCCTGCACATCATTGACCGCTTCGCCGTTCTCCCTTATCTCGTCCGTTATCCACTTCGTATAGAGGAACACCTCCGGATGACCAGGCTGCCTGGGTCTCTCGATATCTATCTCGTGCTCCGATTTAATCCTGCCCGGGTTCTTCGCGAACACAAGCACCCTGTCGCCGAGAATGACAGCCTCCTCGACATGATGCGTGACGAATATGATCGTCTTGTGCGACTCGACCCATATCCTCTGGAGCTCGTCCTGGAGCGATTCCCTCGTCTGTATGTCGAGCGCGGCGAACGGCTCGTCCATGAGGAGTATCGCGGGCTCCATGACGAGCGCCCGTGCGAGGGCAACCCTCTGCTTCATGCCGCCCGAAAGCTGGTGAACGGACGCATCGTGGAAGTTCTCGGTAAGCCCTACGAGCTTAAGATAATCCTGAGCCATTTCCCTCCGAATCTTCGGCGCGACCTTCCGGAGCTTGAGCCCGAACTCGACGTTCTCGCGCACCGTAAGCCACGGGAAAAGCGCCCCTTCCTGAAAGACCACCACCCTGTCCGAACCCGGCCCTTCTACTCGCTTTCCGTTGGCGAATATCTGCCCGCTTGTCGGCTTTTCGAGCCCGGCGATAAGGTTAAGCAGCGTCGATTTGCCGCATCCCGACGAGCCGACTATTGTCACGAACTCACCGTCGCGTATGGTCAGGTTGATGTCGTTAAGGACCGATACCTTGCCGTCCCCGGAATGAAAGGACTTGGAGACGTTTTCCACCTTGAGCCTGGCGTCCCTCTCCTCGACCTTCTGGATGAAAATATTCCAGACGCCCTCCTGCTCCACGGTGCGGAAAGGGTAACCCCTTCTCTCGCAGAACCTTGGCGCGTTTTCGAGCGCCGTCGGCTCGTGGTCCGACACCGCCAGCAGGACATCGTTCTCCTGAAGATCCCTCAACGTATCTCTTATCACGTTAAGCGGATGCGGGCATATCGCCTGCCTGAGATCTATGACTTTCTCGGGCTTAAGCGAATCCAGCTTCTTCGGAGTATTCACGGTTTTCATAATCGGTCCTTTGGAATCATTGCTGCGCATATATTATACTCAGTTTACAGCGGTTTTTTGGGAGCCGGCTGTAATCTCCTCGAGCCCCCTTTCCTTTAAAATGCCGTTAAGAATCGTAAGATCGTAGATGTTCGTAAGGTCCGGTTTCTTCCTCCCGAGGAACCCTATGTCGAACGCATCCTCGGCGACCTTATACAGAGAGCTCGCTATGGGGTCGTACGTAAACTCTATCCTCGGGAACCCGGCGTTCAGAACCTCGTCGGGAAGCGCCTTTCCCGTCTCCTTCTTTATCTCCTCGTTCAAGACCTTCTTGGCCTCTTCGGGATTCTCGTTTATCCAGTTCGTTATGTCGAGGTTCGTTTCGATCCACGTTTTCACGAGGTCCGGATGCTCTTTCAAGAATTTCGTATTCACTATAATATGCGTGGTCACGTACTTCCCGTCCGGCCAGAGGTCCTTCTCGTCGACGAAGATCTCGCCCCCGCCCTCGACGATAAGCCTCGACACCCACGGCTCCACCGTCCAGGATCCGTCGAGCTCATTTTTGATGAACAGCGTAAGCTGGTCCGGATTAGCGAGGGGCGCAAGCTCCACCGTCCCGCCCTTCTCCTTCAGCTTATAGCCCTTCTCTGCGAGCCAAGTCCTGAGCGCGACGTCCTGCGTGCCGCCTATGGCCGGGGTAGCCAGCTTCTTGCCGCCCAAGTCCTTGTCCGTTTTAATGCCCGCGTCCTTCCTGACGACGAATGCAGCGCCGCCGCTTGCCGCGCCAGACACCACGCGAAGCGCCTCACCCTGCGATTTGATGTATCCGTTAATGGCGGGATTCGGGCCGATGTAAGTTATGTCCAGCTCTCCCGCGAACAGCGCCTCTATGGCCGTCGGCCCCGCGGTGAATATCTTCCAGTCTACTTCCACGTTATCACCATAGGCCTTCTGGAAATCCCCCCTTGCCTGCCCGATAACGCCCTGTGCGTGCGTAATGTTGGGGAAATGCCCGGCGCGAATCGTTACCTTCTTATCCCCCGCGCTGTAACCCGCGGTAGCGCCTGCAACCCCTAAAACTAATAATGCGGTAAACAAAAGCCTTAATTTCATGAAAGAATCCTCCCTACTTGGGTTGCTACTAAATTGCAAGACACGTGCCACCACAAAATATCTTTTATTTAAGGATGGTTAACAGCCTGGCGCCGCTTTCCATGCAGCAATCTGTATATATTGTAACCATAAACACGATGACTTTATGTCCAGATGTTTAAAATTTATACCCCGTGACAGTCCGGGATGGGCGGGGAGAGTCACTCCACTAACAAATACTACTTTAACTTGATGCTGACCGGTTTCGCAACGATTCAGGGCAATCGACCGGGCGAAACCCTCTACTCAGTCACCCGGCTTAATCCATTCCAAGACCGGATTATCTGAACGAGGGCGGACGAAATTCATTTAAAAAAATCACCGTTATAATATAATCCAAGTGCTATAGCACAATTCAAAGGAGGGGGCATGAATCCTTTCAGATATCTGTTTATAACTTTAGCTTTGAGTTTTATCGCGGCTTTCCCTTATAAAGCGTACTCCCTTGAACACATACCTTTCTACGCCACGAACAATAGCGGCGAAGAGACGAGTATATGTTGCCATGGTCCTTGGAGGGCCGCCTGTGAATTGAACGCAAGTGAATCATGTAGTATAAGTGCGGGAGCCGTTGACTATAACTTTTATACGGTTGATGTCGATATATTCTCCCCCTACGGCACCTGGAAGTGTTGTCTGTCAAACGATGTTTCCGACTGCTCCGATCCTGTTCAATCGCCAACGCCGGTCGAGTGCATTGGGGGGAATTTTACGCTCGCAAAAGGGGATACTGCGGTATATCTAACATTCACTGCGGATTCACTTACTGTAAGTCTGGATAATCCCTCCGACACATCGACCACGCAGGCCCGCGCCGCTGGGGTCTCCGATACGTCAACCACACAGGCAAACCTCGGGGATGACAACACCAGGCCGAGACGGGACCGTGATACATGGAGTTTCCAGGGCACGGAAGGAGAAAATGTAGTAATTACTCTTGAAAAAGTTCCCGAATCGGGGCATGCCGGTAAAGACGCTACCCTTATTCTTCAAAACGGGGGTTCCACGATAGAAACCATAACCGACGAGCTGCCTTTCGAAATCGCGGCGACTTTGCCGTCAACCGGCGAATACAAGCTCCTGGTCAGCCAGAACGACATCCCCGAAGACGTCAGGTTCAGGGGAAGATATTACCTCAGCGTAAAATCCTCCCTCGGGACCGTACAGGACATAAAGCCGTCTGAAGATGTCGAGCAGTAGTGAACCGCGGCTGCGTCTATTTCTCTTTTGCCTTGGTATTTAATCCCCCCTTAGGAAAAGGGGGGCCAGGTGGGATTTTTCCTTTCATTTTTTACCCACGCCCCTCAAGGAAGAGAGAAGAAGCAGGGATGCCGCATATGTAGTTTCTTCCCCCGAGGCGGGGGAAGGTCAGGATGGGGGTCCCTTCTAGCTGCCCAGCCCCTCCAGCACCGCCCGGCTTTCCTCGGCGAGGATCTCGACCAGCTCCGCCGCCGGATGTCTTCTCGACATCGGGGCCGCCTGCCCCGCCCAAAGAGACATAAACCTCGCGTCTCCCTTCGCTTTCGCGGCAGCCCTGATAGGCGCGGTAAGAGCATGCTGAACGGGATAGCGCGGCACTTCGGCCTCGATATTCGCCATATCCTCGAAAAAGCGGTTCTTTATACCCCGCGCGTATTTTCCTGTGTAGACCTTCGAAAGTACGGTGCTGGTATCGTCCGATTCCTCGATAGCCTTGAGCCACGCCTCAGGGATAGAAGTCTCTGCCGCGCTCAGAAAAGCCGTTCCCATCTGCACAGCCGACGCCCCGAGCGCGAGCGACGCCACAATCCCCCGCCCGTCCATTATCCCGCCCGACGCTACGACCGGGATATTCACGGCGTCCGCGATCTGCGGCACGAGCGCTATCGTGCCGGTCATCGGCATATGCGGTGTATCGGGAAAAGTCCCCCTGTGCCCGCCGGCCTCTATCCCCTGCGCGACCACGGCCGAGCATCCGGCCTCTTCAAGCCTCCTGGCCTCGGCGACGGAAGTAGCCGTGCCCATAACGGCGACGCCTCTATTACGCAGCATTTCTATCTGCGAGGCGTCCGGCATACCGAACGTGAAGCTGAAAACAGGGACGTCATTGTCCACCAGAACCGCGAGCTGCTCTTCGAAGGTATAGCTCTCTTTTGCAGGTGACCCCGGCCCGCTTGCGCCGACCTCTGCGGCCATATCCGAAAGCCTCTGCACCACCTTCGGCGATGGAGCCGCCGTGGGTGGCTTCTCCGGTATGAACAGATTCACGGAGAAGGGCCGGTCCGTAAGCTCTTTTATTTTCTTAATACCGGAATTAAGTGCGTCTGGTGTGATATACCCACCGGGATACGAGCCGAGTCCGCCGGCGTTCGACACTGCGGCCACAAGCTCCGGCGTAACGAGCCCGCCCGCCATCGGGGCCTGAATTATCGGGTGCTCGATGCCGAGCGTTTTACATAAATGCCGTGCGCCTTCCGGCCAGAATCTCTGAGACATATCGTCCTCCCGTCCCGGGTATATAGAGTTATTGTACCGGACGCGAGGTTCGACACTTTCATTACGGGCTCAGACCTGTGCGAACACCTCTATCATCTTCTTGTTAAACGCCGGAATGTCGTCGGGCTTGCGGCTCGTTACAAGCTTTCCGTCCACGACGACTTCCTCGTCCCGCCAGTCCACGCCCGCGTTTTTAAGGTCAGATTGTATCGTATGATAGGACGCCATCTTCCTGCCCCTGGCTACACCGGCGTCGATCAGCGTCCACGGTCCGTGGCATATCGCCGCCACTGGCTTTTCGTTATCGAAGAAGAACCTCACGAACTCCTGCGCGTCGGGGTCGCGGCGGAGATTGTCCGGGTTCATCACCCCTCCCGGAAGGAGAAGCGCGTCGAACCTGATCGGGTCTGCTTCCGAGAGCGGCTCGTCCACCTTGAAGTCGTCGCCCCAGTCGGTGTGATTCCACCCCTTCACGTTTCCCTTCTCCGGGGAGACTATAACGGTCTCCGCGCCCGCGTTTTCGAGCGCTTCCTTGGGTGCTGTAAGCTCCACCTGCTCGAACCCGTCCGCAACGAGTATCGCAACCTTTTTTCCTTCTAGATCGTTTTCCATTTCGATCCTCCGCACAGATTTAATAGGCCGCGCGCCCCTCCCCGTAACCCCGCGCGGCTGTTTAATATATGTGCAAGACCCATGCCAGCCCGGGCAGACCGTAAAATATTAGTGATTAAGGCAGATTACAGACAGGTGCTATATTCCACAGGATGTATACTGGAAATTATTTTCCGGAAAGTGCTGTTGATTAGATTACATCCCGAAGGGTCTTAATCGCCTGCTTCGGCCTCGCCGATTCTCTTCATGAGCAGCTTTCTCTCGGACTTCATCGTCGCGAGCGAAAGGGCCTTTCTGAAATGCCCGGCAGCGGCTGAGTTGTTCCCGAGCCTCTCTTCGAACTCGCCAAGGACGGCGTAAAGGAGGAAATACGACTCCAGCTGCTCTCGCCCGGTTATGCCTTTCACGGCCTCGATACCCGCGCTGGGTCCGTGGACCTCCGCTACCGCGACCGCCCTGTTGAGCGCCGCAACGGGGGAGCCGTCCATGCTCACGAGCATGTCGTAGAAGTCCAGTATGCGCCTCCAGTCCGTCGATTCGTAATCCTGCGCCGCCGAGTGGCATGCGGCGATGCTCGCTTCCAGGTGATAGACGCTCGGCCGGTCCCCCTCCATCGAGCGGACCAGATGATACATCCCCCGGGCTATCATCCCCTGGTCCCAGAGCCCCCGGTCCTGATCCCGGAGTGTGAGTATATTTCCGTCGCCGTCGGTCCTCGCGTCGAGCCTCGCCGCGCTAAGGAGCATGAGCGACAGGAGCGCGTGAACGTGGGGCCTGTCGCCCACGGCATGATCCGCCAGGATGCCGCAGAGCCTTATGGCTTCGAGGCATAGCTCCTTCCGTATGAGGCTCTCGCCCTCGGACGCCTTGTAGCCCTCGTTGAAAAGGAGGTAGATAGTCTCCAGTACAGAGTCGAGGCGCTCCTTCAGGACCTCCCCCGTCGGGAGATCGTACGGCACCGACGCGTCCTTTAGCTTCCTCTTCGCCCGGGTGAGGCGCTTCGTTACGGCGGCCTCGGACGTCAGGAACGCCCGCGCTATTTCTTCGGTGCTGAACCCGCAGAGCGTCTTCAGCGAAAGGGCAACCTGGGCCTCCCTCGGAACGAGCGGATGACAGCACATGAACATCATCCACAGCCTGTCGTCTCCTATCTCGTCCTTGAACGCCACCTGTCCATCCCCTCCCGAGTCCGGCCCGGCGTCGTCCATGAACCGGGCTATGTCGTGCTCCTTGTTCCGGAACGTCTTGTCCCGCCTCATCAGATCGAGCGCCAGGTTCTTCGAAACCTGCGTGATCCACGCCGCGGGATTCTTCGGTATGCCGTAATAGGGCCACGTCTGGAGCGCGCGGGCGAGCGCCTCCTGCACCACGTCTTCTGCGAGGTTAATGTGCCTTGCCCCGAATATCCTCGTCAGCGTCGAAACCATCTTGCCCGCCTCGTGGCGGAAGCAGTGCTCGACTATCCGCGAGATATCCCCGTGCCCGGCATTGCTGTCCGCGCCGGAATCGCTCATCCGCAGCCTTCTACTTCGAGCCGGCCCCCGCCGCTCGGGCGGCCTCTTCTTCCCGGAGCTTGAGCGCCGCCGCGCACTCGCTCGCAAGCGGCCTGACCTCGACCTCCGCGCCGTAGTTAAGGCCGGGGTAGTTCTTCGCTATCTCGACGGCCTCGTCCATGCTGTCCACCGTCAGGATGAAATACCCGGCTATAGCCTCTTTCGACTCGGCGAACGGGCCGTCGGCTACCACCTTCCCGTTCTTCCCCGAGATCAGCTTGCCCTCGAAGTGGAGCGGCTGCCCCGCCCTCGCCTTGCCCTCCGCCGTCAGGCTGTCGAGCCAGCTGTGCATCTCGGTCACTATCTGCTGTATCTCTTCGGGCGAGAGGCCCTTGTGCCATCCCGTGCCCCTGAACATCATCATGTATTCCGTTACAGGCTCCATGGCCATAGTATTTCTCCTTTTCTTCGTTTCTATCTTTCTGTCATGCATATACGCGGCGGTGCATCCGAACCGCCTATGGCGACTCTTACGGCTCCAGGTTAAACAGCGGCTGGCCCGTCTTCATGTCGAACGGAACCGAATAGTGCTCATGCGCTATCTTCCATTCGCCGTCCGCTTTGCGGAAACACTGCGTCACCCGCATCCAGCACGAGTTGAAATTCCCGTCCGGCCCCTCGCCGCCGCAGTGTATCAGGCTGTGCGCAAAGGCCAGGTCGCCGCCGGCAGTGACCGTCATCTCGCCCGGATCGAACATCGATTCCCCGCCTGGGCAAAACTCGAAGCACGCCTTCCAGTGCTTTCCGTACTCGTCCTTGCCCGTGAACCTGAGCTTTTCCACGGCGTCGAAAGACACTATGTCGTCCGCGTATATGGCCATTATCTTATCGAGGTCCTTCTTTCTCACCGCCTCCGACCACTCTTTCACCATGTTCTTGATTTTCGCTTCTTCACTCATAGTTGCCTCCGTCTGGCTTTTATATATACGACGTAATAGTCAGGCCTTTATGGACACATTCGCCGCCTGATTTTGCGAACGTTAAAAAATCTTTCGCCCGATTATAAATACCCCGTCTCGGCTGGCGCATGCCCCCAGTCGTCATTCCTCCCGTCCTCGAAGCGCACGTCCGCCGCCGATAGCTCCTCGTCGGTGGCATTGTCCAGGCAGGCGATGTTCACGGCGTAGAACTCTCCCGAAAGCTTCTCTCCCTGAAACTCGATGTCGAGATTCGCCCTGCCGAAGGTCTTTATGCCGCACTTGCTGCAGAAGTGGTGATGAATCGTATCGCTTCCGAACTGGTAGTCTGTGAGCATCTCGACGCCGCGCAAGAGCCTGAACTCCGCCTCCGGTACGAGGGTTTTCCAGTACCGTCCCTTCCGGCACATCGAGCAGTTACACTTGCTGGTCCCGGTTTCGAGGTCCGCCTCGCACTCGAACGCGACCGCGCCGCAGTGGCAGCTTCCCGAATATTTTTTCTTCATATCGCTACCCTTAATCTTTTGTGTATGTCAGTAAAACGAGCCCCTTGTCGAAGACTTTCGCATCCTCCAGCCTTAATCCGATCCTGTGACGGAGGCCGCCGAACTGCGTCCTCCCGGCTCCCAGAATTACGGGGTTAACGAATATTCTATACTCGTCGACGAGCCCCGCCTCGGAAAGCGCCGAAACGATGGTCCCGCTCCCGAATACGACGATGTCCTCTCCGCCCTCGTCCTTCATCCTCTCCGTCTCGTGCGCAGGGTCTCCCCTGTTTATGACGGCGTTGTTCCATTCGGCGCTGGCGAGCGTACTCGAAAAAACTATTTTCGGAATGCTATTCATCGCTTCTATAAGGAGGGGATCGTTCACGTCCGAGGTCGCCGTGGGCCAGTAGCCCGCAAGGAGCTCGTACGTCACCCGGCCGAACAATATTACTCCGATCGACTGGAGGTCCTCGGCTATGTAGCTCTGGAAGTCGTCACCCACGTCGTGCCAGTCTATCTCGCCCGAGGGGCCCGCGATGAATCCGTCGAGGGACATGAGATTCGATACGACGACCTTTCTCATTATCGTTCTCCCTCTGCAGCGTACCCGGCTCTCCTCGCGGGCTGCCCGAAGAGAAGCGCATCCGCGCTTATCGACATCGGCCCCGAGATAAGCACCGCGAGCGAAACCATGAACAGGCTGAACGGGTAAGACGCCCCCATCATGAAGCCCTGCGGCAGCGAGACTATCGTCGCCACGAGCATGTTTATGGTGAGCGCCAGCGCCGCCGGGCGCGTGAGGAGCCCGATGACGATCAGGAACCCGCCGATGAATTCCGCGTAGGTGCTGAGATACGCGAGCGGTGCGCCCATGCCCATCTGCGAGAAGCCGTCAAGCGTGGCCTCCATGCCGACGCCGCCGAACCACCCCAATGCCTTCCCCGCACCGGCCAGGAACAATATACCGCCCAGCGCTATCCTGAGGAGTAAAACGGAAACGCTCAGGAGCGCCGTATTCGTTTTGATCAGTGAACCCATAAATCCTCCGTTCCGGCGTCCGGCAAGGGACGGCCGCGCATTAATTTTCGGAAAGCTCTTTTATCTTTCGAATGGCCTTGTCCCAGAGCTCGGAGGTGATCTCGGCATACTCCCCGGGGAGGAAGGACTCGATCGCAAGGATCGTTTTCTCGCCGTTCGCCGAAAGCGTATAGGCGTCGAAGCACCCGTTCCACTGCTCCAGCTCCGGGCTGTCCGGGGCCTCTGCCCCCCTTACGATTACGCCGTCGTAGGCTATTTTCAACCGCTCGCTGAGGGCCCACGCCGTAACCTTTCCCCTGAGCCCGTCGCCCTCGCCGTTCTTCAGGTATAGCGTCTCGCCTGGGCCGAACTCGCCGTCAACGTGCGAGCCCTCCGAAAACTCGCTCATCCATATCCCGGCATGCACGGGGGTCGTAAGAACCTGCCATACGTCATCTCTGGACGCGTCGATCTCGATCGACTTGTGTATCACTTCCCTGTTCATATCGCTCTCCAGTCGTCATTGTAATGTAGAGTTCACGCCGTTTAAGCCTTACACCGAAGCTCCTTCAAAAATCCGTCTTTCGGCATTTATTCTCTCCCGATGATTTTGTTTACCTTTCGTTTGATGCCGGAGGGCGGGCGCAGATGCCCGGCGCGAAGAATTTTCCAATCGCCCCGCATCCCGCAAGATGCCCCCATATCAAAGCCTAACCTATTTCTCTTCGAGGACGGACAATATATTTCCGGCCGGGTCCTTGAACCACGCGATGCTCATCCCGCCGTGCGTCAGCACCCCGTCCGCATCCGTTTTAAGCCCTTCCATGTCGTACACCTCGAAACGGACGCCCCTGCTTCGAAGCTCATTCATTGTCGATTCGAGATCTTCGATCCTGAAATTGAGCACGGTGAACGTCGCCGGAATGTGGTCCGGCTTTTCGTAGATCATGACGCCGTTCTCGCCCCCGATATTGAGGACTGGCATCTCGTCTACGCGTTCTACGCCGACCCCTAACGTCTTCCCGTAAAATTCCCGTGCCTTTTCTAAATCATTCACCGAAAAACTTCCGAATATGCCTGCATTCTTTAACATCTGCCTGCTCCCTTTTGCTGTTCTCTCCACCAGCCTTCATATACACGACGATTTTCGTGAAGGGTTTTGGACAATAGCCCCCCATGAAAAAAGTGTAATTTATGGGCGGCGCATGTGGTACAATAAATATATCTATATTCGCAAGGGGGTGATTAGTATGCGGAGCGACATAGATACAAGACTTTTCGATTACTTCCTTTACGAACACGCCGACGTGGACAAGGCCCACAGCCTCGTAACTGTTCCGGAAAAACCTGAAGAAAAAGATAAGAACGACAAGCTTTCTTCCAGCGACGATAAAGACCAGAACCACTAGAAGCGCTAAAGATTTAAAGGAAGCGATTTAATAAAGGTTGGATGTATTTCTTACGCCACGGCGGGGACTTCACATACCCGCCGCATAGTATTTTTGTACTCGCCCACACACAGACAGAGTAACCGAAATGGCTATGTTCGAGACTCGTCATGATCTAACTATCTACCTCTAGGACGAATACTTCTCAGGTGCTCTGATTACAGGTTTTTCCACTAATTGAGCGATTCTGGACAACATCCCGGTGAAAATCAGTTCATGAAGCGGGGATACAGAATACCAATACAAAATCCCGCCCAGGCCGCGCGGTATAAATCTGGCGATCTGATGAAGCTCCACGGTGTCATTTTCTTTGGTGACGATGCTGAAATCCAGAATTGCGCTTCCGGGTAATTTCATCTCGGCTTTAAGCAGCAGCCTCCTGAAATCCCTTACTTGCTCTATTCTCCAGAAATCCACCATATCGCCTTCGTTCAGATTATCGGGATCGGTCCTTCCTTTCCTCATGCCGATACCACCTACAAGGTTGTCCATCAACCCCCTTATTTTCCACAACCAATCGGCATAGTACCATCCATTTTTGCCGCCGATTTTTAAGAGCGGCTTCCATACTTCCTCCGGTGTTGCTTTTATCTCGACCACGCGGTGGTCTTCATAGACGCTTCCCCCCGCCCAGTCATCGTCTCCGGGATACGTCCATTCCAGAGGTGGAGTTAAGTCCGAATGGTCATCTACGTCTCTCATCAAATTATGCTGCGTCTGATCGAGCGCCAACTTTATCGCCGTCTTACAATCCAGGAGCTCCTGCGGTATTTCGTCACGTATTCGATTCTCGAGGCAAACCACCTTATTGCTGAGGCCCTGTGCCAACGGTCTTGCGATGGAGGAGTGGACAGGCGTCACAAGGTGAATCCAGTATGAGCTCAATCTTGGCGTTAAAACCGGAAACGGAATGATCAATCTCTTCCAAAGCCCCGCTTCCCGCGAGTAAATTTCCATGAGTTCCTGATAGCTCAGGATATCCGGCCCCCCGATGTCATAAGTGTTTCCCGCGGTGGATTCAGCCTCCAGGCACCTGACGAGATAATTGACCATATTTCTTACGGCTATAGGCTGAGCCTCCGTACGTACCCACTTCGGCGTAATCATAACGGGGAGCCGCTCTACCAGATACCTCAGTATTTCGAACGAAGCGCTTCCCGCCCCAATGATCATGGCGGCCCTCAGCACAGTAGTCGGTATTTTCCCCGATTGAAGTATCTCACCCACCTCTATTCTGGATTGCAGATGTTTGCTCAGCGTTTGATCTTTCTCTCCCAATCCCCCTAAATAAACTATTCTTTTTATTCCGGACTCTTCCGCAGCCCTGAGCATGTTCTCCGCGGCCCTCTTGTCGGCTTCGGCAAAATCGCTTTCTCCCGGGTCCATAGAGTGCAAGAGGTAGTACGCCACTTCAGAATCGTGGATTACATTTCTTAACGATTGCTCGTCAAAGACGTCGAACTCGGCCAACTGGACATTCTTCTCGTCTTTCCAAGGTCTCTTTATCAGTTTCTGCAGTGACCTGCCGCAAGCCTTGACCGAATACCCTTGCTTGAGGAGTTCAGAAACCAGCCTCGCCCCGATGTAACCCGAGGCTCCCAAAACTACGATTTTCGAATAATTCTTGTTTGAAGTCGCCAAGGTAACCCAACTGTGCTGTTTTTAATAAAATAAAGATTAGCATAATATCAATCCGGGCATCGTAAAACCTGTGCCGGCTTTCGGGATGTGTAATGATCGACAATAACTTTGGATATGCCCCAGGATAAAATACGGTTCCTTATAAACCTTTCAGCTACAACCCCGCCTCTCCGCCTTCCTCCACGAGGCTGCTCCTGCCCTGCAAGTAATCCTCGGCCTCGCCGGAAGAAACCCAGCCTCCCCCGAGCGCCCTGTAGAGGTTCACCGCCGCCGTCAGGCGCGCGAGCTTCGCCTGCGCGTACTCGTCCTCGGTTACGAGCTGCGCGTTCTGTGTATCTAGCAGCGTCTGAAAATCTATCGCCCCCGCATCGTACATTCTGAGCGAAAGGCTGTACGCGCGCTGCGCCTGCTCCATAGCTGTTTTAAGAGAAATCTCCCGCTCACGTGTGTACTTCACAGCCGCCAGCGCGTCCTCCACCTCCTGAAACGCCGTCAGGACGCTCCCGAAGTATAGCTGCGCCAGCTCCCTCTGCTCCGCCGTCGCCAGCTCGAGCCCGCCCTCTAGGCTCCCCCCCTCGAATATCGGCTGCGCTATCGAAGCTGCGAGAGATAGCACCATCGTCGCCGGGTCGCCGAAACCCGTCGTCGAAAGCAGGTCCCCCGCGCCGAGCGAGATCGACGGGAAGAAAGCCGCCTTCGCGACGCCGATGTTGGCGTTGGCCGCGATCAGCGAAGCCTCCGCCGCGAGTAGATCCGGCCTCCGTTCGAGAAGCTCCGACGGCTGCCCCGGCGCTACGTCCGGCACGTTCACCCCGTCGAGATTCTCCCGATCGACGATGATAGTCTGCGGCGGCGCGCCTAAGAGCACCGCAAGCGCATTCTCCGCGTTCTTAATCCGCTCCGCGATCACGGCCCTCGCCGCCTCGGTGGAGGCTACCGCCGTCCGCTGCTGCGCGAGGTCGATCTCCGATTCCGCCCCCTCGCGCACACGCGCCGTGATAATGCGGAGAACCTCACGCGATATGTCGAGGTTGGCGTCGGCCAGCGCAAGACGCTCGCGGAGGCTCGCCAGCGTGAAATATCCCGTGGCCACGTCCCCCATGATGGCGAGCTCGAGCGCCCCCTGGTCGTATATCGAGCTGTCGAGCCCGGCCTCCGCCGCGAGTACCTGCGCCCTGTTCGCTCCGAACAGATCCAGCTCGTACGATACGTCCACCCCGGCCTGGAGGAACGTGTCGCTGCTGTTCCGGCCGCTTGTCCGGACGGTCTTCGACCAGTCCGCGTCCGCCCCGAGCCCAGCCGACGGTAGCAGCGTCGCCCCGGCTATCTTGAGCGAAGCGCGCGCCTGCTCTACGCGCTGCACTCCGGCCAGAAGGTCCGTATTGTATTCGAGCGCCCGCGCCATAAGGGCGTTAAGCTCCGGGCTCGAAAAAGACTCCCACCAGTCGGCGGCTATGTCCACGTTCGTCTGAACCCCGGCCTCTCCCCACGCGGGCGGCGTCTCTACGACGGGCCGCTGATAGGCCGGCACGAAAGAGCAGCCTGTGAGGAACAACACCGGTCCCAGTAATATTGCGATAATTTTTTTCATTACGTTTTACTCCGAGCTCAATGCAACTACAGGGTCCAGATGCGCCGCCTTACGCGCCGGCAGGTAACCAAACAAAAGCCCCGTCCCCACGGCGCACGCGAAAGCCAGCACGGTCGGCCCCGGCGTAAACGCTATGTTCACCCCGACAAAGGACAAGATGATACCTGTCGTGTATCCGAGTATGACGCCTACGATGCCGCCTATCGTGCACACGACCGACGCCTCCGTATTAAACTGAAGGAGGATATCCCTCCGCCGCGCCCCCGTCGCCATGCGGATGCCTATCTCTCTCGTGCGCTCGACGACGCTCACCAGCATGATGTTCATAACCCCGATGCCGCCGACGAGGAGCGAGATCGCCGCAACCGCGCCGAGCAGTATGGTAAGGGTATTTTGAGTCTCCGTCGCCATCGCGAGGAACGACGCGGTGTTCCGCACAGAAAAATCGTCCGTCCGGTGCCGCACAAGGAGAAGCTCGCTTATCCCCGTTTCGGTATCCTCTATCTGGCTCACGTCCTCTACCTTTATCGTGATCCCTGTGAGATAATTCGACCCGAATATGCGGACCAGCCCGGTCGTGTAGGGCACCCATACAGTATCGTCCTGGTCGCTCCCCCACGGGGCCGCGCCCTTGGACTCCATGACGCCGATAATCTCGAACGGAATATTGCCGACTAGAATAAACTTCCCGACAGGGTCCTCGCCGTGCGGGAACAAAGTCTCCACCACAGTAGTCCCGACGACGATCACCGCCGAATAAGAATTGACATCGGCCTCCGTAAAGAACGTCCCCTCTTTTACAGCCCAGTCCCGCGCCAGCGGAAAACCGGCCCCGACGCCTTCCACCGTCGTCGCGTAATCTATATTGCCGAAACGGAGCGTCTTGCGGCTGCTCCGCGACGGCACGACGGTCACTATATTATCGAGCCTCTCGCCGATCGCCTTAGCGTCGGCGGGGACGAGAGTCGCAATGTCGCCCGACGCACGTATGCCCGCGCCGCCCGGCCGGACGTACAGGATGTTCGTCCCGAGCGAGCTTATGCTTTCGAGCACGTCCCGCTTGCTGCCTTCGCCGATCGCGAGCATGGTTATAACGGCCGCGACGCCGATAATGATGCCCAGCAGCGTGAGAGAAGTACGGAACTTATTCACCCTCAAGGATCTAAGAGCCATCTTCACGGACTCCATCGTCTCCACGGCCAGGTTCGCGGCGCCGTGCA
>JBFWTW010000018.1:0-23175 GCA_050247635.1 Candidatus Dadabacteria bacterium | reverse complement strand
AAGCAGTTCTTGAATAGAGTCTATATTATTTCGGCGTCAATGTTCAAGTGAGCCGATCATCCGGAATCTCTTGGGGGATCCCCGTATTTTAACTTGCAGATACATTGGATGCCGCTCCGTTCACAGGTTCTCGGCACTTATCCCGCTTGTGCAAATCCTGAAATGAAAGGGAACCGTTGAGTGATTAATAGGGCTGGGGAGGAGTTATACTCAAAGGCGAGTCGAGTAAGTATCACTTCCAAGAGTATCGATAGGGTTTATTACATATTGTAGATATATATAATATTTCTCATTGCCGTTATTGCCGATGAGTGGGGCATATCTTATACAACACTTGAAGATCTCTTGAAATGCCGCTTTAGGGTAGCTAATGTGGAACTTTAGAGGTGGAAACAATCTCACAAAATACATTAATCAGTGATTGTAATAGCCTATAATTGCACCAATAAATAACTTAAGTGTTGTAGTTAACTGTTTTTGCGCTTCTTTATGTTTGAATATTTCCCGGTTTTGATTTTAAAGACGGAAAACAGGTACTCTGAATAACCCTCTGTAATTACAAGATAAGTGCCCCCTAATGTAAAGTATAGGTTTTGCGAAAAACTTAAAGGAAAAATAGGCCCAAATCGGCCGGAAAAGCATAGAGCGTATATCCGGGCTATAATTACATCCTCAATCAACCCCATATCGAAGCTATAAGGTATATATGTTTTATCTTTCAAAGCGCATATATGACGGGTATTTCGCATAGGGCAAATCGCCTGTTCGGGACGTCCCGGGCATACCTCCGAGTCATTGCCTGGAATGGGATTATAGGGGTTTATCGAGGCTCGAAAGGGCGCTCTCTTCTATGCGTATCCGTCTTCGGAGGGCGAGCAGGTTAAGCACGGTAAATACCACTGCCGTGATGTAGCACGAGAATATAAGCGGTATGACCGCGATTTCTATCACGACCGATACGTAGTTTGGATGCCTTAGATATTTGTAGGGGCCCTTCGTGACGAGCCTCTCGCCGGGCACTATCAGAATCCTCGTGTTCCAGAATTTTCCGAGGCTCCGTATGGCCCAGTACCGGAGGAGCTGCGCAGCGACGAAAACGCATAGGAGCGGGAGCCAGTAAGGAGATAGCGACCTTCCAAGGAGGAGGTACTCTGCCGCGAACGATACGAGGAACGCCGTATGCATGAGGACGATGACCCTGTAGCCCCCGGCGTCGTATTCGACGGCCCCTTCGCTGCGTACCGTCCTCTCATTTCTCTTCGCGAGCATGAGCTCGCTGAGCCGCTGGAGGATCACGAATGTGAGAAACAGGAGGAATATCTTCATGCGGATTCGAAAAGTACGAGCTCGGAGCTGAACCCCGGGCCGAGGGCCGAGATAACGCCGTACTCGTTTTCCTTGAAATCCTCTCCGTCGAGGATCTCTCTTAAGACGTAGAGTACCGTCGGGGAAGACATGTTGCCGTGCTCGCGAAGGACCTTCCTCGAATATTCGAAAGCGCCTTCGTCGAGCCCAAGGGCCGTCTCGTATTCGCTGAGCACCTTGGGCCCGCCCGGGTGGACTGCGAAGTGGCCAAGGCTCGAAACAGAAAAACCGCCCGCACCAAGGAGCTCGTCTAAATTCTCCCTGATCCTGCCCCTGACTATGCCCGGTATCTCTTTACTGAATATGGCCCGGAGGCCGTCGTCAACGACCTCCCAGCCCATTATGCCCAGCGTGTCGGGCCAGGTGGTCGAAAGGGTGCGAGTCATGCGCACCTTCGATTTCCCGTAGAGGCGGTGCTTCTCGCCCGCAACGAGCACGGCCGCCGCCCCGTCGGAGAAGAGGGCGAGCGAGACGACGTTACTCTTCGAGTAATCGTCGCCGTGAAAGGCGAGGCTGCACATCTCGGCCGCCACGAGAAGGACGGCGCTTTCGGGAAATGCCCTGGCGTACTCGAACGCCCTGCTCATGCCCGCCGCGCCGCCAGCGCACCCGAGCCCCCAGATAGGGGTTCGTTTGACGTGCCTGTCGAGCCCGAGCCGGTTCAGTATAAGAGCGTCGGCCGAGGGGGCGGAGATGCCGGTACTGGTGACGAAGATTATGTGATCGAAGTCGCCGAGGCTGGCCCCGGCGCTTTCGATGCAGGCTTTTATCGCCGGGACCGACAGCGCGGCTACGTTCTCGGCGTAAGTTATCGACCTTTCCTTAAAGCTCTTCGGCGTTTCGAACCATTCGGCCGAATTTATAAAGTGGCGGGAGTCTATGAGGGAGTTCTCGAAGACGTCGAGAAGCCTTCCGAAATCCCGGCCTTTTTTGAGAAAGAGCGCTCGCGCAAGCTTCTTGAGCTCCGTCTGTGAGTACGCATGAGGAGCGTCACTGGTCCCTGCAGATACTATTCCGGGCATAACACTTCTCCGGGGTCGGCCGAGCTGGTTCCGTTCGGCAGCGGCGGCTGCCTTCGCGGGCCTTAAAGATAGAAGGCCGCTTCCGGGAGCTCGTACCGGAAACGGCCTATCGTCGATTGAATTTAGATTGAAAGCCGTAGAGCGAACGCATCTTCGCAATGCGCTTGTATTCCGGCCGTCAAGCTCTCACATTCTGGCTGTCTTTCCCTGTCAGCGAGGTGAGAAAGAACTTCATGTTATCTATCTTCTCGCTGTTCAAGGAATATAGCCGGTTTTGTCTGACCTTGCGCTCGTTGACAATATCGGCTTCCTTCAAAATCTTGAGATGATTAGAAATGGCAGGCTTGGATATATCGAACTTGCTTGCGATATCTCCCGCAGCGCTTTCACCCTCGCTTAAAAACTCGAGGATCTTCCTTCTCGTATCATCAGCAATTGCTTTGTACGGGCAACCCATTACAATTACCTCCTTACTAAATTTAAAGATTTTATGTTCAGTATTAATTTACCTAATATTAGTAGCCGGAGCCAGCGAAATTTTCAATTCGGTATATTAAATAACTTTTATTGTATATAGACACATCAAACCTGCTTCATACATTCGAAAAATAAAGGGTTTTCGGTAAAATCGGGTTTGGCTCCACGGGCTTACAATTATGTACCTGTATGCTAAGATTAGATAATCCGTTCTGCTATTAAATAATATATAGAGCGAAGGAGCATATAACAATTGAAATTTATAATCGGAAAGGAAAACATAAAGAAAGTTAAAGCAGATGCTCTAGTCCTGGGGATGCCAAAGGGCGAGGGTATCTCGGGCGATTTGAAGGAAATCGATAGAGCCCTGGGCGGCGAGCTGAAGACGCTGATCGAGGCAGAGAAATTCGACGGGGAAGCGGGGAAAGCGGTCCTTCTGGGCTCGACCTTCGGGCGCATAGGGGCAAAGCGCGTCCTCGTTGTCGGGCTCGGGCAGAAGCGCGGTTTGGGCGGGGTCACTTTAAGAAAAGCTGGGATCGTATCGGCCAAGAGGCTCAGGAAATCGTCGGCGTCTATAGCCTTCAGCCCGAGTTTCTCGAACAAATCGGGTTACGTGAGGGCGCTCTCGGAGGGACTCTACCTCGGCGCATACGAGTTTGGTAAGTACAAGACGAACGGCGAGGAAGGGAGCAGGCTAAAGGAGATAGTGCTCTCCTCGGACGGTCTCACCGAAAGGCGGCTCGCCACGGAGACCGGCCTCGCAAGGGCAGTAGGAGAGTCGACGAATCTCGTTCGCGATCTCGTGAACGAGCCCCCTGTTTACATGACCCCGACGAAGCTCGCCGAGACCGCCGAGGGCATAGCCATAGAGGGCGGCCTTAAGTGCGAGATATTCGGCCCGGAGGAAATAGACAGGCGCGGGATGCGCGGCATCCAGGCGGTAACGAGCGGGAGCGACCAGGAGCCGAGGTTTATTCATCTCACATACGAGCCCTCTAAAAAACCGACCAAGACCATAGCGATAGTCGGAAAGGGCATCACGTTCGATTCGGGCGGACTCTGCATAAAGCCCGCTGACAGCATGCGTACGATGAAGATGGACATGGCGGGCGCGGCGGCGGTGCTCGGGGTGATGAAGGCCCTTCCTGCCTTAAAGCCGGGCGTCAGGGTCCACGGGCTCATAGCGTCGTGCGAGAACATGACCGGCCCCAAGGCCTATAAGCCGGACGACGTCATCAAGGCGTACAACGGAAAGACGATAGAGGTCATAAACACCGACGCCGAGGGAAGGGTGGTTCTGTCGGATGCGCTGTCGTACGCCGTCGAGCTGAAGGCGGCCGAGATCGTTGACATGGCGACCCTTACGGGGGCCTGCATCGTGGGCCTCGGCCTTTATACGGCCGGCCTTATGAGCAACGACCCTAAGCTCGCGGCGAAGATACTCGAGGCTTCGAGGGCGGCCGGCGAGAAGATATGGGAGCTTCCGCTGGACGATGAGCTGAGGCCGGAGATAAGGAGCGACGTCGCCGACATAAAGAACGCCGGCAGCAGGTGGGGCGGCGCGATAACGGCGGCGATGTTCCTCGAAAACTTCGTTGGCGAGACCCCGTGGGCACACATCGACCTTGCCGGGCCTGCCTACGCGGAAAGGGAAGGGGAGTTCTACCCGAAAGGCGGGACGGGGTTCGGCGTGAGGACGATACTGGATTATATCCTCGGTCTTTAGGATTAGTCCGGCATACTAATATACATACTCTCAAGTTTTCGTTACGGACGGTACAGGTATGAATCCTTTGAGTCCTGTGGGACGCTATAACTTTTTGGATCTCGAGCTCTCGGGCGATATCCCGGACGAGCCCGGGAAAAAGATGCTCGGCTTTATAGGCGGGGAGCTCCCGCTTTCCTCGGGAGACATCGAGCGGATACTCGCGGCTGCCGAACAGGCGGAGAACATACGCGGCGTCATAGTACGCATCAAGACGCTCAATATAGGCGTCGGGCGTGCGAATTCCATACGTAGACGGCTCGCCGGGTTAAAATCAGCAGGAAAAAAGATAATCGTATACCTCGAAGACTGCGGTAACGTCGAATATCTGCTGGCGTCGGCCGGGGATAAGATCTACGTTTCCCCATGGGCGACCTTGAACCT
The DNA here is from genome assembly GCA_050247635.1 of Candidatus Dadabacteria bacterium. GTDB lineage: Bacteria > Desulfobacterota_D > UBA1144 > Nemesobacterales > UBA2774 > JADLGH01. The sequence continues at coordinate 18,162 of JBFWTW010000018.1, read as the reverse complement.
GGTCGGCCTGGCAGCGGAAGTCTCGTTCTTTAAGGACACCCTTACGAAGCTCGGCATAGACGCCCAAATAAAGGGCCTGGGCGATTACAAAAGCGCCAAGGACACATTCACGAGGGATTCCATGTCGCCTGCCCACAGGGAGATGATGGAATCCATACTGGGGAGCCTTTCGGTCGAACTCGAAAGCGCCGTGGCCGAGGGGCGGGGCATGGGTCCGGGCGAGGTAAAAAAGAAGATGGACCGTGCGCCATACACCGCGAAAGAGGCTATTTCGGAGAATCTCGTCGATGGAATAGCCTATGAGGGCGATATCAGGGACAGGGCCGGGGATGAAACGGGACTTGAAGTGCGCGCTGTATCTACCCGTAAATACAATAGATATATTAAACTTAAAGAAAAGCTTTCAAGTTTTGGAAGGGTGTTCGCAGGCTCTTCGCCCGTGGTTGCCGTCCTAGCCTGCACTGGCGCGATAACCAGCGGCTCCGGAAGGGGATCTGGCGCGAAGACCATCCGTTCAGGCCCCGTATTGAAGCTCCTCGGGCAGCTATCGAAGGATAAAAGCGTAAAGGCGCTCGTCCTGAGGATATCGTCGCCTGGCGGCTCGGGCATCGCCTCGGACGTGATAAGGGAAAAGCTGAAGCGTATATCGGAGAAGATACCGGTAGTAGTGTCCATGTCGGACGTTGCGGCGTCGGGGGGATATCTAATTTCCCTCGGGGCGCGCTCTATAGTCGCCGACCCGATGACGCTCACGGGCTCTATAGGCATCGTTTACGGGAAGTTCGACGTGAGCGGGCTCAAGAAGAAGCTCGGAATCAGCACCGAGCTGCTGCCGTCGTCGAAACATTCTCTCATGTATTCTTCGGCCAGGGGGTTTACCAAGGACGAGGAGAAGAGGCTCGACGAGATGCTGAGGACCTACTATGACACATTCGTCGATTCCGTATCAGAAGGCCGTAGAATGGACAGGGAGCGGGCCGAATCTGCCGCCGGGGGCAGGGTGTGGACCGGGGCGCAGGCGAAGGGGCTCGGCCTCGTAGACGAGCTCGGCGGACTTCACGACGCCATAGAGATCGCCTCGAAGGAAGCCGGGATAGAGGACGTGAGGAGCACGCACGTAAAGTATTATTCCGTCGAGCGCGGGCTCAGGCTGGCTTCGTTATATGGGGCCGGGGCATTCTCGGGCCGGGCTGCGTTTCTTATGGATCTTGCGGAGACGCTCACGCGGGAGAGCTTCTTTGCGGTCATGCCGTACAAAATCGACGTCAAATAAACCCCACAAGGCACAACTCTACTGTATTTCCATATCCCTGAGAAGTTTATCTGTCCGGGCCCTTGTTACTTGGATTCGCTCTTGATATTGAGAGGGGGAGCCGCCGAAAAAAATTCCAGCCAGTCGATGAACTTGGGGTCCTTTCCTTCCACGATGTCGAAGAACCTGGACTGGAGCCTCTTGGTTATCGGGCCGGGCTTTCCCTTGCCGATCGTGCGCTTGTCCACTTCCCTGATGGGGGTGATCTCGGCGGCAGTTCCTGTGAAGAAAGCCTCGTCCGCAATGTAGAGCTCGTCGCGCGTGAAACGCTCTGCCTCGACCTCTATGCCCTCGTCCTGGGCGATTTTCATTACGGAATCCCTGGTTATGCCCTCTAGTATGGATGTGAGGGGAGGGGTTTTGAGCTTGCCGTTTCGGACTATGAATATATTCTCGCCGGAGCCCTCGGCAACGTAGCCTTCGCTGTCCAGCAGTATGGCTTCGTCCGAGCCGTAGGATGTGGCCTCGACCTTGGCGAGGACCGAGTTGACGTAGTTGCCGCTAAGCTTGGCCTTGGTCATGAACGAATTTACGCCCATTCTTGTATAGGACGAGACCTTGGCGCTTATACCCTTGGAAAGCGCGCCTTCGCCCAGATACGTCCCCCACGGGTATGCCGCGATGGCAAGGTGAATGGGATTGTCGCCCGGATGAAGGCCTATTTTGCCCCCCCCGATGTAGGCTATCGGACGTATATACGCCTCTTCGAGATAATTTACGTTCAGAAGCTCAACAATTGCGTTATGAGTCTCTTCCTTCGAAAAGGGTATGTCTATACGGGCTATATGCGCCGATGCGTAGAGCCTGTCCACATGTTCCGGAAGCCTGAACACCGCCGAACGTTCGCCGGTGCATCTGTATGCGCGAATCCCCTCGAAGGCCGCGACGCCGTAGTGAAGTGTGTGAGTAAGTACGTGTACCTGCGCGTCTTCCCACGAGACGAACTCACCATCGAACCATATCTGATAAGGCTTGCCGGTCATGCCGAATGCTCCTGTCACACCTGCCTGGTATTTGTATATTGTATAAAATATTCCTTTTTTTCAGGGAAATTGTCAAGTGTCTAATTTTCATGTTTCTTGACTGTGCGCCGTTTCTTCGAATAATTATAATACTTATGCCCGGTAAACAGGAAAGCGAAACGCCCGGCCAGGTTACTATAAAAAAATACAGCAACCGAAGGCTCTATGATTCGACCAACAAACGCCACGTTACGTTGGAAGATATCGCCGCGCTCATTCGCGATGGGAACGAGGTAAAAGTCATCGATTCCCAGACCGGGGCCGACATATCCAAAGTCATACTTATTCAGGTTGTTCTCGAAAGCGAAAAGAACAAGGAAGACATACTTCCGGTTTCGTTTTTGCACATGCTAATAAAGTACGGCAACAAGGTCGCCAAGGATTTCTTCGAGAACTACTTCCTTATGATGTTCCAGCCTTATTTCTCGGTCCAGGAGAACTTCAAGAAGAACGTAAAGCTCTGGCAGGAGATGGGATGGTTCCCGCCCGGTATGCCGATGCCGCCGGATATGGAGAACTTCAAGCCGGGTGATTTCATGCCGGGCGCAGGCTCTCAAAAACCCGACGGGGATTCGGCGGCCGAACACAAGGCCGCCACGCCCTACGCGGAGAAGGTGAACGAAGTCGATCTTCTTATGGAGAAAATCAAGGAGCTCGAGAAGAAGGTCAAATCCCTCGACGAAAAGTAATTCCTGTTCACCGGTTAACCGATCGGTGTTTTGTCTTCAGCACCGTTTTAAACCTGCTCATGACTAGTTGATTTCGACGCGGGAAGCGTCTACTGTGCTGCTGGATATGAGGTCGCCCTGTATTTCGACATTTCGTCCCACTATTATATCCTCGCAGTCCACTTCGTCGCCGTCTATTATTATGTCAGTCGAGTTGGATATCTGAACTACGGCAACCCTGGTGCCCTGGTCGTTTCTGGCCTCGACCTGCATAGAGCCGGAATTACCGGTGCAGTTGTTCTGTGTTACTTCGGCGTCGAAGGTGACTTCGGGATTGGTATTATCGAGCTTGACTACGCCGTTTTCGAGCGTGATGTCGCCCAGCTCGACTATGGCCGTTGGAAAAATCTCGACCCCGTACGAACCGAGGAGCATCCCCGATTCGCTCGTGAATTCGAGGAGCGCCGTTCCGGCTATGGGGCCCTCGATCGAAAAGAAACCCCCGTCGTCCGTAACGCCTGTTTCGAGATCGATGCCGTCCACGGAGACGTCCACGATGATGCCTTCGAGGGGCTCGTCCGGGATTACATCCACTACAGAGCCCTGGATGGTTTCTATCTCGCTTCCACCGCCACCGCCTCCGCCTCCGCCGTTGTCGCCTCCGCCTCCGAATTCCACGTCGCAGCCGCCTATGGCGAACAACGCAATCGCGAGGATGGCAATCACCCCTTTGGGTAGAATCCTTCCGCAGCCTTTAAACATTGATCCTCCTTTATTTCCGGCCGGTAAATCCTCAAATTCCTTAATTTTATATTATACCCACACGTCCGTAAATTTCATAAGGGGTCATTAGCGGCACCGTGCATCTCATGGTACGATAGCATAGCTTGTAAGAAGGTGCGTTCATGGATTCATCCCCGAGAGTACTTTTCATCAACCATTCGATAAGGGACGGAGGCCCCGGAAAGAGCCTTTATTATATCCTGAAGTTCATCGACAGGGGGAAGCTGACGCCGTGCGTCCTCATACCCAAGGACGACGTGTTCTCGGAGCGGCTCAAGGCCGCGGGACTCTACGAAAATATCATTATCGACGGGAGGTTCCCCGAGAATCTGAAGCGGCCATGGTTCTCGGGCGGGGGCGTGCTCGCGCGCATCGCGTCGCTCGTTTTGAACATCTTCGACCTCGCGTCCCTCGTCGTCACGTCGCCCGTGTGGCTGAGGCGGCACAAGATAGACGTCATATATTGCAACGGGACGCAGGCAAAGGTGGTCGGGGCGATGATGGGGCTCATAAACGGGAGGCCAGTCGTGTGGCACGTAAGGAACATACAGCAGACGCGGCTCCTCGGGACCATTATCAACTCGCTCGCGGCGCTGCCGTCTGTAAAGCGCATCATCTGCGTATCCGGCGCGGCCGCCGCGCAGTTCCCGTACGGCAGGGACAAGATAACGGTCGTCTACAACGGGACGGACGTAAGCGATTACGACCCGGTCAAGACTGTAGGGGGGCTGAGGGATGCGTACGACATCCCGGAAGGAACGGTAGTCGTCGGCAGCACTGGGAGGATAGTGCCGCGGAAGGGGTACGACCTTTTCATCGAGGCAGCCGCCGTTGCGATAAGGGAATACGGCGGGAGGGAAGGGGGGCTCAAATTCGTAATCGTCGGGGATACCCCTTACTTCTTCGAGGGCGATCATCTGGCTTACCTGAAAAAGCTCGTCGCCGAAAAGGGGCTCGAAGAGAATTTCATATTCACCGGGTACAGGGATGACGTGAGGCCGTGTCTTAAGGACTTCGACGTGTTCGTCATCCCGTCGAACTATCCCGACCCGTTCCCGCGCTCGGTCATCGAGGGGATGTCTTTCGCGCTGCCCGTAGTCGCGTTCAAGGCGGCGGGCGGAATAGTCGAGGCGGTGGACGACGGCGTTACGGGGATACTTTGCGGGCCGGGGGATACGGAGGAGATGGGAAAGGCTATAGCGAAGCTCGCCATCGACACGGACCTCAGAAAGAGGATGGGCGAAGCCGGGCGCGAGCGCGTGATCGCGAAATTCTCCGCCGAGGCCGTCGCGCGCGAGGTGGAGAAGAACATATTCCTCGCCCTGGGCAGGACGCCTTAAAAATAGGTAAGGAGCCTTTCTATTTTTAGTCTTTGTTGCGCGCCGAGCGGAACAGTATTTTGACCGGCGTGCCTTCGAGGGTGAATTCCTCACGCATACGCGATTCGAGAAAGCGTTTGTAGTTGTCGGGGACTCCTTTTATATCGTTCGTAAAGATGACGAACGTCGGCTGCTGAGTTAGCGGCTGGGAAATGTAGTAGAACTTTATCTCCTTTCCCTTGTAGATGGGCGGCGGGTTCGAGCCGGTTATTCGCTTAAGGAATAGATTGAGGGTCTTGGTCGGAATACGGCACGAAAAGTTCTCGTAGACCTCGTTCACCTTCTGGAATATCTTCTCGACGCCTCTTCCCGTGAACGCGGATACTATCATGATGGGGGCGTAAGAGACGGCGTGGAGGCGTTCTATGAGTATGCCCTCGATGTCGGGCGTCTCGGCTATCTCGCGCGGGACGAGGTCCCATTTGTTCAGGAGCACTATGCACGCGCGTCCCTTGTCGGCTATGAGCTCCGCGAGGCGAGCGTCCTGGTGCGTCGGGCCTTCCTCGGCGTCTATCATCAAAAGCGCGACGTCCGCCTTTTCCATCGCCCTTATTGCGCGGAACACGCTGTGACGCTCGACGGAGAAGCTTATCTTCGACCTCCGCCTTATGCCTGCCGTGTCGATTATGAGATAGGGCTTTCCGTCGCGTTCGATGAGTGTGTCAATGGTGTCCCTCGTCGTACCGGGAATCGGGCTCGTTATTGACCTTTCCTTGCCGATGATCTTATTAACGAGCGTCGATTTCCCGACGTTCGGTTTTCCGAGGACTGCTATTTTTATCGTGCCGTCGTCGTCTTCTATTTCCCCCGGCTCTTCGCCCTCGGGGAGGAGCTCGACGATCCTGTCGAGGAGTTCGTTTATCCTCCGGCCCTGAAGGGCCGATATCTCGATGTAGTCCTCGATGCCGAGCGAATGGAATTCGAGGGCAGCCTGCTCATGCTTTGCGTGGTCTATTTTGTTTACCGCGTAGATGACGGGCTTCCCCGATCTTCGGAGGAGCCCGACGACGTCGGAGTCGTGCGGCATTACGCCTTCCTTGCCGTCCAGGACGAAGATTATGACCTCGGCTTCGTCGAGCGCTATCGTTATCTGGTTCTTTATGAGAGACGGATATAGCTCCTCGTCCTCGGGGTCGAACCCGCCAGTATCGACGAGGCTGAATTCCCTCCCGTCCCATTCGGCGTCGGCGTATATCCTGTCCCTCGTGACCCCGGGGATGTCCTCGACTATGGACTTTCTCTCGCCAATGAGGCGGTTGAAGAGTGTGGATTTTCCGACGTTCGGTCTTCCGATTATTGCGACGAGCGGAAGGTTCTTGCGCTCGGCCGCGGCTTTATTCTTTTTCATGTGGGTTTTCGTGTCCCGCTTGTCCGTCGCGGACGCGCGGCGTGTTTTCCGTTTTTATTATTTATGGATTCAGGTTATTTAACCGGCTTAATTCTACCGGTATTTTAGGGCGTTGTCTTTTTCCGGGGGCGTCTATGCCCCGGGGTGCTTCGCAAACCAGGCCCGGACGCTCTTTAAAACGAAGGAATGATGATAGGCCATCTGCTCGGGGCTGTATCTCTCACGGCTCCCCCAGGGGCAGGCGACGCGCGAGGCGCACCTTTCGGAGCAGACGTCCGTATCGAGCCGCCACTCCATGCACGCCCGCCAGTCCCATCCGTTTTCGGACACCGTGTGCGCGGGGCAGGCCGCAATGCAGGGCTTGTCGCAGGAAGGGCAGGGGTCGAACCCCTCGAGCGGGCCGTCGTATTCGGCGAACTCGGCGTCTGTGATTATGGCGGCCCGTAGGGACATCCACGTGCCGAAGACGGGGTTAATCAGTATTCCGAGGAGGCTGCCGACGCCCGCGCCGCCGAGCCTGCCGAGCGCGGCGAAGTCGAGGCATAGGGCGTTCTCGCCGAAGGGGTATGCGAGCGTGTAACGTACCCCGGCCGCGCCGAGCGTCTCACCCGCACGGGCCACGTTGAGGACGGTGTAGGTGTCGATGAGGTCCGTGTGTTTCTCGCGGAAGCCCGGATTCCTGTCGAGATACGTGCTCAAAATCTTCCAGAAGGAGTTCCCGCCGAAGCCGACAAGTATGATAGATTTCGCATCGGTCATGATAGCGCCGGCCTTTCTGTCAGGCCCAATCGAGCCGTCGTAATCCGAGGCTTTTATTTTGAGGAATATGTTGAATCCGGATTCGGAGAGGAGCTCTCTTATCCCGCCGAAGGTTTCGTCCCGGGCCATGGACTACGCCTCCATGCCGGGCCGCGTCATTCGGCGGCGACCTCGGGGTTCTGGGATATGCCGGGGTCGAGGTTCTTGCTGATGTCGTCTATTTCCTTAAGCGTAGGAAGGTCGCTCAGGCTCTTGAGCCCGAACACTTCGAGGAACTCCTCGGTCGTCCCGTAGAGGAAGGGCTTGCCGATGACCTCTTTCCGTCCCTTTATTTCGAGTATTCGTCTTTCGAGAAGGGCGTTGATGACGCCGGAGGAATCGACGCCCCTTATGCTCTCGACTTCGACCTTCGTCACCGGCTGCTTGTAGGCGATTATGGCTATCACTTCGAGCGCGGCGCGGCTTAGCCTGAACTTCCGGACCTTCTTGTTGAAGCTCGCTATGAATTCGGAGTGGACCGGGTTGGTCCTGAACTGGAAGCCGCCGGCCACTTCCTCGAGCCTGAACCCTCGGCCGAATTCGGACCACTCTTCTATGAGCTCCTTCACGTGCTTTTTGATGTCGGCGCGCTCGATCTCCGTGAAGACCTGCATAAGCTTGTCTACTGTGACGGGCTGGTCTGATATGAATATCACGGCCTCTATGGCCTTTTTGATGTCGGTGGTGTCGTTAGGCTCCAAACTCGTTCTCTCCGCTGTGGTGGGATAGTATAATGTCGCCTTCGTGGCCTTCCTGCGAGACCCAGATGTTCTCCATCCTCGCGAGCTCTAGTATCGCCAGGAACGTCAGGACGAGGTCGAATTTCGACGAGCAGTCGTCGAGGAATTCGGTGAACTTCATGGTGCGCCTCTCGCGGAGCCTCGAAGTTATCTCGTGTATCTTTTCCTCGATCGTGACGCTCTCGACCTCGTAGACTATATCTTCCGTCCAGAGGTGGCTCCTCCGGTTATAAAACTCGCGGAAGGTCTCTATGAGCGCCCAGAGGCTAACGGGGACGAGCTCTATCTCTTCCTCGACGATGACCTCGGAGCCGTCGAAGTCTCTCTTGAACACGTCGCGCCCGAGTATGGGCCTTTCGATGAGGTCGGACGCCGCGTCCTTATACTTCTGGTACTCGATGAGTCTCTTTACGAGCTCGGCGCGGGGGTCGGTTTCGTCCTCCTCGATGACCGGCTTCGGGAGCAGCATTCGTGATTTAATCAGGCTAAGCTCGGCCGCGATGACGAGATATTCTCCGACGACCTGAAGATCGATATCCTTCATGAATTCGAGGTACTCGATGTACTGCTCCGTGATTACGGCGATAGGGATGTCGTAAATGTCTACTTCGTTTTTCTTGATGAGGTGGAGCAGGAGGTCGAGCGGGCCCTCGAAGAGCTGCACCCTTACGAGGCATGGCTCACGGGTCTGCATCGATTCCGCTTCGTGTTCTGGGTTCCGGTTCATTTCAGCAATGCGCTTATAATACCCCAAAGCGTGCTGTAAGTGTACCCCGAGAGCATAACGGATAGATAAGAGAGGGGGACGAGGAGGTATTTGAATATCCCGCCGCCGAATATGAAGAGCGCGAAGAGAAAGAAGACACCGTAGGGCTCGAACCTGCTGTAGGCGTAGGCGTAGCGGTCGGGGAGGATCCCGTAAAGCACACGCGAGCCGTCGAGCGGCGGTATCGGAATCATGTTGAATACGGCAAGGGCGATGCCGTAGACGAGGGTCAGTATGAGAATTATTACAATTACCGAATAAATCCCTTCAGAGCTTATCTCGCCGCTCACCAGCTTGGGGATCATAAACCTTAGCGCGAGCCCTGCCGCGAGCGCCATGGCGAGGTTCGAAAGCGGGCCCGCTATCGCGACGAGTATAGTGTCCTTCTTCGGGTCCTTGAAATTCCGGGGATCTATCGGGACGGGCTTTGCCCACCCGAAGCCGACTATGAACATGAGTATCGTCCCCAGGATGTCGAGGTGCGCAATGGGGTTGAGCGTGAGCCGCCCCCGCATCTTTGCCGTAGGATCGCCGAGCTTGTTGGCCGTCCAGCCGTGGAAATATTCGTGCACGGTGAGCGACAGGAGTATCACCGGCGCCTGTATCAAAAGGAGGTCAATGTTCTTGAGAAAGTCGAAATTCATGGTTTGTGTGAGCCGTTACAGATGGACAATAATATACTCGATTCCGGGGAGATTACGATCTCGGGTGATATTTTTTGTGTATTTCCTTGAGCCTTTCGCTCTCGACGTGGGTGTAAATCTGGGTTGTCGAAATGTCGGAGTGCCCGAGCATGACCTGTATGGTCCGGAGGTCCGCCCCGCGCTCCAGAAGATGGGTCGCGAAGGAATGCCGGAGCGTATGGGGGCTTATTTTCTTCGTGACGCCGGCTTTTAGGGCCTGGGCCTTTATAATCTTCCAGAACCCCTGGCGCGTCATTCCCCCGCCTCGTCTGGTAACGAACAGGGCCTTCGCTTCCCGGCCCTTGAGGAGCGCCGGCCTCGAATCGCGGAGGTACGAAAGGAGCTTCTCCCGGGCCTTGTCGCCTATGGGAACGACGCGCTCCTTGGACCCCTTGCCGTAAACGACGACGAACCCGAGCTCGAAATTGACGTCGTTCAGCTTGAGCCCTATGAGCTCGGACACCCTTATGCCGGTGGCGTAGAGTATCTCGAGCATGGCGGCGTCGCGGAGCCCCTCGTGCGTGGACTCGTCGGGGGCGCCGAGGATGCTCTCGACGTCGTCGAGCGAAATGACGCCCGGTATCGCCTTTTTCATCTTCGGGGTTTTGATGTGAGCGGTCGGGTCCTCGGAGAGGACCTTCTCGGACAGAAGGTACTTGAAGAACTGCTTCACCGAGACCATGCTCCTGACTATGGTCGTTGCGTTGAGCCCTTCCTCGCGGGAACGGGCCATAAAGTCGAGTATATCGCCGTACTTGATTTCGCGGGCCGAGGTTGTGCCCCTGGATTTAATAAAAAGGAGGAACTTTTTAAGGTCCCTCCCATAAGATTCAAGCGTATTTTCAGAAAGACCTTTTTCAACCACGAGATACGAAAGGAATGAGTCGAGAAGGTCATCCATTTGAAATCATTTTACTATATCAGGTGCCCATTTCCCAGGAGCTGAGGTACTTCTTCTGCTCGGGGGTGAGCTTGTCTATCTTCACGCCCTTGGCCTTGAGCTTTATGCGCGCGACGGACTGGTCCACCGCTGCCGGGACGTCGTAAACGCGCTTTTCGAGCTTCTTGGCATTCTTCACCACATATTCGGCGCAGAGGGCCTGGTTCGCGAAGCTCATGTCCATAACGCTCGACGGGTGGCCTTCGGCGGCGGCGAGATTTATCAATCTTCCGTCACCGAGAACGTTAATCCGCTTTCCCTTGGCAAGCGTGTATTCTTCAACGTACTCCCTTATCTTCCTCTTGCCCTTGGCTATCTCGGCGAGCCCTTCGAGGTCGAGCTCGACGTTGAAGTGGCCGGAGTTGGAGATGATCGCCCCGTCCTTCATGAGCTTGAAGTGTTCTTTTCTTATTACGTGAATGTTACCCGTTACGGTGCAGAAAAAGTCGCCTATCTTCGCGGCGTCCGCCATCGGCATGACCCTGAATCCGTCCATGACGGCTTCGAGCGCGGCGAGCTCGTCGACTTCCGTTACGACGACGTTGGCGCCGAGGCCCCTGGCCCTCATGGCGAGCCCCTTGCCGCACCATCCGTATCCGCAGACGACGAAGGTCGTCCCGGATATGAGCCTGTTGGTTGCCCTGATGATGCCGTCGAGCGTGCTCTGCCCGGTGCCGTAGCGGTTGTCGAAAAAGTGCTTCGTCTTGGCATCGTTAACAGCGATTATCGGGTATTCGAGTACCCCGCTTTCGGCCATGCTCCTTAGACGTATAACGCCGGTCGTCGTCTCTTCGGTGCCGCCGATAAGGCCTTTGAGCTTGTCCCTTTTATCCTTGTGGAGGGTCGAAACGAGGTCGGCCCCGTCGTCCATCGTGATCTGGGGCGAGAGGTCGAGGACGCTGTTAATGTGCTTGTAATAGGTCTTCGTGTCCTCGCCCTTTATAGCGAAGACCGAAATCTTGTGATCCTTTACGAGATAGGCCGCGGCGTCGTCCTGTGTGCTGAGGGGGTTCGATGCGCAAAGCGCTACGTTGGCGCCCCCGTCCTTAAGGGTTATGGCGAGGTTCGCCGTTTCGGTCGTTACGTGAAGACACGCTGCGATGGTTACGCCCTTTAGCGGCTTCTCTTTTTTGAATCTTTCCTGTATGAGCGCGAGCACGGGCATTTCCTCGGCAGCCCATTCTACCCTGAGCTTCCCTTCCTTTGCCAGTGCAAGGTCTTTTACGTCGTAGGTCATTATTTATTGCCTCCGTTTGGTGTGTCTATAAGGTGGTTCTGAAGACGTCAGGATGCGGCCTTGGCCAGGTCCTTCGTCTTGTCCGTTTTTTCCCATGTGAATTCGGGATTACTCCTCCCGAAGTGCCCGTACGATGCGGTTTCCCTGTATATGGGCCTGAGGAGATTAAGAGAGGAGATGATTCCCGAGGGGCTCAGGTTGAATACCTCCCTGATGGCCGCCGAAATCTTCTCTTCGGGTACGAGCGCCGTGCCGAACGTCTCGACCATTATCGAAACCGGCTCGTGAATGCCTATAGCGTAGGCGAGCTGCACCTCGCACTCCTTTGCGAGACCCGCGGCGACGACGTTCTTAGCCACGTAGCGCGCCATGTAGGCCGCGCTGCGGTCGACCTTGGACGGGTCCTTGCCCGAAAAAGCGCCCCCTCCGTGTCTGGCCCATCCGCCGTAGGTGTCGATGATTATCTTCCTGCCGGTGAGGCCGGCGTCGCCAACCGGGCCGCCCGTGACGAACCTGCCCGTCGGGTTGATGTATATCTTCGTCTTGTCCGAAAGGAGGTCGCCGCCCACAGTGTGCTTGATTACCTCTTCGTATATACCTTCATATATCGTTCTCGTATCGACGTCGGGCGAATGCTGCGAGGACACGACGACGGCGTCTATCGCCACGGGGACTTTGTTCTCATAGCGGACTGTGACCTGCGTCTTGCCGTCGGGGCGAAGGAAGGGGAGTATTCCCTCTTTCCTCGTGTCGGAGAGCCTCTTTGCGAGCTTGTGCGCGAGGACTATGGGCGTCGGCATGAATTCCGGCGTCTCGTCGCTCGCGTATCCGAACATGAGCCCCTGGTCGCCCGCTCCCTGCTCCTTGTCTTCCCTGGAGTCGACGCCCATGGCGATATCGGGGGACTGCTTGTCTACAGCGATTATGAGGCCGCAGGTGTTGGCGTCAAAGCCCATGGCGCTGTCTGTGTATCCGATCTCGGAGATTGTCTTCCTGACCGTTTCCGAAAGGTCTACTATGGTGTTGGCCGTTATCTCGCCGGCGACGACCACGAGCCCCGTCGTGAGGAGCGTTTCGCAGGCTACCCTGCTGTGCGGGTCGCCCGAAAGCATGGCGTCGAGCACGGCGTCCGAGATCTGATCCGCCATCTTGTCCGGATGGCCTTCCGTTACTGATTCTGAGGTAAAGATGAAATTCTCGTGAGACATGTATTAAGTCCTTTGTATGGAAAGAGTATTTGACAACAAAAGCGGATATCGTAAATAGTTTTAAAAGCTCTGTCAAGGAGCCCCGGCGGGGGCGGGGAGGGCGCCCTCGCCCCGGATTCGGGCCGGCGGAGGCGTGATTTTTTCACATGGGTGCGGGGCATGGTATAATCCGTAGCCTTAAATCCGGGGCAGGCGGGCTCGAAAAAAAGGATACGGGAAGGATAAAATGAAAAAATTGATAGTGCCTTCAATACTTTCTGCGGATTTCGCCAAGCTGGGCGACGAGGTGCGCGCGGTCAAGGAGGCCGGGGCCGACTGGATCCACGTGGACGTCATGGACGGGCATTTCGTGCCGAATATAAGCATCGGCATCCCCGTCGTCGAATCTTTGGCGAGGTGCGACCCGCCTCCGATGGACATACACCTTATGATAGACAACCCGGACGAGTTCGCCGAAAAGTTCATCGACGCAGGCGGCGACGCCGTACGCGGGATAACCGTCCAGATAGAGACGTGCAAGCTCCTCTACAGCACTATCTCGGCCATCAAATCGCGCGGCGTGCATGCGGGGATAGCACTTAACCCGACGACGCCGCTTTCGGCGCTCGAAGAGGTCTTCGAGTACGTGGACATGATATTGATAATGACGGTCGAGCCGGGATTCGCCGGGCAGAAGTTCATACAGTCGATGGTGCCGAAGGTGAGAAAGCTCCGGGAGATAATAGACAGCTCGGAGCATAAGCCTATTATAGAAGTGGACGGCGGCATAAAGCTCGACAACATAAAGGTAATAGCCGATGCCGGCGCCGACGCCATAGTGTCGGGCTCGGGCATCTTCCACACGGAGAGCTACGCCGAGACCATTTCCCTCATGAAGAAGACCGTTGCGGGCGATTAGTTCTCGCCCGGCCGGAACCCGGCGCTTCCGATAAAGCCGTAATTGGTTTAGAATTGATATGCCAGGTATGAACCCGGGGGCAAGTTATATAAAGAATATTGAAGAGTATTTCCTTTCGCTTGCGGGCGAGGGGATAATGCTTTCGTCCATAGACTACGACCTCATACGCGGATGGAGGGACGGCAATATTCCGGAGGAGATAGTGATGAGGGGGATAAGCCGGGCCTTCGGCGACAAGGGGCCGAAGCGTATTCCGGGCGGACAGATAAGGGGGCTCAGGCAGTGCGCGGAGTACGTCGAAACATGCGCCGCCGAATACGGCCATGCTGCGCCTACCGTGAAAGGGAGCGCACGTGACGAGAGCGCCGCATACGAGAGCGGGCTCTCGCCGGCGGAGAAGCTCGGTCGGCTGATAGACGCCGAGAAGCGTGAGCCGGTGAGGAGATATTATACGAGCCTGAGGGCGGGTATCCTCCGGTCGGAAGGCAGCGGCGAAGGGGCGGCGTCCAAACCGCTCTCGGAGCTCATAGGCGAGGCGATGGACGAGCTATTCGGCTCGCTCCCCGAAGAGGAGAGGGAGAAGATTGAGGCAGAGTCGCGGGAAAGACTCGGCGGCCGGGCGAGGCGCATGACCGAGAAGGCGTACGCCGAGAGCGTGGCGTCGTTCAGGAACGAGATACTGAGCGAGAGGTATTCGATAAAGAGCGTGGTATAGGGTTCGATGCTTAAGGGAAAGAAGAAAATATCCGCCGGGTGCGACGACTGCCATCACGCGGGCTATACGGTCAGGACGAACGGGAATTACGCCCGGGCTGTGCTTTGCGAATGCGTGATGGAGTGCGAGGTGTGCGGGGGCAGCGGCAACGTCATGAGGCGGAACGACAAGGGATACGAGAAGATATCCTCGTGCTCGGCGTGCGGCGTCGTGAGGCAGAACGTAAAGCTCTATAACGGAGCGGGCATTCCGGCCAAGTATTACCACGTCCATCAGGTGGACGCCGGGCTCTCTCCCGGATCCATGAACGAATCCCTCCAGAAGGCGCTCATATACGCCAAGGAGGAGTTCGTAAAGAAGTTCCCGACCAAGAAAGGATTCCTTCTCATGGGGGCGTCCGGGCTCGGGAAGACGCATCTGGCCGTCGGGACGATAGCGGAGCTCACGCTCGGGCACGGCGTGAAGTGCATGTTCAAGGACTTCTTCTATCTGCTGTCGGAGTTAAAGCAGGCCTATTCCGAGGGCACCCCCGAGAACGACGTCATTCTGCCGCTCGTCGAGGCCGAGGTGCTCGTCATAGACGAGCTCGGCAAGGGGAGGAGCAGCGAGTGGGAGCTCAACATCCTCGACCAGCTCATATCGAAGCGCTATAACGCATCGCGGCAGACGCTCGCGACGACCAATTATGTTACGCGCGAGATAGCCCGCGAGAGGGGCGACACGACGGAGATACTCGAAGCCAGGGTAGGGGAGAGGATCGCGTCGCGCCTGTTCGAGATGTGCGAGTTTCTATACCTGGAAGGGAAGGATTACAGGAAGAAGGCCCGTAAGGCCGGACAGCTCTAGAACTCCCAGTACCGGGAGTGCTCCTTTTTCACCTGCTCTATTACGTCGTCAGCGGCGGTCGCCTCGCCGGCCGTGTCGTATTCGCTCCGCTTCTTGTCGAGGAGCTCTTCCAGAACTTCCTTCGTGCAAATCCAGAGGCCGTCCAGGTTGTATCCGCCTTCGAGGATGAACGCTATATTGCCGCCAGAGTGTTTCTCGGCGGCGTCGAGCATGAACCGCGCCTGGAGCGCGAAGCCCTCGGGGGTGACGCGCATCCCGCCGAGCGGGTCGTCGAAGAAGGTGTCGAACCCGGCGGAGACTAAAATGAAGCCGGGCTTGTACTGCTCGATGACCGGGCCCAGTATCTCCGAGAATATTTTGAGGTATTCGGCGTCGCCCATGCCTTCCCTCAGGGGAACGTTGACGGTGTAGCCCTCGCCTTCGCCCGAGCCGGTTTCGCCGAGCGCCCCGGTGCCGGGGTAGAAGGGGAACTGGTGGGTCGAGAAATAGAGGACGTCCCTTCTGCCGTAGAACATGTGCTGTGTGCCGTTCCCGTGGTGGACGTCCCAGTCGACGATGAGCACGCGCTCGACGCCTTTTAACTGCGTGAGGTACGCGCCCCCTATGGCGACGTTGTTAAAGAGGCAAAATCCCATCGCCCTGTCGGCCTCGGCGTGGTGGCCAGGGGGCCTTACGAACGGAAACGCGCGGTCGAGCCTGCCCTCGAGTATGGCGTCTATGGACGAGAGCATCCCTCCGGCGGCTCTCAATGCCGCATCGTACGAGGCCGGGCTGGTGGTCGTGTCGGCGTCGAGGAATACGCGGGGCTTTCCTCTCGTAGCCGCAATTTTGTCGAAGTATTCGGGGGCGTGAACGAGCGATATCTCTTCTTTCGTCGCGTCCCTCGGATCGAGGATGGTGACCTCGTCACGCATGCCGGTGTGCCGCAGCATGTCGGCTATAGCGAGTATGCGCTCGCTCGTCTCGGGATGGCCCATCCCGTTATCGTGATCGACGAAGAGCTTGTCTATGACTATTCCTACTTTTGGCATTGGGCGCGGCCTCCGAAGGGAAATGTGCTAAATCGTAGCACACTATGCGGCGGGCTCAAAGGACGTCTACGCGCTCGCCGGTTTGGAGGAGCTTCCTTATCGCGCCGGCCAGGTATATGGAGCCCGCGATGCAGGAGGGCTTGTCAAGACCAAGGAGTTGCTCGTACGCCTCGGCGTAGTCCTTTATGACCGTTACCTCGCAGTCGATGTATTTCGAGGCCGCCTTGAGGAGCTTTTCTGCGGGCGTCGTCCGCGACGACGGGACTTCGGTTATTATGAGCTTCCCGGCGACACCGGCTATTTCCTTTAAGAACGGGGCGTGCCGCTTGTCGTCGAGCATGCCGACGAGGAAGGCGAATTTCGTCCCGGGGTAGAGAGCGCGGAGGGATTCTGCGAGCGCTTTGCCGCCGCCGGGGTTGTGTGCGCTGTCGAGTATGAGGGGAGGGGATTCGCGGAGGGTTTCGAGCCGCCCGGGCCATCTTATGCCGGCGAGGCCGGCTCTGACACTTGCCTCGCTTATCACAACGCCGCGGTCGAGGCTTAAGGCTTCGAGGGCGGCCAGCGCGACGGACAGGTTTTCGAGCTGGTAGAGCCCTGTGAGGTTGGATGTTAGCCCGGCGAGCTTCCATTCCCTCCCGGCCCAGGAAAAGCCCTGAGTATCGCTGCCCGAGGACTTGAAGTCCCTCCCGCGTACGTAAACGGGGGAGCCTATCTCGCGGGCGTAGTCCGTGATCACGCCGAGGGCCGCCCCACGCGCGGCGGTGACCACGGGCACTCCCGGTTTTATTATGCAGGCCTTTTCGAGGGCTATCGCGGGCAGCGTGCGGCCGAGGTATTCGGTGTGGTCCATGGAGACGTTGGTTATGACAGAGACGAGGGGCGTCGTGACGTTCGTCGCGTCCCATCTTCCGCCCATGCCGACTTCGAGCACCATGAAATCAGCGCCGCGCTCGGCGAAGTAGACGAAGGCGGCCGCAGTGACGACTTCAAAATAGCTAGGCGATTCGCCCCCGGCGTCCGCGGCATCCCTGACCTGAAAAATGAACCGGGCGAGGTCGTCCTCGCTTATCTCCCCGCCGCCCAGTTTTATTCTTTCGGTGAGGCTGACGAGGTGGGGGGAGGTGTAGTCGCCGGCGAGATAGCCCTCCGCCCTCAGGACGGACGAGATCGCCGCCGTCACGGAGCCTTTGCCGTTTGTGCCGCCAACGATGACGGCCGGGACTTTATCCTGCGGGTTCCCAAGCCTTCGAAGGAGGGCGCTTATCCTTTCGAGGCCGGGTTTTATCTTGTGGAATCCGAGGGAATCGAGATAGAAGCCGGCGTCTTTTATAGTCATATTATGGGCTGCCACAGCGAAAATTCTATCATAATCCGGCGACGTGTCAGGGGGATCTCGTTATGGTAATTATTTCCATTTAATAAAAATCACCTCTTGCTATTTCTTTCATTTTAGTTTACAATTTGAAAACGTAAATCAATTTCGCGGGGAGCTAAAATATGACTCCTGTGGCCATAAGGAAAATGGAAAGAAGAAAAACCTTCAACGATTATATAGCCAAGAAGCGGCTCAAGTCCACGAAGCAGAGGGACATAATCTTCGATGAGTTCTTCAGCAATTACATGGGGAAACACGTCACAGTTGAAGAGCTTTATGAAGATATAAAGAAGCGCCACCCGTTCATTGGCTTCGCCACCGTATACAGAACCCTGAAGCTCTTTATGGAGTGTGGGATAGCTTCCGAAAGGAATTTCGGCGACGGAAAGGCCCGTTACGAGCCGATTCGTTCC
>JBFWTW010000017.1:0-23471 GCA_050247635.1 Candidatus Dadabacteria bacterium | reverse complement strand
TAACAGCCCACACCAATTGCAACGTTAAGTTTTAGAATACCTGTATTTTTAGCGGATTTGGAGCGAGCGGTCAAGCCGCCCGGCGTCCCGGTTTCCGGAAGTGGATTTATTATAATGACTATATTTCCAAAATCAACGGTTGGATAGCATGAACACAATAATAATGACATATTAACCTTTTTAAAACGGGAAACCGAGTTTTTATCTATCGATTTGGGCTGGGATTTTCAGTATAACTACTATGTACCTCAAGTATCATTTTCACAATGATATATGGGAATAATACGAGCCTCTTCAAAAAACGAGGAATATTTGAAAGACTGATCTTGTCCGCATCGCTTATTTTTATAATGTGAATTTCATCCCTACAATTTATCGAACAAGCTACATCTGGATATTTAGTTAACCTCACATATTCTTTAGAAAAAAACGATGGCATATTATGATAAAAATGTTCGCTTGCGTCGTAATTAGCATAAAGCTTTCGAATATCAGATTCCTTGATATTTTTTATTTCAAGTCCATTTAAACTTGCTTTTAATACCCTCCCAAATACCGGATTTGTTTCATTCGTAGTAACAATCTTACAATCTTTACCTATAACTGGTGGGGTATTTTCTTTAGTCGGTATTAAAATTGACACGATTCTCTTATCGCTTACGTTAGCCAATTCCCCGTTAGTTTCTCCGTCGATTCCTACGCCTATCCCGCGCTTCAGCCAATAAAATTCGCTATATTTAAAAATTTGCTCGCAACTTATGATTAAATCCGGATTCCCCAGATCGTTAATCCATAATTTTAATTTCGATCCCAATACCAAATGCTCATTGCCCAGCGCTTTGCTTATAGCTGTCTCTATCGGATCCGGCTTGTCCTCAAAAGCTACGATCCTGATAAGATTGGCCAGGATTATTAGCGCAATGAACGACAAGCATAAAATTATCAGTGTTTTGACAATAGATCGTATAGTCATCTAAAGTTTAAAATGGATAAGCTTCCTTACACGATTTTTTACAGCATTTTGAATTTTCGCTTGCTCCTATACCCGCAAAATTTGCATATATATCCTCGATTTCACAACTTTCATTGTCGGCAATGCAATCTACACCCTCTTTACCCAACCCGCCCGTTATTGCCGCACCCAACCCCGTGATTCCGCATTGTTTACCAATTTGACAAAAAGCCAAGCAGTGATAGTACTTGTCTGCGCCGTCCTTATTAACAGTTTGCAGCTTATAAAAATTAGACACCAAAAAATAAACTGCACAACTCGTGCCACCAATGGGCGGAGTTACAGCATCTGGCCAGTTGAATCCCCACAAGCCATAAGGATCAACGAAAGTAGTCGGGTTGTTCCACACGTATCCATAAAGATTCACATCCCCTCCCTCAAACCCAATCGGGTCTTCCTGCAAGAACCTCCCGATCGATGGGTCGTAATGCCTGGCTCGATAATAATAAAGCCCGTTCTACCAATCAGGAAGACCCGCTGGCAGCTTCACAGAATCCGCCATTTTCTCCCCTCCTACGTCTCCGCTACCCATTTCACCCACCCCCGCGCCCGACGCCCGCCCCTCTTCTTTGACATAACCTGCAAATTCGGTTTAATTTGTTTTGTTCTCGCTGCGAGCCCGGCAAATGCGACACGATCTATTGAAACGCACAGCATTAATCTCCCTGATCGCCGTTTTCACGGTGAGCTTCGCGTCGTATTCCATTCTGAGCTACATCCCGCCTGCGGTCGCACAGCACGAGCTCGCGTACTCGATCGAGCACTGCCCCTCGCACAACGCCGAGCCTACGGTACACATCCTGACGGAGTTCTTCCAGGAGTCCGGCAAAGAGGGTCACCAGAAGCACTGCGTCTGCTACTCGTGCGATCTCAAAAGGCCATACTTCGACACAACGGAAAGATTCAGCTCCCCCGTAAGGGAAGAGCTCGTAACATACATGCCGCTCCTCCGGGAGCAGGTGCATGTAAAACAAGTCGCGACAAAGATATCGAGCCGCGCCCCACCATTCTCCTCCGCAGCATCCTGAATTTTCATTTTCATATTGCATAAGCCACGGGTCCGGTTTGTCCGGACGGGGCCGCCGCGTGTTCAGTCACTCGCAGATTCGAGGATTTCGACGCGCACGGTGGGATTCCTGAAGGCTTTCAGATCTTCCCTATCCGTCGGGCGACGCCCTGCCTCACGCCGGCCTGCCGCGCCTCCGCGCCGCAATTCCGGTCTGGAAATATTCCGCACCCGTGAGCTACACATATTTGGAGGAGAATCATGCGGACTTTTATTTTTGCATTGCTCCTCTTCGTCCCGGCTGTGCTCCAGGCATCCGGGCAGGAGGGGGATATAGAACAGGAAATAAACTCTGCTGACCACTCGCAGCACACGATGGAAACGGTCGTCGTCGAGGACAAGCCTTTAGACCTTTCAACCCCCGACAGGCTGCTTTCCCCGCAGGAGGCGGAGAAGGCGATAATTGACTCGACGCCCGGGGGCATCGGGTTCGTGGACGAGCAGCAGATTGAAGAATCCCGTGCGACGACACTTAAAGACGTCCTTAATTACGTCCCGGGTGTTCTCGTAAGGCCGAAGTTCGGCGACGAGTCGCAGTTGATAATCCGGGGCTCCGGCCTGAGGAACAACTTCCACTTAAGAGGCGTAACCCTTCTCATGGACGGATTCGTCTACGGAAACGCCGACGGGTTCAGCGACTTCGAATCGATAGAGCCTCTGGCGCTCAAGTACATAGAAGTTTTCAAGGGCGCAAACTCGCTTAGGTTCGGCGGCAACACCCTAGGCGGCGCGATCAACTTCGTCACCAAGACGGGCTACGACGCCGGGATACTCGAGGCGAGAAGCCAGGTCGGCTCTTTCGGCTACTTCAAGAACTACCTCGGCACAGGGCAGGTCTACGGGCCCTTCGACTTTTATACAGGGCTCAGCGATACGGAGCTGCTCGACCCGTACAGGAAACACGCGAAGCAGTCGAGGCGAAGGGCATACGGCAGCTTCGGATACGAAACGGACGGCGGGACGTCGTACAGGCTCGATATCAATTATGTTCGTAACGAAGAGCATCTGCCGGGGGCGCTTACGTTCCAGGAATTCAAGGACAACCCGAGGCAGGCCAACCCGGCCAGCGTGCTCTTCGACGAGGGCCGGTTCTACGATTATTACCGTGTCGCCTTCAGCGTGAGGACGCCGATAGCGACGGATCAGGCCCTGGAGTTTCTGACCCAGTTCAACATCCAGAACATGGACCACCCGCTCAGCTTCGCGGTGATCGACAACGACACCTATAACGTCGGGGCGGAAGTGAGATACCTCTACAACACGAACATAGGCGGCATGCTGAACAACCTCGTCATGGGCGCCCAGTTTTTCTACACCTACCAGCAGGACCTCAACTGGGCCAACAACGAAGGCAAGAGGGGAGAGAAAACGAAAGACCAGAACAACAATTCCCTCCTCCTCGCATATTACGTCGAAGACCAGCTCTTTGTCGCGCCAGAGTTCTCGGTCCTTGGCGGGGCTCGCGTCCAGTACGCCTACAGGTCCGTCGACGACAAATTCCTCATAGACGAGGACGACGCCTCGGGCAACACTGACTTCTTCTCCGTAACGCCCAAGCTCGGCTTCATATGGCAGACGACCCCGACCGTACAGTTCTTCGGCAACGTCTCGTCAAACTACGAGCCCCCGATAATGGTCGAGCTCACATCGCCGGGCAACCTCGACGGCAGCCTCGGCGACCTCAAGGCCCAGAAGGCCCTTCAGTTCGAGGTCGGCACGCGCGGCATGCTGTGGGACAGGGTCAAGTGGGACATCTCGATTTACGACTACGAGATCTGGGACGAGATACAGAACGTGAATGTCCAGCCGTTCCCGGACGCCCCGTTCACGATACCCAGGTACCAGAACATCGACAGGACGCGGCATTTCGGGGTCGAGGCCGGGGCGGATATCATGCTCCTCAAGAACATGGCCTGGAGAGACCCGCTCGCGCCCGGCGACACGCTGAGGTCGATAACGGCGTACACCTATTCGTACTTCGTCTTCGTGGACGACCCCATTTTCGGCGACAACGACCTCCCCGGTGCGCCGCCTCACTTCTTCGTGAGCCAGCTCAGATACGACACCCCCGTCGGGGTATGGATCGCGCCGAGCATCGAAAGCGTATTCGAGAGTTATTACGTCAACAGCGAGAACACCGCCAGGGCGGGCTCGTATACGATATTCAACCTCGAAGTGGGCTGGCAATTCCCCGCCGGTGTTATGTTCTTCGCCGAGGTGACGAATCTTTTCGACAAGAATTACATTTCCGCGGTAGTCGTCGACGACTCCAACGGGAGATATTTCTACCCGGGCGACGGAAGGGCGTTCTACGGCGGCATACAGTGGACGTGGCAAAAGGGAGCGACGCCCGAGGGCGTAGCCGTGAGCAATGCACTCAACCAGAACAGCGTGAGCGAAGCGTTCAACCGGAGGAACATGAACTACGCGTTCAATCAGGATAGTATAAGATAACGTCAATCGGCTGACGGCCGTTCCCGCCTCCGGCGGGGGCGGCCGTTCCGCCCGGAGAACAAAAATGAAAATGAAGAATCCCGTAATCTTGATCGCCGCGCTGGTAATCGTCCTCGGGGCGATGTTCTACCTGCAGAACTATTCGAAACGAGGCGGAGAAACGGCAGCACCCGCGAGCGCGGCAGGCGCCTTCACTCTCGGCGAGAGGATCGAGATACCCCACGCCGGACACGGCCACGAAGTGCACGTCTCCGGCCCCTCGGTAGCCGTCGACGGCGAGGGCGGCGTCTATGTCGCGTGGACCGCCGCGGCCCACGACTCGAACGACCTCTACGTCGTAAAGCCCGTAACCGGCGAGGAAAAACCAGTCCGCGTTAACCCCGAAGGGATCTCCGCGGACTCGCTCCACCAGTCTCCGGGCATCGTTACAGGCCCCGGGGGCGAGGTATACGTCTCGTGGTCGTCGGCGAAGGAAAAGCCCGAGGGCGTCCTCTTCGCGAACGATTTAAGGCTGTCCAGGTCCCTCGACGGGGGCAAGTCGTTCGAGCCCGGTATCGTCATCAACGAGGACAGGCCGATTTCCCACTCGTTCGAGGGCATTGCCGCTGCCGGTTCCGGCGACGTAATAGCCGCGTGGATAGACACCAGGGAAGGATGGGACAAGCCGGCCACGTTCCTTACGACCATATCCGGCCAGGGGACGGTCGTGGGCAAGGAAGAAAAGTTCGGCGGCGAGACGTGCGTCTGCTGCCGTGTCAGCGTCGCGGCCGCGGATGGAAAGGAAGCCGCGCTTTGGAGGGGCGTCGCCGAGGGCAACCTTCGCAACATGATGCTTGCGCTCGGAGAAGACGGCAAGTTCGACGAGGCCGTCGTCCACGACGACGGGTGGAAGCTCGAGTCGTGCCCGCACAGGGGCGGCGAAGTCGCGATAGGCGGCGACGGCGAGGTCTACCTCATATGGTATACGGAAGGCAAGTCCGGCGTGCCGGAGATACTGTTCTCCAGGTCTGAGACCGCCTCGATGCCCGAGCCGATCGAGATCGATTCGGCCAGGGGCTCGGTGCCCGACCAGCCTGGCATAGCCGTAAACGGCAAGGGGCAGGTCGCGGCCGTGTGGGAAGACTCGACGGCTGTGAGGCGGAGCATCAAGATGAGATTCTCGGCCGACGGCGGCAAGACCTTCGGCGAGCCGGTCGTCATATCGAAGGCGATAAAATCCTTCATGCCCGACGTCACGGTCGCGCCCGACGGCAGGTTCGTCGTCGTGTGGCACGAGGAGCACTTCCCGTCGATCAAAACGATAGTCCAGTTCGTAGAGCCCGGCGCGTAACTCGCGTTACAACAGCCGCGAGAACGTATAGTAGCCGTAGAAGATTATGAGGAGGAACGCGGCGACGTAGAGGAGCCGCACCCTCGTCCTCCCCTCCCCCGTCTGCGCCGCGCCCATGGCCAGCAAGAGCCACCCGAAGCCGTCCACGTTCGCGACCCCGTACGTCGTGACGCAGAAGATTATAAGGAGACAATCCCTCATCCTCGAAGCCGCGAGCCTCATGGGCAGGAAGAAAAATACCGCAACGGCGGCTTCGATCGCTATCGTCCAGTATGTGAGTAGATGTGTGAGGGCGGCCAGCCTCGGCGGGATTTCGGGGACTCCGCCCTCTCCGGCGTAATACGCCCCGCCGCCTCGTATGAACTCACTCAGCGCCTCGTACCCCTCCGCCGAAAGCCCGCCCGCGAAGCGCGTAAACCCCTCGAACCGGTGGTCGGAAAGGAGCGTTACCGTAAAGAACGTGCCGTTCATGAAGTCCGGAGACAGAACGAGCTTCCAGAGGACCGAGAACGCGAACACGAGCCCTATCATGAGCCGCGCGTTTACCGAGAGCAGCCTCTCCGAATCGCCGAGCGAGAGAGCGAGCGTTACGGCGAGGCACCAATAGAAGAGAAGATATGCGTGGTTATCCGGGAGCGGCCAGTCGAGGACGACACGGAGGCCCGTGAGGATCGTGAGGCCGAGCCACAGCGCGGGAGCACGAAAAAAGCCCGGCACGAGAAGGCCGAGCGCGGCCAGCGCGACCGTGAACGGGCGCACCGACCAGCCGCCCACCGGGCGGAGGAGAAGGTTCAGGAGCGTGAGCCTCAGCGCCAGGTCAAAGGCGCTCATGCCCGTTATTGCTGCGAGCCCGCGCCGAAACCCGTCCTTCATGCGAGCCGCGGCGTCACTCAACCGGGGCCTCCAGCGACTTCACTATCCTCGGCGAAGGCGCGAGGGTTTCCGGGTCGTACTCGGCCCTCCAAACCTCTATCAGCACGGCCCGTGGCGGCACACGCTCGGGCGTCGGCACGCCGGCGATTTCGAGCGCGAGGGCGGTCAGCCTGGAATCCGTCGGAATGGCCGCCGCACGGAGCGCCGCGTCTTTAAGGGAATCCGGGATCGGCACCTCGCGCTTCACGCCCGGCGTGAGCACAAAGGCGCGGACGGTCCTGCTCGCCGGGGCGTCGGGCGTCGAAAACATCCCGAACCCTCCCCCCGCCCACGGGCTCAAAGATACCGTACGCACCAGGTATATCTGCAAGAGCGCGAGCGCAATTAGCAGAATTACCGGCAGATAGCGGATACAGCTCTCAAGTCTGGTTCGATATCTCACGTCTTAACGCCGCACGTTTATTCAGCGCGGTAGGCTCCGGCACTTCGCGCCGAATCAATAGCCCGGCGGGGCAGCGACGGACATATATACGACGTCCCCGTTCTGGTACGCCTGATTATACCAGTTGGGCCCGCACTGATAATACGTGACCGCTCCGACCGACACGACCGTAGGCGTACATGTGAGGGAGTTGAACGCCGACACGGTGAGCGCCGTGCCGAGGGCTATCGCAGTGGCCGCGGCATAGGGATACTCGACGTTGTCGCCCCACTCCCAGTGATCGTGATGATCGTAATAGTCGTGGTGGTCGTAATAATCCTGCCGGTCTTCGCGGGCGTTTCTGCCGTATTTCTGCCAGTCTTCGCGGTTCTCGTCCTTCCAATCCTGGCGATTTTGCTGAAAGTCGCCTGCATTATCAGCTCGCCTGTCCTGGAAATCCTTTACCTTATCCGGGTTGTTCGCCCTGTAGTCCTGGGCCTTCTGATGGGCCTGTTGACGGCTGCCCTGATCGAGCTGGCGAGCCGAGCCCTGCCTGTTCATCTGCCCCGACTGCCGCGAGCTGCGGTTAAAGTTGCCGGAATTCATCGAACCCGAACGTGCGGGGCCGCTGCGGCTGATATTCCTGTTGCCGCTCATCCTGTGGCCGCCGCCACCTCCGCCTCTGCCGCCGCCTCCCCTTCCCCCACGGGAATATGCGTCTAACGCAGCGCCTGCTATGAATATGAAAACCGCAGCGAATATAAACAGCCTGAGCCATGTTCTATTGTGCGTCATTTTTCTTCCCCTCCTCTTTTTCCTCGATCTTAATGGCGCTCCTCAGAACAGGGGCGAATTCGATTTTCTGCATCCCGTCCGCGGGCTTGAACACAAAGAGTGAATCATCGACCTCGGGCTTGAAATTCCAGTCTTTAAAGTCCGCCGTGTACTGCGGGGAAGCCGGGTAATTTTTGTAATCGATAACGAGCCTTGTCTGTATAGGATCGCCCTCGGAGGCTATCCACGTCTGGAAGTCCAGGTTCTCGGTCCGAAACGCGAGATGCTCGGAAAGGATTCCGTCTATCGTGTCCTGCTCGACGAAGCCCCCGGCGTACACCTCTTTTTTCAGCATCTCGCCGACGTCGCTCGAAACCACCTGCCCTATGGGCAGCGGCATGTCGAGGTCTTCCGTGAAGTAGTCTATTGCCTGGTTGATGTCCCCCGGCCTCGGGACGGTGGCGTAAACGTTATGGGTGAGGTCGGCGTAATATATGGCCTTCCCGTCGAAAATAAATATCCTCTTAGTCCCGTCCCTGCTCTCGACTTCGGAATACAGCTTGTCCGGCCTTACGACGACTACCTTGTGAGCGCCGCCGAATTCGAGCTTCTGACCGTTGCCCTGAAGAACGTCATACTGGACGTCCGCCGTAAAGCTGAACTTCTCGGCCTTCGAAAGAAACCCGGTCGTCTCCATTAGATCGGCGAAAGCCTCGGGCTCTATCTTCGGCCCCGTCTTCACCTCGACCCCTTCTTCCGTCTGCGCCGCTGCGGGCAAGACCGGCGCGAGAAAAAAGACGGCCGTAACAATCATCATTGCCAAAACCTGTCTCATAACACACCCCCTTTGTTTAAACTCTTTTCAGCTTCCGCCGCGTGCTAGAACTGAAACGCAAGGCCTATAATCGGGCCGTGTGTCCACGTGTCGTAAACGAATTTATTAGTGCCGCTCCCGTCCTGGTAATCCATGTAAAGAACCCTGTAGCCTATCGCGGGCGTGATCCCGTACCACGGCAGCTCGTACCCGATGTAGCTCACGAGGTTCCACGCAATATTCGACGAGAACCCGAGCCCGAATCCCCCGATATCGCTCCTTAGTGTGAACGGCACCTTGTCCGCGAGGTTCGCCAGGAGCCTTCCGCCGACGAACAGGTCGAGCCACTGCTTGTCCCTGCTGATGTAAGTTGGCGTCATGTTATTCAGCTTAAGAGCCGTGTCTATAGAGACGAAACGTCCGCCCACGAGCGCGTCAACGGCGACGCGATTCCCCTTCGCCCCCCTGCCGCCGGGCCATTCCCCCAGCCTGTACACGCCGCCGGCCTCGACGAGCCACTCCTTCAACGTCACCTTGTCTATTTCGCCCCCGTTCGGAAGGGCTATATCCTTCTTGCTGGAGAGCTTTAGATAGGTGGGGTCTATAAAGAAGCCGTACTTGCTCTTCCACATGCCCTCGCCGTGGACCTGCAAGCCGAAGTCGAAATGCTTCCATATGTCGGAGAAATCGACGTCAACTTCCGACCGTATCCCCCGCGTCGTGATATGTCCGTTGATACCCGTCATCCACAGGTAGGGCGTGATAGAGAACTGCCAGTCTTTGCCCGAGCTCCTTCCCGGCATTTGCCCCGAGGCTGGTAGCGACGAGCCCACGCACAAAATAAACACGAGCGCCGGCATGATGTAACGAATCTTGTTAAATATTTTCATATTCCCCCTCTTGTGGAACCGCATTTAGCATCCAGGCTCGAAATACCGGCCCCCGTCGGGACTGGCGCGGCTCGCAAGCCGGAAAACCATTACCTATTTTAGCCTGACTTCCATTTCCTGTAACCGCAGCAGTCCAACACTTTTTAGCGCCGCCCGGCGTGCCGCGAAAACGGCAGCCCCTGTGAGATCATTTCTCCGCAGCTACAGGCTTTGGTGCCTCCCATTTATGATCCAGCACCGACTCCTCCGGCCAGTATATGCGGAGCACCGCGTAAAAAGGCCCCGAAGGCGCGGGGAGCCAGTTCGCTTCCTTCTCCGCGCCGGGAGACTCGTCCTGCATATATATAGTCAGCGATCCGTCTTCGGCGAATTTAAGCTCGGGCAGCATGGGCGAATTTATGAGATAACGGTTGATCGGGTTCGCGACCAACAGCTGCGTCTTCGCGTCGTACATGGTCACGGACCAAAAAGCCTTCGCGGGAGGCAGCCCGTCCTTCGGGAACGTGAGCGTGTAATCGTGCGCGGACGCATCCAGCGGGTTCCCTTCGGCATCCTTCGTATAGATGACGTAGACGGCCTCCTCCTTTGTATTGCCGTATATTCCCAGCTTCGCGGCAACGGCCCTCAGGAGATAATTGTCCCCGAGCATGGCGCGCGTCCCGAAGGCGTCCTCAGAGCTCGATGTCGAGGCAGCCGCCTCGGCCATGGTTTTCTTGGCGTCCGAGATACCCTCGTGTATCGCATCGACTATGTCCGGGGGATACTGAGACGGGTCGAACAGCTCGCCCGGACGGACACCAATCTTCGCGAACTGCTCCATAAGCCCCTTCTCGGACGGGACGGTCGGACAGAACCGGAGGAGGAAATTGAGATAATTTATGAAATCTATCCCCCCGGCCTCGGCGGCGTTAAACGTCGGAAAGTCTATCTCGGGGGCGGCGGGAGGCGCTGCCGACCCTTCGAAACTGCTCAGGGGCTCGGCCTTATATTCAGCCTGGATTTTCTTCACGTTGTCGATGTCGGCCGGATTGAAAAGCTGCGTCCTGTAAATCGCGAAGACGAATTCCGTGTCCGAGCGGAGCACCTCGTTTATCCCCGGCGGGGCTTCCCCCTCCCATCCGGGCCCCGCGATAAGATAATTCCCCGCGCCGTTGCCGGTGGCCCTGCTCCCGATGTATGCGAAGTTATACGTATAAAGATCTACGAGCTGTATCGAGTAATACCTGTCCTTCTCGATTTCGGGCACGGAAAGCACCATGGGCTCGGCACGCAGGTCGAGCCAGACAAACGAATACGGCGTGTCGCTGTTTGGCGTTACGACGACCTTGTCCTCGGGTGTAAACACGGTGGCCGAGCTGGCTATATGGTTAAACGGCGCCTTGTAGTCGTGGCCGCCCCTGTCGATCGAGTATTGATACATCGTCTTATAGTTCTCTATCATGGGGAAGGCGTATATGTATGCCTCCTTGGCGATCTTCCTCGCCTCTTCGGGCGTAAGGCCCGTGGCCGCTTCGGTAGCCGTCGTGGGAGCTGGGGTCGGCGATGGAGGTGCCTCTTTTTCGGGGCTCTTGCAAGCTCCCGCGAAAACCATAAGAGCCGTCGCCAATAAAATCCAAAGACTTCGTTCGCTACCTGCTGCAAGAAACTTCATATGTTATTCCTCCGTCGTGCTGAACCTTCGACCGTCGCCGAAACATCCGCCAATCGCCCAACGGGCGGCGTTTAGTAACGCGATTCGGCGAAACTTTCTACTGCAAAAAACGGGCCCCCGGCCACGGCATCATCTTCGGAGAAAGTCGTGGACCGGAGCCCCGCTAGGGGTAGGAGATTAACTCCCCGAGCCTCCGAGAGAAACGGGCTCGTTCAAGACCAACGCCGGGCGGCGTTTCCTTCTGCCTCTTTTGTAGCTACAATCAACGACCGCAGCCCGGCGGACGGAGGCCTTCTCTTCTCAGTTACCTGTCGTCGGGGTTAAGCGCATTAAAAACAAGCGCCGCTGCCGCCCCGCCGAGAAAATCCGCCACGAGAAAAATCCAAATATTAGCCGCGCTCGATATGCCCATAACGGTTATGCCGAGTGCTATCGCAGGGTTAAAAGCCCCGCCCGAAATTGCCCCCGCGGCGTAGACCGCTATGACGACGGTAAAACCTATAGCCAGGCCGTAGTACGAATTCCCCGCCGTATTTTTCGATGTCGCTGTATTGAGCACGACATACGCCAGCGCGAAAGTAAAAAGAAATTCCACTATGAACGCAGGGACGACGGCGGGCGTCATGGCCACGATTACGGGGTTGCCCTTAAGGTATAGCGTAAGAATCCCCGCCACGATCGCCGCCAGCCACTGCGCTATCATATAAAACGGCACGTCGGTCGCGGGGCATCTGCCCCTCATCCACACCGCAAGCGTCACCGCCGGGTTGTAATGCCCGCCCGAAATGTGACCGCCCGCGTACACCATAACCATAAGCACGGAACCTATGGCGAGCGGCGCGCCGACGCCTGCCCCCGGGTCCAGAACCGTCAGACCCACGGTGAGCACAAAGAAGAAAGTCCCGATAAACTCCACAGCATACTTTTTCATTACCCATACCTCCACCGAAGAGTTTGTATAGCCTGGACCGCGGCCCCCGTTCCCCCTGCCGCGGACTATGCTGCAGCACAACTTTCTATCTACTTATTGTTATTGCCTCTTTTTTTGCCCTTCTTTCGCGTGCCGTTCGGACGGACGCGCGCCTATTTGCTTATCATGTAACCCGTTAGAGCCCCCGCGCCCGCGCCTATCGCGCCGCCGACCCACGGGTTCCCCCCGGCGATGGCCGTGATGCCGGCACCGGCCGCGCCGCCTATGACTCCGCCGCTCAGCGTGCCCTGCTGGGTCTTCGACATATTCGTGCACCCCGCAAAGGGCAGTGCTATCAGAGCTACAAGAATCAGATATGTGATTTTATTCATTTTTAATCTCCTTTTTTCGTCCACGCCAGCATTAATTGAGCGGCTGGCCCGCTATGCCTGCCGCGATGTTGGGCTTAATCATCGTTTCCCATATCACGGCCATAACAGGCACATCCATCTTGTCCGGATTCTCCGTATAGAACTTGTCTATCGCGGCCGCCACCTGGGTCATCGTCGCCGGCGAAGCGTTCGACGCCTCTACTACCTTCGTCACGAAAGTGTCCCTTTTCTGGTCCGGGTACTTCTCCATGAGAACCTCTTCTATAACCACCACGTGGCCCACGCCCCATATGAACGCTATCTTCGCATCCTCACTCATGGCCATCCACGTGTCGCCCTTAAGTACGGGCATCTCTCTCTCCATGGCCTCTACCACAGTCCCGCCCTGTGCGGGGGCCGGCTCGTCGGCCTGCGCATACGCATAAAGCGAGCCCACTACGAGCAGCGTATAAATAATCAATCTCTTCATATCACTTGCCTCCTGTCACTTACTTGGTTCCTTTGTTACAGCCGTTCGGGAAACCCGCTATGCCCCCCCCTAGGCCCCCGAACGGCTAGTGTAATCCGATCACCTGCTCCAGATACTCCATCCCCGATCTCTGCGAAATAAGGCTGATGCTTATCTCGGGTGGTTCCTTCAGAAGCTCCATAAGGACGAGGAACCTCCTGTAATCGCCGCCCCGGAGGTGCCTGTCGAAGTCCTCCTTCGTCTCCCACTCCTCGACGAGTATGTATGTGTTCTGATCTTCCGTATCCACGTAGAGGTCGAAGCCGAGGCACCCCGACTCGCGCCGGACGGGCTCGAGCATCTCCCTGAGAGTGCCCGCGAGCTCCTTCCTCCGCCGGGGGCTCACACTCATTCTCGTTGTCATGATAACCATGCCGCCCCCATGGAATTCGAAGTTCCATACCCCGAGGAGGAGCATTTTTCGTTTACCGGGATGAAGAGGGGATTAAAGCCGGTTATGGATAAACCGGACGGCATTTTGAGAAAGGGATTCAAACTCTCGCTGAGCCCGTACTTGAGGAGGCCGGAGAGATTATCCTGCGATATGGAAGCCTGTCTTCCACTCAAATATTCACTCACCGAAATCTCCTCCCACACAAGGCAAAGGATAGTTTCTGTTTACATTTTATTCTTGTTAAGCCACAACCCCATTAACCTTGATTCTAGCACATCGCCTATTTCGTGTCGATGAAAATTATTTTAAGAAATTACACGTGTAGATACGTGTAACCAGCCCGTCCGCGTCCGCCCCGCCGGCCCCCGCGAAAGCCCGGATAAACAAACACTTTCTTATCACGAGCCAAGCCATATTGCGGGAGACCCGGCAGGCGGATTATAATTCAGGGACGGCTCACGCCGGCCGCGAACGACCCGATCTTATACACGCGAGCGAGGAGAATTAAAAGATATGGACAACACAGAAATAGAGCGGCTTATACAGGCGCGGGAGGAAAAGGCCCCCTGGAAGAAATGGGGCCCCTACCTGAGCGAGAGGCAGTGGGGAACGGTTAGGGAGGATTACAGCGAGCACGGGACCGCATGGGACTACTTCCCCCACGACCACGCCCGCTCGCGCGCATACAGGTGGGGCGAGGACGGACTCGCCGGCATCTCCGACGAAAGGCAGGTCCTCTGCTTCGCGCTCGCCCTTTGGAACGGGAAGGACCCCATAATAAAGGAGCGGCTCTTCGGCCTCACGAACTCCGAGGGCAACCACGGCGAGGACGTAAAGGAGTATTACTACTACCTCGACAACACCCCGACGCACTCCTACATGAAATACCTCTACAAATACCCGCAGGCGGCGTACCCCTACGCCGAGCTGGTCGAGAGGAACAGGCACGCATCGAGGACCGATCTAGAATACGAGCTCGTAAACACCGGCATATTCGACGGCGACAGATACTTCGACGTCTTCGTTGAGTACGCGAAGGAAGGCCCCGAAGACATGCTCGTAAACATCACCGTCCACAACAGGGGGCCCGAAGCGGCCGGCATCCACGTCCTTCCGACACTCTGGTTCAGGAATACCTGGTCCTGGGGAGACGGCGGCCCGAAGCCCGTCGTCAAGGCGGTGAGATCCCCGAAAGGAACGGCCGCCGCCGAGGCGTCGAGCGAAGCCTCGGGGCAGATGTATCTATACTGCGAGGGAAAGCCCGGGCTTCTCTTCACCGAGAACGAAACCAACCGCGAGCGGGTTTTCGGGGCGCGCAACACATCCCCCTACGTAAAGGACGGCATAAACGACTGCGTGACGAAGGGATCCCAAGGCGCTGTAAACCCCGCCGGAACAGGCACGAAAGCCTCGGCTCATTATATATTGAACGTCCCCGCCAGGGGCGAAGCTTCCGTAAGGCTCATACTCTCCCGCGGGAAGCGCGGGGGAGCCGGAAAGGATATCTTCGCCGGATTCGGCGGCGTCCTGGCCGCGCGGAAAAAAGAGGCCGACGACTTCTACTCGTTCATCACTCCCGACACGCTCGACGGCGATTCCAGGGACATTATGCGCCAGGCGCTCGCCGGGATGCTCTGGTCGAAGCAGTACTACTTTTTCGACCTCGACAAATGGCTCCGCGAGCACGGCGCCGGGGTAGCCGCCCTTCAGCCCAACGGCAACGTACGCAACAAAGAATGGTTCCACATGATAAACGATGACATCATATCGATGCCCGACAAATGGGAATACCCGTGGTACGCCGCGTGGGACCTCGCATTCCACACGATATCCCTCGACATGGTGGACCCCGACTTCTCGAAGGGGCAGCTAGAGCTCATGCTGAAAGAGGTCTACCTCCACCCGAACGGGCAGATACCGGCATACGAGTGGAATTTCAGCGACGTCAATCCCCCCGTGCACGCCTTCGCGAGCCTGTACCTCTACAACACCCAGAAGCAGATCACCGGGAAGGGGGACGTCACTTTCCTTAAGCAGATATTCGACAAGCTTGTGCTCAACTTCACATGGTGGGTAAACCGTAAGGACCGGACCGGGAAGAACGTCTTCGAAGGCGGCTTTCTCGGCCTCGACAACATAGGGGTATTCGACAGGAGCTCCGCGCTTCCGACGGGTGGATACCTTGAGCAAGCCGACGGCACGGCGTGGATGGCGATGTTCTGCCAGAACATGCTCGAGATCGCGTTCGAGCTCGCCCACGAGGACCCGACTTACGAGGACATGGCCGTCAAGTTCGCCGAGCACTTCCTCTGGATAGCCTCTGCGATGGACCGCACGGGAAACCATCACGACGAGATGTGGGACGAAGAAGACGGATTCTTCTACGACATCCTGAGGCTGCCCGACGGGCACGCCCAGAGGCTCAAGGTGCGCTCGCTCGTGGGGCTTCTCCCGCTCTGCGCTTCGACGGTATACGACGCCGGCGTTGCGGAGAAGTTCCCGACGTTCACCGAAAGAATGCGGCGGCGGCTCGGGAGGATGGAGGAGCTCATCTCGACCATCCATCCCCCGGCAGAAAGGGGATACGCCGGGCGATACCTCCTGTCCATACTGAACGAGCACAAGCTCAGGCGGGTCCTCGCCCGGATGCTCGACGAAAACGAATTCCTGAGCGACTACGGCATACGCTCGCTCTCGCGATACCACAAGGACCATCCCTACATATTCTGGGTCAACGGCCAGGAATACAGGGTCGATTACATGCCGGCCGAGTCGATGACAGGCCTCTTCGGCGGCAACTCCAACTGGCGCGGGCCAGTGTGGTTCCCCATAAACGGTCTCATCATACGCTCGCTTCTCCATCTCTATAAATTCTACGGCAGCGACTTTAAGGTCGAGTGCCCGACCGGCTCCGGGAATTACCTCGACCTCTACGACGTGGCCATCGAAATCGCGAACCGTCTCATTAATATTTTCAGGAAGGACGAGGACGGCCGGAGGCCTGTATTCGGCGGGACAGAGAAATTCCAGTCGGACCCGCACTTCAGGGACCATATCCCCTTTTACGAATACTTCCACGGCGACAACGGCGCGGGCATCGGAGCCACCCACCAGACGGGATGGACGGGGCTCGTCGCGAAATTCATACAGTCACTCGGATACATGACAAAGGAGATGGTGCTCGAAGTCCCCCGCGGCGGGGCGGAGGCGTACATCAAGAAGTAGCCGTCCCCGCGAGCTTGACGGGGGCGCCTCGAAACCATAATCTTTTTACTGCCCTCTGCGGCGTCGGCCGCACGACATGGCGAGGGATTCGAGACAGCCCCCGCCGCCCGAATCATAATGAGCGAATTCGAAAAGCGTTACGCAAAACTCAATCCCGAGCAAAAAAAAGCCGTCGATCACATCGAAGGGCCGCTGTTGGTCGTCGCCGGCCCCGGCACCGGGAAAACGGAGATACTAGGCCTCCGCACTGTGAACATCCTCCGTAAAACGGACGTTCCCCCGGGCGGCGTCCTCTGCCTCACGTTCACCAACGCCGCCGCCCACAACATGCGGAGGCGGCTCTCCGAGCTCATAGGCCAGGACGCCTACAGGCTCGCCATACACACGTTCCACAGCTTCGGCGTCGAGATAATCGGCGGCTATCCCGAATACTTCTACGGCGGGACGAGGTTCTATCCCCTGGACGACGTCACGCGCCTCGAAATACTCGAAGACCTCCTCGGCGCTCTCCCCCACGACAGCCCTATCGCGTCGAGTCACCCCGAGGGCGGCTTCGCCTACCTCGAAACCGCGACTAGGGCCATAGGCGAGCTCAAAAAGGCTGGCCTCTCGCCGGGCGACTTCAGGAAGGTCATTAACCGGAACGAAGAGGCGTTCGGCATTTTGAATCCGCTCATTGACCGCGTCTTCTCGGGGCGGGTGTCGAAGCAGACGGCGTCCGACATCGAACGGGTTATAGACGAGCTCGCTGCGGGCGACACAGGCTCTCCCTTTCCGGGAATTTTTTCAGTGCTCCACGTGCTCCGCGACTCGCTCTCCGGCCTACTTTCCGAGCTCGGCGCCGGCACGAACACGCCCGCTTCCGAATGGAAGAGGAAACACACCGAAAAGGCAGCCGACGGGAGCCGCATACACAAAAGCTCCGGGCACACCGAAAAGCTCCTCGCGCTCGCCGACCTGTACGAGAGCTACGAAAAGCGCATCCACGCAATGATGTACTTCGACTACGACGACATGATCCTCCAGACCATCGAGGCCATTGAGGCTAACGCCGGCCTCGCCCAGCGCATCCGCGACCGCTACGAATACATACTCGTAGACGAGTTCCAGGACACGAACGGCGCGCAGATGAAGCTCCTCCGCCTGGTGGCGGGCGGCGGCGAAGGCGGCAAGGGGCCGAACGTCATGGCCGTCGGCGACGACGACCAGTCGATATACAAGTTCCAGGGCGCGGAGCTCGCGAACATTCTCGAATTCACTGAGACTTACCCCGACGCCGAAATAATCACGATAACGTCCAACTACCGCTCGACGAAGGACGTCCTCGACATAGCGGGCTACGTCATCCAGGGCGCGGAGAACCGCCTCGTAAAACGCGTAAGCGGCCTGGACAAGAAGATATCCCCGGCCAACGGCGAGATTACGAACGGAGAAATAATCTCCCTCTCCCTCCCGTCGCGGCTTCACGAATACCACTTCGTCGCATCAGAGATTAAGCGCCTCGTGGATGCCGGGAAGAATCCCGACGACATAGCCGTTATAGCGCGTCGGCACGACGACCTGGCCGAGCTCGCGAGGGTGCTTTCCAGTCTCGGCGTCCCGCTCACATACGAGAGGTTCAACGACGTCCTCGACGAGCCGCACGTAAGGCAGCTCATACGCATGACCGAGTTCGCCGCGTCCCTCGGCAGGAAGCACAAGGAAGACGCCGACGACCTCCTGCCCGAGATTCTGAGTTACCCGTTCTGGGGGCTCGGGCGGAAAACCGTCTGGGGGATTTCGAGGGAGGCCGCGAAAGAAAGACGTTACTGGCTCGACGTCATGGCCGAGCACGAAGACAGGCGCGTCAGGGACATCGCCGATTTCTTTATATACGTAGGCGAGGTATCCCGTTACGACACCCTCGAGCGCGTCCTCGACCTCCTCATGGGTGCCGACCCTGCGCAGGCCCCGGACGACGAGGAAGACGAGCCCGGCGAGGTAGAAAGCGGCAGATTCCTCTCGCCGTTCAAGGAATACTACTTCGGCGAAAAAAGGCTCAAGGAGAACAAGCTCGAATATACGAGGTTCCTCTCGTGTCTTCGAACTTTCGTCGAAGCGCTCCGGGAATACAAGAAGGCGAGCGTCATCGGCGTGGACGACCTCGCCGCGTTCGTCACCCTTCACAGGAAGAATAAAGTCCCCCTCATCGACAACAGCGTGTTCCTCAATGCGGGGACAGCCGTCAGCCTCCTCACCGCACACGGCGCGAAGGGGCTCGAATTCGACACGGTGTTCATACTCAGCTGCCAGCAGGACGTCTGGGCGGGAGGCGGAAGGGGCTCGAACCTCCAGTTCCCGCCAAACTTGCCGATAGCGCCGGCAGGCGACGATATAGACGACAAACTGAGGCTCTTCTACGTCGCGCTGACGCGCGCGAAGCGGAGCCTCTACCTGACGTCCTACGAAGCGAAGGACAGCGGCAAGGAAACGTCGCGACTCGGATTCATCACGCCGCCCCCGATAGACGATGCCGGAGGGGAACGCCTCCGCGCCATGCTGACGTGCTCCGCCGGAGGCAAGGGCGCCGCGCCGCTTCCGGACGATGCGGAGATACTCGAAACGTCGTGGGAAGCGTTCCACGCCCCGCCCGTGATACTCGACGAGAACTTCGTCCTCGAGCCTATACTCGAGGACTACAAGCTGAGCGTCACGCACCTGAATAATTTCCTCAACGTTAGGGACGGCGGGCCTCGCCTCTTCTTCATGCAGAATCTTCTGAGGTTCCCCCAGGCCAAGAGCGCCCCGGGGTCCTACGGCTCGGCCGTGCACCGCGTCATGCACGAGATACACCTCCACCTCAAGAAGAACGGCGGCGGTCCCCCGCCCATAGACTTCCTCCTCGCCCGGTTCGACGAAGAGCTCAAGGGCGAGAGGCTCGGCGAAAGGGATTACGCGAAATATTCCCAACGCGGGCACGACATGCTTACGGTATTCTTCGAGAAGAAGCTCGAAGGCTTCAAGCCCGAGCACTACTCCGAGCTCAACTTCGACTCGCAGGGCGTCGTCGTCGCGGGCGCGCACCTCACCGGCAAGATAGACAAGATGATAACCTCGGGCGGCGAGGCCGTCGTCCACGACTACAAGACCGGGAAGGCCAAGACGGACTGGAAAGGGACAGGCCAGTACGAGCCCGTCCAGATGCACCAGTACAAGAACCAGATACTCTTCTACAAAATTCTGGTCGAGCATTCGCGGGATTATTCGGGGTTCGAAGTCAATCAGGGGGTCCTCGAATTCGTCGAACATCTGGACGGCGAGCTCATCGACCTCCCGCTCGAAATCACTGCCGAGGACTACGAGCGCATCACCAAGCTCGCATCCATCGTCTACGGGATGATCATGAGCCTCACCTTCCCCAATGTCAGCGACTACTCACCAGACCTCAAGGGGATCCTCAAATTCGAAGATGATTTGTTAGAAGGTAAGGTGTGAATCTCACATTGATACACCGTTTCACTCGCTTCTGCTTCACATCACATTATATAAACCACTAACATACTCATTAGTTACATACTGCACTACTTATGATATATTCTGATATTTATCTTAAACGGAGGGGAATATATCAATGAGAAAAGTAGCGAAGGTCCATAGCGTAAAGGCAAGCTTACAAGTAATTGAGCTTAGCAAGGCGGGCTCTTCTCTCAACCTTGAGATATCCGCGAATAAAAAGAAATTAGTCGAGCTTGAAATTGGGCGCGGAGCTCTTTATTGGACTGGAAAAAATAGACAAAAATCCAAACGAATAGATTGGACTTCGTTTGCCGAAATGATGGATGGCTTAGCATATGGCAAATCCAATTTAGTACGAGAGAGTAGAAAAGTATGATCAGCAATCCTGGACGAGATAATTGCAAATTTCTTGTGCAATATCAGTTAAGGAATCCGCATAGAATTTACAAATGTAGAGTAGGCTACAAATGTGTTTCAATAGACCCAAACGGAGTAGAGTATTCCATTAAAATTCATAAGAAAACTGTAGAAAATGCACTTCAAGCTCTACGTGGGAGAGAATGGAGTGTTAACACCGCAACTGTAAAATTAGAACCATTGGCAGAAGCAGATAACTGGAAAATTCATTACGGACACAAATTGGGATTTTATGTGCAAGACATTTTGCTTGTTATAGCTGCAAAAGGTGATGGAGAATTCCATAGGGCAGGAAGGGGATACACATATATTGTCTACTGAGTATTTGATTTAAACGGCCCAGGTATTCAGCCCCTCACTTCCCATCCGGCCTTATCTGCGGGCAATTCGTAACGTTCGCCGCCTCGTTCGTGGTCTTGGTCCCCGTGCAGTCCATCCTCCTCTGCCCGCGCATATCCTGCTCCGTGTCCCAATCGTATTTCCCGGCACACCCGGAGGCAAATAAAACCAGCAAAACCGCAATCATAATACGCTTCATTTATATATCCTCTTGTCTCACGTTTTAACCGCCCGCCGCCCCGCTCCGGAATATATTACATCATGAATCGCCGCTTGCACCCGGAGCTGAGCGTCACTCCTCCCCTTCCGCCTCGCCGGCGTCCCCGCCGTTCAGCTTTATCTCCCGCCACGAAAGGTACATAAACACCGTCAGGATTACTATCGTACAGAGCGGCGCGAGCCAGAACGGCGCCTCTATGCCGAAGCTCTCTAGCGTCATTATGACGCCCAGTATGCCTATCGAATACATTGCCCCGTTCTTGAGATAGACGTACTTCGATATCCAGTCGATCCCCCTAACAGTGACCTCCCTCACGATGAACGCCCCGATGCCGTTTCCGATCAGGATAAGCGGGATCGACAGCGTAAATGCGAACGCCCCTATCACACCGTCTATCGAAAACGACGCGTCGAGCACTTCGAGGTAGAACACCTTGCTCCATCCGCTCATCGCCGGGTCCAGGAGCTCCTTCTCCTTTGCCTCGGCGTTCTTCTTGAAGCCGTCCGTGATGAAAAACGCCGTCGTCCCGAGCGAGGCGGCGAAGGCGAGGAACGGATCGAACTTTAGCGATACGTAAATGACGACGGTAAACAGCAGCGACGTCACCGCGTAAAACCACACAGAGTGCCTGTGAATGAAGGGCTCGACGGGGAACACGTACTTCTTCTCCTCCATGAATATCCACGCGAGGAAAACGAGGAAGAGATACATGCCGCCGCCCATGAGGAGATAGTGCTTCGATTCCGCGAGCGATTCCTCTATGGCGCGGGTATCGCCCGAAAAGGCGAGGGTCAAGAGCTGCGAGAACGTAATGTCGGGATTGGCGATCCAGAGGATCAGGAACGGGAGAACCCCCCGGAGGAGGAAGACGGCGATGAGCATCCCCCACAGGAGGAAAAACCGCCTGAAGCGGTCGGTCATCGTCCGGAGGACGTGCGCATTGACGACAGCATTATCGACGCTCGAGATTATCTCGAACACTGAAAGACCGATAATGACTATTACCGCTTCGAGCATGCGCAGAGAGCCTGCTACTATTGTCCCTTACGCGCACGCGATTGCAAGAGGGGAATTCACGCTCGGAAAAGGATCCCCCTCTTGTGCCGGGCGACCCGAGCCCGGCGCAGAATGTTACGGCGTTATCGCCACCTTTATCACCCCGTCCCCCTGCGACATGAACAGCTCGTACGCGTCGTCTATCTCGTCGAGCGTGAAGCGGTGGGTGATTAGCTGGCGGAGGTTCACGCGCTCGTTCCTGACGAGCTCCATAAGCCGGCGCATGCGCTCCTTACCGCCCGGGCAGAGGGTAGAGACTATATTCTTGTCGGCTATGCCGAACCCGAAGTCCTTGTTAGGTATGCCGATGTTCGCCATCTCCGCCGCGTAGACGCCGAGTGTGGATACCGTGCCGCCGACTTTCGTCGATTTCACGGCGTTCTCGAATGTCGTCTGGAGCCCTATCGCCTCTATGGCGACGTCCACCCCGCGCCCTCTGGTTATGCCCAGTATTTCCTTCACCGGGTCCGACTTTTTGAAGTCGATAACTATGTCGGCGCCCATCTGCTTTGCCATCTTCATACGCGATGCGACGGTATCGACGCCGATTATAAGCGACGCCCCCTTCAGCTTCGCCCCCGCCGTGGCGCCCAGCCCTATGGGCCCCTGGCCGAACACGGCGACGATATCGCCGACTTTAATATCGGCGCTCTCCGCCCCCGAAAGCCCGGTCGAGAATATGTCCGTCGTGAGGAGAACGTCCTCGTCCGAAAGCTCGTCCGGTATCGGGGCAAGGTTGGCCATGGCCGCCGGGATTTTGACGTAATCCGCCTGGCAGCCGTCGATGGTGTTCCCCATCTTCCACCCGCCGAGGAACCCGCCGCACTGCGCCCAGTCGGCCGACAGGCAGTAATAACAAACGCCGCACGGCGTAATCGCGTTCACCGCCACGCGCTGCCCGACGGTGTATCCGGTAACCCCCTCGCCGAGCTCGTGTATCACGCCTATGGGCTCGTGCCCTATAGTAAGCCCCTCGGCCACCGGAAACTCGCCCCTTACTATATGAATGTCGGTGCCGCAGATGGTCGTGAGCGTGACTTTTATCACGGCCTCGCCCGGCCCGGCCTTCGGAATAGGTTTTTCCACAAGCTCGTGCTTGTTCGCACTCCTAAAGACGTTGGCTCTCATCATGATCGGCTGCCTCCTGTAAATAATTCTAGCACAGCAACTTTATTAAAACGTAATGCAAATCCCATGCCCGGACGTAACACGCCGCGGACCTTTCATTAA
>JBFWTW010000016.1:0-24615 GCA_050247635.1 Candidatus Dadabacteria bacterium | reverse complement strand
TTAAAAGTCCTGACCCGATTGTTGGTTCATTTAACAGTAATTTTAGACGCTCAGCATGTTCATTGAATCCGGAATAATTTGTAATTGCCTCAAATGCATTTTGTGCCAAGTCTTGCATTGATTTATCAACTATGTTTTGTTGAAGAAATTCCATTGTTTCATTCTTGGAAAGAGCTAGTGCTGTTGCTAAAGGTGGTAAACCCGCTACAGACCAATCTAGAATCAGCACAGCAATCCCAACTTTATTGGCAACGCTGCAGAATAGTTTCTTATTCTGGTTTGAGATTGCTGTAGTTGCGCCAAGCACCCAAAGATCTATTGTGTTGTCGTTAACAGCGAGTTCTGCGATTTTAGAGGTAATTTCTTTTTTCGATAGTTTCCCTGAGTAACGTTTTGCTTCAAAGCATATACTATCAGTTTCATACACTGATCTCCCATCAATCCCATGCTGTGAACCGCTAGATGATAATCGAAAAGGCACACCTGTGATGCCGGCAAGAACGACAGCAATTAATCCCTCAAAGCCATTTTCACCAGTAGGTTGAAGAGTAAGCAAAACGTTTTTTAGGTTTGTGAGTACATTGTCAGTTTTTTTTCCCATTCCATAACTATATAATATGAATCAAATATTTACATAGCCGTTCACATCCGGAATTTGTTATCAGATTATTGTGATAACAGAGTCGGAAAGTTCAAGAACTTACTTATATTAATAAATACTTGCTTATGGATTTGCACAGCTGTAATTCTTAGTTGAATCCTTCTAAAAAGTACTCCTATCAAATTCCTTAAACGGTTTACGGGAGAATCATCATGAAGCTTAAAGACAAGGTAGCGGTAATTACCGGCGGCACGTCGGGCATGGCCCTCGCAACGGCGAAGCTGTTCATCGAGGAAGGGGCATACGTGTTCATAACGGGCCGCGACAAGGAGCGGCTCGACAGGGCCGTCGCGGAGATCGGGAGAAACGTGACGGGCGTTCAGGGCGACGCCGCGAGCCTCGAAGACCTCGACCGGCTTTACGAGACGGTCCGGAAGGAGAAGGGTCATATAGACATCCTGTTCGCGAGCGCCGGGCGAGGAGATTTTGCCGCTATAGGAGAGGTTTCGGAGGAGCACTTCGACGAGATCTTCGATCTCAACGTCAGGGGAACTCTGTTCACCGTGCAGAAAGCCCTGCCCCTGTTTAACGACGGAGGGTCGATAATACTGAACGGCTCTATAGCATCCATAAAGGGATTTCCCGGGTTCGGAGTTTACAGCGCAAGCAAGGCCGCGGTGCGCTCGTTCGTCCGCACGTGGACGACGGACCTCAAGTCGAGGAACATCCGTGTCAACGTGCTCAGCCCCGGTACCATCGATACGCCGATGCTGGAGCTTGTTTCGCAGGAAGCGAAAGACTACTTCGTTTCGCTGATCCCGAGGGGGAGCGCCGGGCGGCCCGAGGAGATAGCGACGGCTGCTCTCTTCCTGGCGTCGGACGATTCGAGCTTCGTCACGGGCACGGACCTCCAGGCGGACGGCGGGGCGTTCCAGGTTTGAGCTCGCGGGCAAAATATCGATAGCATATCCCGTTTCTTCCCTGCATCCTTTTAACAGTAGAGATACTCTGAATTAATAGAGGGTTAACAAAGGAACATGGGAAAAAACGGGATAGAGCCCGCGCTCGAAGTCGAAAAACTGGAAAAGGTTTTCGGAACGTTCACGGCCGTCGACGGCGTGTCGTTCGCTGTCGAAAAGGGGGAAGTTTTCGCCCTTATCGGCCCCAACGGCGCGGGCAAGAGCACGATAATCAAGATGCTGACGACTCTTCTTCCGCCAACGTCGGGAATGACCCGTGTGGCAGGGCACGACATCGTAAAACAACCGACCGAGGTAAGGAAGAGCATCGGGTACATACCGCAGCTCGTGTCCTCGGACGGGGCGCTCACGGCGAGGGAGAATCTGCTGCTTTCGGCGAGGCTCTACGGCGTGCCGCGCGCCGAGCAGGAGGGGCGCATACTAGAGGCGCTCGACTTCATGGGGCTCTGGCAGTTCTCCGACCGCCTGGTAAGCAGCTACTCGGGCGGCATGATACGGAGGCTCGAGATAGCGCAGAGCATGCTCCACCGCCCGACCGTCATATTCATGGACGAGCCGACGGTCGGCCTCGACCCGGTGGCCAGAAAAGCCGTCTGGGATCACGTCCGCGAGCTGAAAGAAAAGTACCGTATGACAATAATACTGACGACACACTACATGGACGAGGTGGAAGAGCTCTGCGACAGGATGGCGCTCATCCAGCACGGGCGCATAGTGGCCATCGACACCCCGCACAGGCTTAAGGAAGGCGTCGGCGAGGGCGCGACTCTCGACGACGTATTTGCGAAATACATGAGCTCGTTCGAAGAGAATTCAGAGGGAGGGAATTATAGTGAAGTACGTCGTAACCGCAGTTCTGTCGCATCCCGCGGCTAGGCTGACGAGGGCTGTCACGGACTACACGATGCAGGTGTACGGGGTTTTGTGCGCCGAGCTCCAGAAGATAAGACACGACCCGGTAGAGCTCTTCACGAGGGCGGTGCAGCCGCTTCTGTGGCTGCTCCTCTTCGGCGTAGTAATGTTGAAAGTGAGGGGGCTTGCGCCCGAGGGGATGAGCTACCTCGACTACCTCTCGGCCGGGATATTAGCGCAGAGCGTGCTCTTCGTAGCAATATTTTTCGGCATATCCGCCATATGGGACAGGGACCTCGGAATCCTCCACAGGATGCTGGTGAGCCCCGCGCCCCGTTCGGCGATCGTCATAGGGAAGGGGCTCGCGGCGAGCGTCCGGGGGATGCTCCAGGGCAGCGTCGTTTACGTCGTAGCCGGGCTCATGGGGGCGAACCTCAACCTGTCGCCTCTTAATATCCTCGGAGTCATTGCGCTCATAGGTTTCGGGTGCGGCCTGTTCGCGACGCTCTCTCTCGCCATCGCATGCATAGTGAAGTCGAGGGAGAGGTTCATGGGCATAGGGCAGCTCATCACGATGCCCGTCTTCTTCGCGAGTAACGCGATATATCCGATCGCGCTCATGCCGGACTGGCTGAAAACCATATCGACTTTC
Organism: Candidatus Dadabacteria bacterium; assembly: GCA_050247635.1. Classification (GTDB taxonomy): domain Bacteria; phylum Desulfobacterota_D; class UBA1144; order Nemesobacterales; family UBA2774; genus JADLGH01. Next base: position 21,530 of record JBFWTW010000016.1, on the reverse strand, counting down.
AACCCGCTGACTTATCAGGTGGACGCCCTCAGGGCTCTCATGATAAACGGCGCACATTCGCAGTTCGGCATAATGTACGACTTTGCTATCCTCTTCGTGATATGCGCCGCGCTGGTCATCCTCGCCAGCAGGCTATACAGCAGGATGGTGGCGTGAGGGGACTATAATTTCTCGGCGTACCTCTCCCTCACATACCTGCTTATAAACGTGCTGAGGCCCATGCCCTCTTCCGCGAGTGTTTTCATCCGCTCGACGTTGTACCTACCCGTGACGGCGAGGTAAACGCCGCCTTCGCGGTATCTCACCTTTATATAATCCGGCCCGGTTTCGTAGGCCGTGACCCCTGAATTTCCCGAGAGGTTCTTGTAACGTTTCATGCGAACCCCGTTCGTCCCCCGGCCGCCTTTGCAACCGGCCTGTTGAGCCGGATTCCCGTTCAGGCTATATTACCCCTTAGCACAATGTTACCTTACAAGGAGACCGGCATATGAGCATCCCCGAGGGACTCGAAAAGGCGCTTGGATTCGGATTCATGGACGCTATATTCACGAGGCGGTCGAGGCGGTTCGGCCTGGGGATGGAGATCAAGGAGGGGACGCTCGCACACAAGTCGCGCCACGAGCCCGTGCCGCTGACGGAGCTCGAAGAGGCTTTTCTCATATGGGCCGGGACGGGCATGACGGGCCTCTCGCTGGGCGATCTGCCGAGGACGGGTATATCGTGGCTCTTCCAGTGGACGGGGCGGAGCTGGCCGTGCTCTTGTAACTCGCATTCCACCGAGCTCTTCTACACGAACGACACCGGCGTTTATATGGTGAAGCTCCACGACGCCATGCCCGGGCCGGGCGAGACGTCGATATTCCACGGGAAGTCCGAAGAGGAAAAGCTGGAGAAGGTCTTGAGCCTTTTCCGGAAGAACCAGTTAAAGCTGGAGGACGGGCGCGCCGACCTCCCCAAGGGCGAGCCCGGGCTCTTCGATTTCAATGCATGGAACTGCAACAAGCCGGGGACGACGTTCTTCGTGCCCGTGACGAACACGACCGTCGAGTACATGGTTCTCCTTTTCATCTACTTCGGCGCGAAGTACGGATTCAACATAATCGACGAGCTAAACGGCGGAAGGTCGTGCGGGCTCGACAAGTGGATAGAGAGGGGATATATCCGGAAGGACGTCGAGCTCTCGCTGTTCGATCTCGAGCTCCGCGTTCTGACGACCCTCAACGTCGAGCAGGCGTTCATCTGCCAGAATATGAACCTCGCGCTTCAGACGCTCGGGCTAGGCGGATGGGCGTTCACCGGGCTCCTGCCGCATTACGCCCTCGGCGTGCATCCGGACTACAAGGGGCTCGGGTTTCGGTTCACGCACCCCGATAAGACCGTCCGTAGCGCAAAGCCCCCTGTGCCAGTCGGGAGGGACGGAGTATTCGAAGCGCTGTGCCCGCCGTACGTCTCGGACATGCGGGAGGCCGTGGACAGGTTCCTCGCCATGAGGGGCAGATTCTGGGAAGAGGAGAACCCCTACCCTTACCTCGACCCGGGCGGCATCCTCGCGGACGAGTACCATCCGAGCGAGGTCAGGATCGAGATCGTAAAGGACTTCTGCGAGTACGTCTACGAGAATTACGGCAGGTTCCCGGCGTTCCTCGACCCTATGTTCACGAGGCTCGTTTTCCAGGCGCATCACCTGGACCTCGAATTCTATGACAAGTACTACGCCGAAGGCGCCTACACGGAGATGCACAGGGACCACTTCAAGCTCTGGCACCCGGAAATGAAAGATCCGTTTTCGGAATAACAGGATTAATCACTTCGGATCTTCACCTTTTCTCCGGAAGCACGATACACATTTGTGCATACACACTCTTACTTGCAGCTGCATTTAATTCCTAAATAAAATTGGTTTTATCGTTCATTCGGTGTAAAATCGTTGCACAAGCACTTATTTAAAGAAGTTAAAGGAGGATGAAATGACCAGAGCTTTCCTGGCTTCAATCTTTATAATCACCGCTATATTTTTTCTGGCCACACACGTTCAGGCCCAGCAGCTTAACTGCCAACAGGCCAACGGCCTCATGTGGTGTTACAATCCTTCCGCATGCGGACAGCCGTGTAACGATGTATGCAATACCATAGCTACAACCCCGATCCCGGATTCGATCGCCTGGTGGGAAGCCCAGAACACAGAACAGGAGTGTATTGAGATAAGCCGGGCCTTCGGCCTTGGAGACACGGTCGATTTTAACGACTACTTCTTTGCATGTCTTGAAGACGACGATACCGACGAGCCGCATGGACCAGGACTACAGGCTCCGATCTATTGCTCGGCCGGCGCCGCATGTCCCGACCAGCACAGAATCGGCATGGACGCAGAGAATGTCGCATGCTCTTCGGGAAGCTCACGGCGCTCTATTTGCCCGTGCAATATACCGCTTCAGTCGATAGTAATCGACCCCGAGGACTCCACCAATGGAGTAGACAGCGAACAAACAGTCACAGCGCTCGTGACCATAAACGGGTCGCCCGCTTCGGGTATCCCCGTCTTATTCGCCATCGAATCCGGGCCTAATGCAGGCGAAACAAGCAACCCCGGGAATGGAGAATGCTTCCCGAACGACGACTGCACGACGGACGGGAGCGGGCTTGTAAGCTGGACTTACTTCGGCGACGCGCCCGGGACAGACACCGTTGGGGCGAGTTACCTGAACGGAAGCGTGTTCGTCGAATCGAACCGGGCGGAGATATCCTGGCTCAGCTCTTTGATTACTTCGATACCCACCGTATCGGAAATGGGACTCGCGGCCCTTGCGGGCGCGCTCGGGATAGCGGGGTACTTCGCCGTAAGGAGAAGGAAGGCCGCAGCCTGATTCGGAAGGCGGTCAGTCGCGGTCCGGCGCGCCGAGCGGGAAGTACTGGCGATAAGGCCGCGCGTCTACGATCACACGGGCGAACGATGGCCTGGCGTTAAGGCGGCCCCTGTATGCGCGGACGTTCGGGAAGTCCGGGCCGATACGATGCGCCCAGTCGGCGTAGAACAAGGCCGGGGCCGCCGCGCAGTCGGCGAGGCTGAAGCCACCGCCAGCCGCCCACTCACGATCCGCCATTCGTTCCTCCAGCCATTTATACGCTGTATCGAGCATGGCGCGGGCGTCCGCCACCCCCTTGGCGTCGCGGGAGGCCGGCTCGCGTATGGCGTCGAATACTATAGTCTGCATCGGGGTATGGATGTAGTTATCGAAGAAGCGGTCCATAAACCTGACATCGAGAGCATCTTTCCCGTTGGCGGGGATCATACGCGCCGGGCCCGGGTAGTGAAGGTCGAGGTACTCGATAATGATCGTCGCTTCGGCGATAGCCCGTCCGCCGTCGAGTAGCAGCGGGAACTTTTTCATCGGCCAGAGCGCCTCGAACTCTGCAAAAGTCGAGGGATCGGACTGTTCGAGTATGCGCGGCGTGAAGGGCGTTCCGTTCTCGTAGAGAGAAATCAAAACCTTCTGACAGTAGGATGCGAACGGGTGAGTGAATAATACAGGCTGCATTTTCCAAGGACCCTATTCCGGGCTGACTGCGTTAGTCGTACAAACCCACCTGACAATATGGCAGCCGCCCGTCCACGACCTGCAGGAGTCGAGTGCTTTGTGCTGCGCCGTCCCGAGAGAGTCGCCCCAGCCGGTGCCGTAGCCTATGTCGCCTACCGCCAGCGCGCCGCAGCCGTTTTCGAAATCTACGACAGCCTTGCAGTCCTTCTTCTCTGCGCGCTGCTTGCACTCCTCGACAGCCCCACTGCGGGCGGAATCCTTGTCGGCGTAGTCGAAAACGTATCCGTACATGCGCGTCGAGGGCGAAAAAGCTATCGCCCCGAAGCGGCTCGACGAATCTTCAGCGCGGGAAGGCTCCGGCAATTCGGCGATAATAATTCCGATCGATAGAATAGTCAGTGTATAAAGCAGCTTCCGGTTCATGGTCAACTTCCTCCATAAAAAAGTACTACCCCGTTCTCACCCCTTCATCACTGCCTGTAATGATTATAGTATTAAAAACAGCGGTAATCCACAATCTGTTTCGGCTCTTTAAAGGTCGAGCGGGAGGCCGTTCCGGGAGAGGTTTTTGTTCTTGTACCGCTTGTCACGGGTGATGTCCTTGCCGATCCATTTCGGCGGGGTGAATGCGGCGGACGCTTCGGAAGATTCGAATTCGACCTCGGCAGTGACGAGCCCTTCGAGCTTACCGGAATAGACGTCTAGCTCGATAATGTACGGGCCGTGGGGAATGTCGTAACGGAGTTTTTCGATCCGCCTGCCTTCGGTGAATGGCCAGAGGGCGTGGAAATCCTTTTTGCCTATGCGTATTTCGACCTCGTACCGTTCCAGATTGCCGCCGGACTTAACGGTCAGGAAGAACTTTCCATCCTTTTCTCTGAGCCTGACTTCCGTCCCGTCTTCGCCGAGAGAAACGTATCCCTGCTTTATCTGATGGACTTCGAAGTCCGAAAGCTTGTCGGGCATTTGTTTTACGAGGAATTTGAGCTCTATTTCGTCAGCCATGAGATTCCTTCGCACTCACTGCGGTGAGCTCTTTCACTTCGGTCCAGAGAGCGGCGTACGCCTTCGCGGAGAAGGAGTCCGGCGTATGAGCGGTGAGGGGCTCCCGGTATACACCCATTCTTTCGACCTCGGACCTGTAAGGTATGACGCTCACGAGCACGTTACGGTTTTCGGAAGACAGCTTTTCCATCGTTTCGAGGTGAAGGGATTTTCGCCGCTCGGCCATCGAGAAAAAGGGATAAATCTTAGCCGCGTCGAACTCCTTTTTGTCGAGGAATGTGCCCAGCTTCTCGAAAGTCAGCATCGAAAGCGGCGTCGGGACGAGCGGGACGAGGACTACGTCGGCCGCGTTCAAGACGTTCTCCGAGACGAGCGAGATACCGGGCGGGCAGTCGAGAAAGAGGTAGTCGTATTCGTCGGACACCTCGGAGAATATCTTTTTCAGCCGGGTCTTCGATTTTTTGAGATCGTCGAGCGCGAGGTCGAGATTTCTGAAAGAGAGCTTCGAGGGAAGGAGGTCGAGGCCCGGGTAATCCGTCCCCTTTATGTTTTCGTCGATGCTCCGCCCGCCCTTGATGAATTTGTTCGAGTTGAAGTTCTTCCCGGCGCGGATGCGGAAGTACCACGAGCTCGCGCCCTGCGGGTCGAGGTCGCATATGAGCGTTCGGAAGCCGTCTAGCGAGGCGAGGTGTGCGAGGTTGACGGTGGCCGCTGTTTTACCAACCCCGCCTTTCATGCTGTAAAGGGCGATCGTAATCATAAGACCATACTCTAATTACCCGAGAGCATTTTATCAAACAGGTCCTTCGTTTCCTGGCCTGAAAATTCAGCGAATCGCGACGCGAATTCGGCGCGGCGTTCCTCCTGACGGGAGTAGAGGCACGAGATGAGCCCTCCCGCGGCTTCTACTATCCCTCTTTCGTCCGCCGAGCCCGCTGGCACGAGCGAAAGGAAGTCCTGAATGCTACCCTGCTGAACGTGTAGGTCGTTGAAGTCCCCCAGATTATCCTGGAGGGATTTTAACTGCTTTATCGCCCGCTTCGTCTCGTCGCCGGGGAAGAGCGATTCGAAGAATTCGAGGTAGTACCGGAGCTTCTTGCATTCTATCCTGAGCGTGTGGAGGTCTGTGTCCGGGGAATCATCCGTGATAGCGCCGCCAAGGGCGAGGGCGTTTTTGTATCGCTTCCTTATGCGTTTCCGTGCGAGCTTTATGACCGGCTTTACGGCATTCTCACCCGTGCCCGACGATTCCGGGGAATCGAGAAAGACCTCCCACGAAATGAGTATCCGCCGGTATTCGTCCGATTCGACGAAGGCCTTGAATTCCCGGAACGCTTTTTCGCGCTCGTGCGCAATGAGCGCAAAGAGAGAGTCGAGTCCGGGACTTAACGACGGGGGAACCATCGCCGCGTACTTCTCCTTTCCGAGAAGGTATATGTCGAGGTCGCGGAGACGGTTGGTCATCTTGCCGAGCGTACGCAGGGCATCCTTCCAGCGCTCCCTTTCTTCTTCCGTGTATATGTCCTTCGTGAGTGTAAGGGCCGAGCGAGAGCGCCTGACCGACACGCGGAAGTCGTGGAGGAATTCGGTGTCGATGTCGCGGAGCATACCGTCCTCGTTTCTTTTCATCGTTTCGAGGAGCGTCTTCAATATTTTCCTGATAGCCTTGCCCGACGGCATGTCGGGGTCGAGCGAAACGGAGACCTTCGACGAATACGTGCCGATGGTCGCGCCCCTGGCCTTGAGCGAAGCGGATAGTATGTCGTCCTCGCCGGGCTCGAGCCCGAGGCCCGACAGAATCTTCGTTAGCTTTTCGAATTCAGCTCCGTACCCTCGTATAGGCTCGGCCTCGAGTATCGCCGCCCTTGCCGGTGCGGAGTCATCGTCCGAGACCGATTCGACGAGCCTCAAGCGTGCTACTGTTTTTTCCTCGCTGTCGAGAAGTGCCCATGACCGGGTGTGTCTCGTGATCGTAACCAGTGGGAGGATGGCCCTTATCTCGCCGGCCTCGCGGAGCACGTCTCTCAAGCGGCCATCGGGGAAATCGGCCCACGTCAGATACGTGGCGCCGGTTTGTGGAACCGCCCCCGTCGAGACGGCGTCGCGCCCTTTTTCCCGGAGATGAAAGCGTTTGGCCTGCTTCGTAAGGAACCAGCCGCTTTTGTAGAGCGCACTGTCGAACGTGTCGTAGTAGGTCTCCTTCACCGTCGAGGCCTCCCCGGACGAGATAGAGAAGGCCCCTTCCAGCGCCGCTTTTATCTCGTCAAACCGCGTCGGGTCAGAGATAGAATAATATTCCGTTTTTTGCAATACCGTTTCCCTGTTTCCGGAATTTTGGTCCCCCGGGTCTCCCGTTAAGGGCGTCTTCGGATGCATGGACATCTTCGGGACCATAAGCATTATATTACGGAATTATTAAGGGAATATTAAGATTGCGTGAACTTTCTGGTTATTTTGTAACCAGTGCAGGCGTTTGCATACCTTCAGTACATTAATTGCATCTGCACAGTCCGGTTCCTCGGGTAGCTGCATACAAGTGAGTGCCGGGGATTACTTCGGCTCGGGCATTGGGCCGGGTGGCTTTGGGACCTGACACCCCGTTGCGCAGCATCGTCCGGGCTGCTTCGAAGCGCTCTGCCCGCCCGTCAGCACCCCCCTGTCGAGGAGGTTCTGGACGAGCTCGGCCTTTTCCAGCACGGGATAGTTGCGCCAGATTTCACGCTTCATCGCCTCGGGCGATCCGCCGCCGTGTAGCGATATCACCGAGTACCAGCCGCTCTGTCCGGAGACCGTCAGGTCCTCTATAAGACGCGCGGCTTCCATGCGCTGCTCCATAGGAATATCGGAGCGTCCGCCCAGCACGGCCGTCAACGAGGCCCTCGTCTCGGGGTTGTGGTCTTCGTCCGGGCCGGGCAGAGCTACGATAAGTCCGCCTGAAACGTAATGGGCAATCCGTTGCATGTCGTAAATTTTTGTCGCCAGAAGGAGCTTTCCGATGTTGGAAAATACAGTGTCCGGCATCACCGAGCCGGCCGGGTCCTCGGTGCAATAGACGGACGCCGCCACGCCGCACGCGAAAAAGCTCTCTGTGATCGTGATGAGGTCCACCATCTGCTCGCGTATGTGTCCGTGCCTGTCCGGGTCGAGCCCGTTAGCCTCGACCATGATCGCGCCCGCCCCGATGAGGAGATCGCCGAATCCTGCGCGCGCACCTATGCAGGAATGGCGGTGGTGCGTGGCGTAGGACGTAGTGAGGAAGCCGCCCTCTTCGTATTCGCCCGCAAGAAAAACCCTTTCGTGGGGGACGAACACGTCCTCGAAAACGACGACTCCGGTGGACTGTCCGTACTTCGCAGAGAATTTCGCCGCAGCCTCGCCGGGGCGCCCCGCGGGGCGCGCGACAATCGTCACGCCGGGCGCGTCCACGGGCACAGCGCAGCAGACGGCGAAGTCCGCATCTTCTTTCGTGTGAGTGCGGCAGGGCATAACGAGGAACTCGTGGACGTATGGAGCGCCCGTAACTATTGCCTTGGTGCCGCGTATTACGATGCCATCCGGGCGGCGCTCTTTTATGTGAACGTATACGTCGGGGTTTGGCTGCTGGCCGGGACGCTTCGAGCGGTCGCCCTTGGCGTCCGTCATCGCCACTGCGAGCGTGAGGTCGCGCTCCTGTACATAATGCAAATAATTGAGAAAGCGCTGGGAGTAATCGGTGTTGTGTACGTCGTCCGTTCGCCGCGTCACCTGGAAGATTCCGTTGAGCGCATCGTGCGTAAGGTAACGCATGGCGCAGCCCGATACCTTGCATACGAGCCGGACGGCCTCGAGCTTGTTGAGTAGGTCGGTCGAATTTTCGTTGATGTGAACCATCCGGTTGACCGTCTTTCCGGAGGTGCCCTGAAGGGCAGTCATTACCGGGAGGTATTCGGGCACGTGAGCGAAGTCGTACGTAATGCCGATCGCGTTAATGCCCGGCGCGAGAAGGGGCTCGTCCGGCACGCTTTCTACAGCGCTCCCGTTTATGAACACGCGCGGCTTATAAGCGCGCAAAGATTCGCGGTAATCGGATGCCGTCATCAGCATATGACATTCCCCCTGTGCCGAGTACTTGCACTAAATTCTAACAGTGTTAAAATTATTGTCAACTGTAATATCGGAAGGTAGACGATGGCTGTTGCGAAGAAAAAAGAGAGCCCGGAAAAACGGAGACGGAGGGGACGGCAGGAGGCCGTGAGCGAGCACAAGCGCGGGCTGATACTGAAAGCAGCGCGCGAGGTGTTCGAGAAGGAAGGGCTCGAGGGTGCCAGCATCAGGGCCATTGCGGCACGGGCCGGTTACACGGCCGCAGCCCTCTACTTTTACTTCGACTCAAAGGAGGCGGTTTACGCCGAGCTCCTGAGGGTTTCGCTGTCCGAGCTTGGCGAGGCGGTTGACGAGGCCGTGTCCGGCACGCGTACACCCGAGACGCGCCTGAGGGCGGCGGCAATGGCGTTCTACCAATTCTACGCCGACAATCCTCGTGATCTCGATCTGGGGTTTTACCTCTTCAGGGGCGGGATGAAGCCCGTCGGGCTCGGACGCGAGCGGGACAAGGCCCTTAACGCCGGGCTGGAGGCAGCCCTCCATCCGATAGCCGAAGCGGCGGAGGCCATGGGAGCGCCGCGTGACGAGGCGAACCTCCTTATGGTGGACGTGTTTGCGCACGCCTCGGGGCTGCTGCTACTGCTACACACGGGGCGCATACGCATGTTCGGCGCGTCGGCGCCGGCCCTTATGGAAGATTACATTCGTTACAGGACTGCAAGAGTAGGGAAATAAAGACTTACAGCTTGAGTACCTTCGCACCCCTTATGCGCCCTTCTTTTAATTGAATGAGCGCCTCGTTCGCATCTTCGAGGGGGTATTCCTCGATCTCGGGCCTGAGGTTTATCTCTGCCGCGATCTTGAGGAAGTCGGCGGCGTCGCGGCGGCTGACGTTGGCGACCGATTTTATCTCCTTTTCCATCCATAGATCCCGCGCGTAGTCGAGCTTGAGGAGGTAGTCTTTGTCGGCCTCTTCTTTACGTATCGCGTTTATGACTAGCCGTCCGCCCGGGGCCAGATTCTTAAGCGCCTCGACCACGGGTTTCCAGACTGGCGTCGTGTCGATGATCGCGTCTAGCTGTGTGGGGGGCGTATCCCCGGTATCTCCCGTCCATATCGCGCCCAGGCTTTCGGCGAACTCGCGCTCGGCCTCGCTCCGGGCGAAAACGTATATGTGCGACTGGGGGTAGAGATGAAGCGCGGTCTTTAAAACGAGGTGACCCGACGCGCCAAAGCCGGTGAGCCCGAGCGCCCCACCGTCGGAGAGGTTAGACAGCCTGAGCGACCTCAGCCCGATTGCGCCTGCGCACAGAAGAGGCGCGGCCTCGGCGTCGGAGAAGACGGACGGTATGGGGTATACGTATGCGTCACGGGCGAGCATGTATTCGGCGTATCCGCCGTTACGGTCCCTCCCCGTAGCCAGGAACTCGGGGCAGAGGTTATCGTCGCCCGACGTGCAGTAGGCGCACTCGCCGCAGGAGGAAAATATCCACGCCGCCCCTACCTTGTCCCCCGGGCGGTGGAGCGTGACGTCCTCGCCCGTATCGACGACCGTTCCCACGACCTGATGGCCGGGGATAACCGGGAGGCCAGGCGGCGGGGTCCTTCCTTCTATCTCGTCGAGCTCCGTGTGGCAGACGCCGCAGGCCGAGACGCGTATCAGTATCTCGTCGCCTTCGGGGACGGGAACCGGGAGGTCGGCCGCCACGAGCGGAAGGGTATTCCGCCCCACCGGCTTAACTTCGGTTATCATCATCGCTTTCAAGGCATCATCCTCCCCGGCGGCTTTTTACTGGTCCACGATGAGGCCGTCCTTTATCTCGTAGACCTTGTCGGTCTTTTCGGCGAGATCCGGCTCGTGGGTTATCATAAGTATAGCCCTTCCCTTCTTGTTGAGCTCGAAGAATACGTCCATTACCATGGCCGAATTCCTGGAGTCGAGGTTGCCCGTGGGCTCGTCAGCCATGACTATCTCGGGGTCGTTCGCCAGGGCCCTCGCGATGGCCACCCTCTGCTGCTCGCCGCCCGAAAGCTGATACGGCTTCCTGGCTTCCTTGCCCTTCAGGCCGAGGTCCGCGAGAAGGGAAAAGCTCCTTTCCCTGGCTTCGGGGCGCTTAATGCCGTGCTTCAGCATGGGGACTATTACGTTCTCCGAGGCCGTTAGCTCGGAAATGAGATAATGAAACTGGAATACGAATCCGATTTTACGGTTCCTGATATCGGAAAGAGATTTGCTGTCCGCAAAATCGACCTTTTGTCCGTCAACGAAAACTTCCCCAGAGGTCGGCGAGTCCAGAAGCCCGAGGACATACATGAGCGAGCTCTTGCCCGAGCCTGACGAGCCTACGATGGAAGTGAAGTCCCCCCCCTCGACGGCTATCGATATGCCGTTCAGTATGCTGCTTTCGCCGATGGACTTATGGAGGTCCCGGCCTTCCAGTATTACGCTCATACGCTTGACCTGAATATATCGACGGGGAAGAGCTTTGAAGCCCGCCACGACGGATAGAACGACGCAAGGAACGAGAACAGCATCGCGAATAGAAAACCGTACACGAAAAACGCCGGGCTCCTGTCGAGGACGAACCCCTTCGTCCTTATTATGCCGACTATGTCGAACCTGAGCGACGCGAGCCACTCCTGAATGAGATAGCCGAGGAGGCACCCTAGGAGCGCCCCTATGAAGCCGACAAGTATCCCCTGTATGACAAAAATTCTCGTAATTTCCTTGTCCTCGTAGCCTATCGCTTTTAGTATCGCTATGTCCTTTTTCTTTTCGAGGACGGTCATCATCATGATGTTGAATATTCCGAACGCCGAAACGATGAGTATCGCAAAGACGATCATGTACGTGATCATGTTCTGCATCTTGAATATCTGAAGGAAGTTCCGAAACGCCCTCTGCCAGCTTTCCGCGTAGTAGCCGGTGTCGCGGGACATCTCCGTGGCTATGCTTTCGGCGTCGTCTACGTCCACGAGCTTTACGATGAGCTCGTTCACCTCGTTGGGCTTGTCGAGTATCGCCTGGAGCGTCCGCATGTTGAAGTAGACCCTGGTTTTATCGATGCTGGTTATGCCCGAGTCGAAAAAGTCCGCAACCTTGAGAGTGTAGAGTCCGCCGGCCGGGGAGACTATCGTTATCTTCTTGCCGATCTCCTTGATGCCCAGGTCCTTCGCGAGCTCTTTTCCGAGTATGACGCTGTTACGGTCGGTGATAAGCTTGTCGAGGTTCTTGTGCTCGAGATAATCATCGACGACTGAGGCCGACCTTTCGAGGGTGGGATCGACCCCTATCATGCTTACGCCCTTGTCCTTGGTGCCGTAGTTTATTATCCCCTCGCCGGTCAGATGGGGCGCTATGCCCTTTATGCGGGGGTCGGCGGAATATTGCTTAAGAAAATTGTTGTAGCCGATTATCTTGTCCTTGAGATCTTTCGGACGCGAGCCGAGGACGTCGGCGACAACGTCGTCGCCGTAAGCGGCGCGGATTATCCTGCCCTCGTCGTCCTCTTCCTGTACTTTGAGCGTGATGTGGGCGTTTATATCGACGGCCTGACGGATGAAATAGAGCTGAAAGCCGTTCATGACGGCGCTCATGGATATGAAGGCCGCGACGCCTATCGCGACCCCGAGCGTGGAAACGAGCGCCTGCCGCTTCCTTTCGGTCAGCAGCTTGAGCGCTATGAATACTATGGGGCTCAACGCGTAATTATCTCCTCGTTCTCCCCGACGCCTTTTTTGATCTCGACGACCCCGTCAGTGTTGGCCCCGGCCTCGACGGGGACCTTCACCTTCTTTCCGTCCCTGACCACCTCGACGTATCCCTCATCCACCGCTTCTTCGCTGACGAAAACCCCTTCCCTGTCGTCGATGATGATGTTGCCCTCGACCGTTATGCCGACCGGTATACCGGGGGGATAGTCGTTTTCGGCCTTGACCTTGACCGTCCTCGACACCCTGTCGGCCTCGCTTTCTATGACAGTAAGCTTCCCTTCGAATACCTCGCCGGGGTAGGCGTCGGTCGTGACGAGCACCTTCTGCCCGGGCCTGAGGAGAGGGACGTATTCCTCGTCCACCTGGAGCACGGTTTCGAGCTTGCCCGTGTCGCCTATAGAGAAGAGAAGGTCGTCCTTAAAGACGCTGTTTACGTAGTCGCCCTCTTCGACGAACTTCCTCAGGACCTTGCCGTCCACAGGGGCCTTTATCTTGTGCTTTTCGATCTCCTCGGCGACCGCCTGCTCGGACGCGGTTAGCGAATCTAGCTCGGAATTGAGGGAAGCGAGCTGGTCTTTCAGAGCTTCGATGGACTTGGTGTAAGTCTTCTCCGTGACTTCGACGCTCTGGCGGGCCTGGTCGTAAGCCTCCCTGGATATGATGCCCTTCTGGTAGAGCGACTCCCTCCGGGCGAAATTACCCTTTTCGATCTCGGTGTTCATCTTCCAGATGTCTATCTCGTCACGGAGCGCTTTAAGAAATGGCGAGTTTTGCTTCATCCTGTTCTCGACGAGCTCCTTTTTCGCCCTGACTTCCTTGAGCTGCTCTTCGAGCTTGTCGTTCCGGATGATGGCAACGACGTCGCCCTTCTTAACTTCATCCCCCTCGGCGACAAATATCTGCTGTATATATCCGGAGACCTCGGGTTTTATCTGCACCTTGCCGATGCTGTCCACGTATCCCGAGGCGTAAACGGACTTTATGTAGCGCCGTTTCTCGGCCTTTTCGACCCCGGTGCCGTCGTTCCCCGCGAAAACCAGAAAGTACAGAAGCCCCCCCGCGAGGAGAATCCCTCCGATGATCAAATATTTTCTATTCATATAGTCAGTGTCCCGTACCGCGGCCCAGGCCGATCTTCGTCATGCTCTGTCCTGTCGTCCGGGGGAGATGCGCATACGCCCCCGAGGGCCCGTATATCGCCCGTTTATGAGCGCGAAATGTTTGCCCGATCCCCGCGCGTTTAGAGATGAGTAATAGAATAACATCAACCCGGCGTTTTCTGAGTGTTAAGCCTATGTTTATTTTACTATTTTACCCGGATAGTGCACGCGGCGGAATGCGGGCCGGCATATGACGAAACATGAAAATTTCCCGAAAAAAGTGCTATAAACTCGCAATATAGCGTCGTTTTTTGTGTATAATGTATGTGACGGCTTTCCACGAATAAAACCAGGCGGCGTTGTAATGGGCGTTCGGCTCGGCGTAATAATTTAATTTATTATTATTCTCGAAGGATTAGACCGGCTCTGTAATGAAACCAAGGAGGATTTTAAAGTGATTAAGAAGATCGTCTGGGCATCGGACGGGTCGAATGACTCCATACATGCGCTGTCGCACGCGGAGAATCTGGCGAGGATGTTCGGCGCCGGGATAGTGGGGCTCTACGTCATCCCCGAGTATTTCGAGGTCAGCACAATAGACGAGTTCGAATCCGAGAGGCTAGATCTCCTGGCAAGCTGGATAAAAGAAAAGGAATCGAAGGGGAGCAACAGGCTCAGCAGCATCGCGGCCGAGATGCGTGAAAAAGGGCTCGATTTCACGACACGCATAAAACAGGGCGTCCCCTACCACAGGATAGTCGAGACTGCCGAAGAGGAAAAGGCCGACCTCATAGTGATCGGCAAGGGAAAGTCCCACGAAAAGAACGTCATAGGCGGGACGGCGCTCAAGGTGCTCCGCCGCTCGAAGATACCCGTATACATAGCGAAGGGCGGGGAGCCGACAAGGGAGATAAAGAAGATACTTGTCCCGACAGACCTCTACCGCATACTGTCGCGGGACCTCGAGGTGACGCTCAGCATCGCGAGGCAAATCGACGCCGACATATACAGCCTTAATATAGTCGTCACAGGCGAGGGGAAATACCCGCCGAAGCTTATAGAGCTCGCCAGGGGCGACGCGTATAACAAGCTCACCGAGCAGGTCGAGGATGCAAAGCTCGAAGACAGGGTCGAGACGGTAGTCGAAACCGCGAGGAACGCCTGGACGGGGATCGTCAATTACGCCAGACACAAGGACATAGACCTTATAGTCATGACGACATACGGGGACTACAAGATGAGGAAGGAAGACTTTTTGGGGAACGTGACCGAAAGAGTCGTTCAGGAATCGCACTGCCCCGTAATAACCGTAAGGCCCCTCTGACGCGGCGGGCGTGGGCGTCGAGAGGCACGGACGCTGACGAAGCGGGCTCGTTATGCTAATATTATCTTCACCCGTCCGCCATATGGCCGGTACGGAGACACAAACGGAAACTGGAAGAAAAACACATGAAAATTGACACGATATTATGGGCCACGGACGGATCGCAGGAGGCCGAGCTCGCGCTCGGATACGCGAAATACCTGGCCGGGCTCACAGGGGCGGGAATCATCGGGCTGCACGTAATCCCCCTTCCCGGCGGGCTTTTTTTCGAAGCGCTCAGGGAAAAGGACGCATCGTTCGAGGAATGGCAACAGGGCATCGAGGCCGAGGCCGAGGATAGATTCGCCGACGCCAAGAAGGAGCTCGAAGAATCTGCCATACCGTTCGAGGGCGTGCTCGTCCGGGGCGAGCCGGCGGAGGAAATAATCGCCTTCGCCGAAAGGAGAAAGGCGGACCTGATAGTAATGGGCAAGAGAGGACACGGGCTCCTCGAAAAGGTAGTCGTCGGCAGCGAGACGTCCAAGGTGCTCCGCGGCTCGCACGTTCCTGTGCTGGCGGCCAAGAGGGACAAGCAGTTCGACGGCGGGTCCATAGAAAGGATAATCGTCCCGGTTGACCTTTCCGACGAGGCAGAATCGGCGTTTACGTATGCGCTCGACCTCGCTGAGCTCACGGGCGCAGAGGTCACGGCCGTATACGCGCTCAGGCTCGACATGTATGCCCAGGACATTCCGGCGGGGGCGCTCGATATAGTTATCAGGGAATCCTACTCCGAGCTCGCGAAAACGGCGGCCAAATTCAGCAAGAGCTACGAAGAATCCAAGGGCGTCAAGCTGTCGAGGCCGGTGGCTACGGACGTCGTGCACGGCATAAGCCCCGCACTCTCCATTTCGCAGTACGCGAAGGAGAACGACGCCGATCTTATCGTGATACATACGCACGGCAGGACGGGCATCGAAAGGTTCGTGCTCGGGAGCGTGACCGAAAGGCTCATCCCCGAGTCGCCCTGTTCCGTGATAGCGCTCAAGCCATAAAGTACTCAGCGGTACGACATGTCCAATAGCGAGAGCAAAGACAGGCAGGGGTTAATCCGCTTTCTAGGCTCCGCGAAGTCATATCCGCACGACCCTGGGGAGGTCACTCACCTCCAGACGCACGCCTCGGACGTGTTCGTCGCCCCACCCTACGTTTACAAGGTCAAAAAGCCGGTCGATTTCGGATTCCTCGATTTCACCACACTCGAAAAAAGGAAGTATTTCTGTGAGCGCGAAGTCGAGCTCAACAGGCGACTATGCTCAGGCACATATCTGGGCGTCGAGGAGATAAAGCTCGGCCCGGGCGGGTTTTCATTCGGCGGCGGCGGGGAAACGGCCGAGTATGCCGTCAGGATGAGAAAGCTCCCCGAGGACAGGTTTCTCAAAAATCTTCTCCGGGATGGGAAATGTTCGGGGGAGGATTTTAAACGCCTTGCGAGGAAGCTCACGGATTTTTACAGCGGACAGGCGCCCGGCGGCGAAGTGACATCGAACGGCTCCCCCGAGAAGGTGAGGAGGATAATCGACGACAACGAGCGCACCGTCAAAGATTTTACCGGAAAGACGATCTCACGGACGTCGTGGGAGGCGATACATTTTTTTAACGAAAGGTTCTTCGCCGAAAAGGCCGACCTCTTCGCCTCGCGCAGGGACGAAGGGTTCATAAAGGACTGCCACGGCGACCTCCACTTAGAGCACATAAACATCGGCCCGGACGGCATATGCATTTACGACTGCATAGAGTTTAACGACAGGTTCAGGCACATAGACGTAGCGTCGGACGTGGCGTTCCTCGCCATGGACCTCGACTTCAACGGCTATTTCGGCCTCGGGAGAGAGTTCGTCGCGGACATGGCAGACGCTCTCGGGGAATCCGCAGCCGGCGTCCTCGATTTCTACAAGTGCTACAGGGCGTACGTCCGCGGCAAGGTAGGCGGCCTGACGTCCGTCGGCGAGGGAGTCCCGGAAGACGAGAGAGAAGAGGCGGTAGAGACCGCGAGGAAATACTTTAGCCTGGCCCTCGGATATGCCCTCTTCGGATCTTCGCCCACAGTGATAGTAACGTTCGGCGTCATCGGCTCCGGGAAATCGACTCTCGCCGAAATGCTGGCAAAGGAGCTTTCGTGCCCCGTCGTATCGTCAGACAGGGTGAGAAAGGAGATCACCGGGACGGGCGAGACGGAGAGGAGGCGCGAAGGATACGAGGGCGGGATATATTCCCCGGAAACGACAGTGAGAACATACGAAGAAATAATATCGCGCGGGATGAAGGCGCTCGAGGCTCACAACATTGTCATACTCGACGCGAGCTTCTCGAAGCGGAGATGGCGCAGCATGGTGTCTGAGAAATCGGCCGACGGCGGATTCGGCGTCGTATTCGTAGAGACCACGGCGCCTGGAAAAGTTCTGAGAGGCAGGCTCACAAAACGGGAAAAGGAAGGCACTTCCGTCTCGGACGCCGGGCCCGGGATGCTGGAGAGGTTCACCGCCGATTTCGAGAGGCCGGACGAGCTGGGCGCGGGAAGGCTGTTCAGCGCCGATACCGACAGAGAGCCGGAAGAAGCCTTGCTTCGGCTTTTTAAAGACATTATAAAGAAAAAGGTCTGAGAAGGCTTGCATAGAAGGTATATGCGTGTACCGTCATGAATAGAGCCTGACGCATCGGAACGGTCTTCCATGAATCTTCCTGAAAAACCTTACAACCACACCGTAGAAGAAGTGCTTGCCGAGCTTGGCGTAGCGCCGGAGTCGGGGCTTTCGCCGGACGAGGCCGGAAAACGCCTCGGGGAGTTCGGCAAGAACCGCGTCGGCGAAGCGAAGGCCGCCAGCGCGTGGGGCATACTACTGAACCAGTTCAGGAGCCTCATAGTGCTCCTCCTGGCCGTCGCGGGCGGGGTATCGCTCGCCTTCGGCGATATTCCGGAATTTATCGCCATAATCGTCGTCATAATCATAAACGCCGGTATCGGGTTTTTCACCGAGCTCCGCGCGGCCCGTTCGATGGAGGCCCTCGGGAAGATGGTGCTCGTCGAAACGACCGTAAGGCGAGGGGGCGGGACGCTCACCCTCCCGGCCGAAGAGCTCGTCCCAGGCGATGTTCTGATACTCGAAGCGGGCGACGTCGTCCCCGCCGACGCGAGGCTCGTAAAGGCGTCGGGCGTCGATGCCGACGAATCTTCGCTCACCGGGGAATCAGTCCCGGTTCACAAAAATTCAGAAGCCCTCTCGGGCGAGCCGGTGCTCGCCGACAGGACGAACATGCTTTACATGGGCACTGCCCTTACGAGGGGCTCCGCCGAGGCGGCCGTTACGGCGACCGGGAAGGAAACCGAGCTCGGCCGCATAGGCAAGCTCGTCGAGGGCGCGGGGCACGAAACGACTCCTCTCGAAAAGAGCCTCGACAAGCTCGGGAACCACCTTATATGGGCGACACTCATCACGGCCGCCGTCGTAATCGCCGCCGGAATACTCCGGGGCCGGGATGTATTCCTGATGCTGGAAACGGGGATAGCCCTCGCCGTCGCGGCTATACCCGAAGGCCTCCCTGTCGTGGCGACCATCGCACTCGCGCGCGGGATGATGCGAATGGCGCGTATGAACGCCCTCGTAAACAGGCTGAGCGCCGTCGAGACGCTCGGCTCGACGTCCGTCATATGCACCGACAAGACAGGCACTCTCACCGAGAACAAAATGACCGTCGAGATAATCGACGCCGACGGGGCCGAGCTCGAAATCGAGCGCGCCGAGGGCGGCGTACGGTTCCTCGTAAACGGCTCGGAGGCGGACCCGGCCTCGAACGAGGCCATACGGCGGACGCTCGAGATCGGCGTACTATGCAACACAGTCCCGGTAGATTACGACGGCGAGGGCGTAACGGCAGGTGACCCGATGGAGACGGCCCTTGTTGCGGCGGGCAGGGAAGCCGGCATCGTGAAGCCGGCGCTTCTCGAAAGATTCCCCGAGACGAAGCTCTTCGCCTTCGACAGTGCGGTGAACATGATGGCCACGGTCCATGGGGCGGACGGCGGCTACAGAACTGCAGTCAAGGGAGCGCCCGGCTCCGTCCTCCAGGCGTCGGCGTTTTTGTTAACCCCCGACGGAGAAAGGGAACTCACCGGCGAGGACAGGGAAGTGTGGAGGAAGAAAAACGACGAGCTCGCAGCGAAGGGATACAGGGTTATAGCCCACGCGGAGAAGAAGACGGCCGGAGAGCCTGAAAACCCCTACGAAGGGCTTACGTTCCTGGGCCTCGTGGGCCTCCTGGACCCGCCCCGCCCGGACGTGAAGGACGCGATAGAGAAATGTATCGAGGCCGGGATAAAGGTCGTCATGGTGACGGGCGACCATCCATCGACGGCGAAGAACATAGCGCTTGCCGTCGGGCTCGTGGACGACAGGAACGTCAGGCCCCTTCACGGGAGCGTGATAAAGAAGGTCGAGAGCCTTTCGGACGAGGACACCGAGGTTGTCTCGGACTCGCTCATTTTAGCGCGCGTGAGCCCCGAGCAGAAGCTAGAGCTCGTGAAGATGAAGCAGCAAAGCGGGCTCGTCGTCGCCATGACGGGGGACGGCGTGAATGACGCCCCTGCCCTCCGCCAGGCGGACATCGGAATAGCCATGGGGCTCCGGGGGACGCAGGTCGCCCGCGAGGCGGCGGACATCGTGCTGAAAGACGATTCGTTCGGGACCATCGTCAGCGCCGTCGAGCAGGGCCGCATAATCTACGGGAACATAAAGAAGTTCATCTTCTATCTCATATCGTGCAACGTGAGCGAGATAATGATAGTGGCGTTCGCGTCGTTCGCACTGATACCGCTCCCGATACTCCCTCTACAGATACTGTTCCTAAACCTCGTCACGGACATATTCCCGGCGCTCGCGCTCGGCATGGGAGAGGGGGACGAGCATATAATGAAGGAGCCGCCGAGGAACCCGAAAGAGCCTCTTCTGTCGAGGCGAAGATGGCTCGGCATAGCGGGATACGGCGCGGTGATAACGCTTTCGGTCCTCGGTGCTCTGCTATATGCGATACACGGGCTCGGGTACGGCAGCGAAGAGGCGGTGTCGGTATCGTTCCTGACGCTCGCCTTCGCGCAGCTATTTCATGTGTTCAACATGCGGGACAGGGGCTCGGCCCTTGTAAACAACGAGATTACGCGAAACCCCTACGTGTGGGGGGCGCTCGGTCTGTGCTCGCTCCTTATAGCGGCGGCCGTGTACATAAAGCCGCTCGCAGAAGTAATGAACATAATCCCGCCCGACAGAAACGGATGGACGATCGTATTCGCCATGAGCATTCTGCCCGTCGTAACAGGGCAGGCGCTGAAGCCCTTCGGAAAGTCCGAGTAGCCACCCGTCAATCCCGCCCGATCAGCCCTGAGTCGGATCGGGGACTATTTGGTAGATCACACTATTGCCGCTGTAAAACGGCTGGTAATACGCCCCGCCGAATATGTAGTACGTAGTCCCGTTTATCGTCTTCGACTGCGCGCCGTTGGGAAGCGTCTGCACGGTGGCCCCTGTCGGCGCATTGACAACCTGGTATCCCTGAGACGAATTCGAATAAAATGCGCCGCCGCAGTTGTAGTATTCGGACGACTGCACGTAGACAGTCGAGCAAGAAGGCGGAAGGGAAGCCACAACAGCCCCCGAAGGCGGGGGCACGACGACGTACTGTGTGCCCTGCGGCGCGTAATAGACGCCGTTGGTGTAATAGTACGGATCGCCCGATACGTAGACCGTCGAGTAGGACGCCGGCAGTGATGCGACGGCCGCGCCTACCGCGAGCCCGCCCGCGAACGCCCAGCCGGAATAGTATCCGCCCCACGTGTTCCAGTGGTCGTTCCAGTAGTCGTTGTAGTGGTTGTTGTTGTAAACGTTTACGGTGTCGTTATTGAAGCTGTTTCTGTAATTGTCGTTTATGTTGTTATTGTCGACGTTCCGGTTGATGTTATTGTTATCCACATTCCGGTTCACGTTGTTGTTGTCGATGTTCCGGTTTACATTGTCGTTATCGATATTTCTATTGACGTTGTCGTTATTTATATTGCGGTTTACGTCGGTGTTGTCGAAGTTACGGTTGCCCTGGCTGCTGAAGCTGTCGCCCCTGTTCTGGCCGTAGGAGCCTCCGCCGAAATCCCCCCTGTCGCCCCCGTAAGAGCCGCCCTGAAAGCCCCGGTAATCCCCGCCGCCGCCGAAGCCGCCACCGCCGCCGCCATACCTCACGCTGCCCCCGCCACCACCGAAACCGCCCCCTCCTCCGAAACCGCCGCCGCGCCCGCCGCCGAAGCCGCCCCTTGCGTAGGAGTCGAGTGGAAGCGTCAGCGTGAACGTAAGCAGCACTGCCGCCGTAAACGTAAATAATCTCGTTATCGCTCTCATGTTATTTTTTTTCATGTTGCCTCCCTTAATGCCCTTTCCTATTTATTCTCCTGCTGCATTTTGAGGAAATCGATTTTCACGGCCTCGGCCGGAATCTCCGGCTTGAACAGAGACGGGTCTACGGACGGGTCTATGCTCCAGTGCGAGAATTCGGCAGAGTACTGGGGGCCGCCTGGAACCGTCTTGTAATTTATGACGAGCTTGCATGGGAGCTTGTCGGCCGCGTCGGATATCCATATCTGCCAGTCTATGTACGTCTGCACGAAAGCCAGATGCGTGCAAGTCTTGTTGTCGATCGTGCTTTCGCCCACTACAACCCCGGCGACTGCGTTTGACATGAAGGCTTTGTAGG
>JBFWTW010000015.1:0-24966 GCA_050247635.1 Candidatus Dadabacteria bacterium | reverse complement strand
CGTCACGGTGCAAGATTGTGCCGGGCACCTCGGCCGTGGGGACTAGATAATACTCGGTGTTGTTTATCTTGAAGAGGTCCTCCTCGACCTTGGGGAGGTTGCCCGTGCCGATGACGCTCGCGCTGTTGGCCATGAACGGCGGCAGGACTTCCCTGTACCCGTGCTCCCCCGTGTGGAGGTCGAGCATGAAGTTTATAAGCGCCCTTTCGAGCCTGGCGCCCGCGCCCTTGTAAAGCGCGAACCTCGCGCCAGTGATCTTCGCGGCGCGGTCGAGGTCTATGATGTCGAGGTTCTTTCCTATCTCGACGTGGTCCTTAGGGGCAAATCCGAAGTTTCGGGGCTCGCCCCACTTCCTGACCTCGACGTTGCCGGAGGCGTCTTTGCCCACAGGCACGCTGTCGTCCGGCAGGTTCGGAACGCCCAGAAGAAAGTCCCTGAACTCGCCTTCGATGCGGGTCCTTTCGGAGTCGAGCGACTTTATCTTATCCGAGAGATCTTTGAGCTCTGCCTGGAGCTTTTCGGCCTCGTCGTGCTCGCCCTTGCGCTTGAGCTCGCCGAATTTCTTGGAACCGGTGTTCCGCCTGAATTCGAGGTCTTCTACCTCCTTAATAATCTGCCGCCTTCCGGAGGCGAGCTCGCCGAACCTGTCGGCATCGAAAGCCGCGCCGCGGTTCTTCATCCCCTGAATCACTTTTTCGAGATTATCCTCGACGAATTTTGAATCGAGCATGTGCGTTTATCCTTTTATGACACCTATTGGCCTTAGTCTCGCGACCATCCCGGCTATGCCGGCGTCGTGTACAACCCGGCAGACCTCGCCCGCATCCTTGTACGCATCGGGCATTTCCTCGGCTACTGTTTTCTTGCCCCGGGCCATCACTATTATTCCTTTATTTTCGAGCTCGGAAAAGAGGTCCCTGCCCTTCCCCTCCTTAAGAGCCTTCGTCCGTGAGAGCATCCTGCCCGCGCCGTGGCAGCAAGTGCCGAACGTTTCGTCGAGCGCCCCGGGAAGCCCGACGAGGACGTACGAGCCCCTACCCATGTCGCCGGGGATGAGAACGGGCTGCCCGACATGCCTGTATGCCTCGGGTACGAGCCTGTGCCCTTTCGGGAACGCGCGCGTCGCGCCCTTACGGTGGACGCAGACCTTTTTGCTCTGGCCGTTTACGCGGTGCTCCTCGAATTTAGCGATGTTGTGGCTGACGTCGTAGACCAGCTTACCCTTGAGCTCGCGCGGGGTTATATCGAGCGCCTCGCAGAAGGATTTTCTCGCCAGGTGCATAAGCACCTGCCTGTTCACCCAGGCGTAGTTGACCGCGGCGGCGAAGGCGGCGAGATAGCCCCTGCCCTCGGGCGAGTCTATGCGGGCGCACGCGAGCTGTTTGTCGGGGAGATCGAGCCCCTCGCGCCTCATATAGCCGAGCATCGTATCAATATAATCCGTACAAATCTGGTGGCCGAAGCCGCGCGACCCGGAATGGATGAGAACGCATACCTGCCCCTGCCTTAGCCCGAAGGCTTCGGCAACACTGTCGTCATATATTTCATCGACGACGTCTACTTCGAGGAAGTGATTCCCCGAGCCGAGCGTCCCCGTCTGGTCCTTCCCCCTCTCGAACGCCCTTTTGCCGACGGCCTCGGGGTCCGCGCCGGGGAAGTATCCCCTGTCCTCTATGGTTTCGAGGTCCGCCTCCTCGCCCCAACCCTTTTCCACCGCCCAAGCGGCGCCCTTAGCGAAAATCCCATTATAGTCCTTCTCCGAGAGCTTTATCTTGCCGCCCTCGCCGGGGCCGCAGGGAACATTCTTGAAAAGCGCCTTGACGAGCTTTTTGAGCGGCGGCCTCACGTCATTTTCCGAAAGCCCGGTAGACATGAGCCTTACGCCGCAGTTTATGTCGTATCCGACGCCGCCCGGGGATATGACGCCTTCACTAGCATCCATAGCCGCGACTCCCCCGATCGGAAAGCCGTAGCCCCAGTGTATGTCGGGCATCGCGACGGCGTATCTTTTTATGCCGGGGAGGTGCGCTACGTTTACGAGCTGGTCGAGCGCCTTGTCTTCCCGGATACGCCTGAGCAAATCCTCGCTCGCGTACACCCTGCCCGGAACGAGCATTCCGCCCGTCATGGGAATCTCCCACAGGTAGTCGTGTATCTTCTCGATCCTCATAATATCGCTATGCGGGGCGTCGCCGTAAAGGGCCGTTTTCAAACGTCGAAAACGATTTCGGCAGATAATCTATCACCCGTGCTTTCTATTTTCAAATTGTGGTAGGTGACGGCCTTTATGTCGTACCCGAGCTCGTGCCGCGATGGGTCGTAAGCCTCTCCCCGGAGCGTGCACCCGGCCCGAAGAGCCCCATCGTCCGCGACCTCAACCCGGGCGTCGCTGAAGATCATCTTCCGCATATAGTGGACATACAGCACCTCGCCCAGCAGGTGGACTAGGAGCTCTTCGGGCGTCTCACCCGAGGCATCGACCGTCACGGATTCCCGGCCTTCCATATTATTCGTATCGGCTATCAGGCTTGCCATGCCGAGGACGGCGCCCCTTAAAAGCCCGGCAAGATCATCCCCGGATACCCTTATCCTGACGTCGGCCGTGTGGCCCAGAATCTCGTAGCTCACAAGGGACAGTTTAACATACGGCCCACCCGCCGCCCGGTTGCATTGACGGAGGGCAAACGGTTATTATTTAGAAAATAAAGTCATCTGTTAGCGGAGGAAACTATGACGAAGCTCAATAAAGATACAGAATTCACCTACCTCGGGCATTCGACCTTCAAGATCAAGAGCCCCGGGGGGAAGACGATCATAATAGACCCGTGGGTCTCCGGCAACCCGGCTTGCCCGGAGAATCTGAAGAACGTCGACGAGCTCGACATAATGGCCCTGACCCACGCGCATTTCGATCACATCGGCGACGCCGTACCGCTCGGGCAGAAGCACAGTCCCAAGGTGGTGGGCATATTCGAGACGTGCGTCTGGCTCGAGAACAGGGGCCTTGCGAATACGTTCGCCATGAATAAGGGCGGCACACAGGAGGTGGACGGGATAAAGTTCACGATGGTGCACGCCGACCATAGCTGCGGCATCCTCGAAGAGGACGGCTCTATATCATACGGCGGCGAGCCGGTGGGATACATAATCGAGTTCGAGAACGGGTTCAGGATTTACCATGCGGGCGATACGGCTGTGTTCAGCGATATGAAGCTCATATCCGAGATATACAAGCCAGAGGTCGCCTTCATTCCCATAGGGGACCTGTACACGATGTCCCCGCTGGAAGCGTCGTATGCTTGCAGGTTCCTCAACGTTAAAAAGGTTGTTCCGATGCATTACGGAACGTTCCCGGCTCTTACCGGTACCCCCGATAAATTAAGAGAGCTCACCAAGGACATCTCGGGACTCGAGATATTAGACATCAAGCCGGGCGAAACCCTGAGCTAGGAGTTATAAGCAGAGAGGGGAAACGGGGCGGTTATGGATTTACGAAAAGGCTTATTCCTGATATTTGCGCTGCTTATCTTCGCCTCTTCCTGCGGAGGGGGCGGCGGTGGCAGTGACGGCGATGGCGACGATGGCGGCGGGGATGGAGACGGGGGCGGAAACGGAAACGCCGAGCTCGTCCCGGTAAGGGTATTCGCGGGCGTCCCGCTCGACGCGCCGGTTGATTTCGAGAACGCCGGCGACGGAACCGGGCGCGTCTTTATCGTCGAGCAGAGGGGCACTGTTCGCGTCATAGAGCCCGGCGGCGAAAGCGGGACATTTCTCGACTTACAAGACAAGGTCTTTCACTCGGGCGAAAGCGGGCTCCTCGGGATAGCGTTTCACCCAGAATACGAGAATAACGGACACTTTTACGTATATTATGTTGCCGACGGGCCCCGGAGGAGCGTAATATCCCGCTTCACCGTTGGCGCCGACCCTGACATCGCCGACGCAGGGAGCGAGCTCGTCATTCTGGAGATTCCCCAGCCGCAGGCTACCAACCACAAGGCGGGCCAGCTTACATTCGGCCCCGACGGATATTTATACATTGCTACTGGAGACGGCGGCAGCTCGGGCTCCACGAGCCGCGACCGGACGAACCTCCTCGGCTCGATACTCAGAATCGACGTCGATAATCCGGATGCAGGACTCGAATACGGCATCCCGGGCGATAATCCCTTTGCCGGGAATACGCAGGACTGGAGGGAAGAAATCTACGCCTACGGCTTTCGGAACCCGTGGAGATTCGCATTCGACCCCCTTTCAGGGGTGCTCTTCGTGGGCGACGTCGGGGAGGCGGCGAGGGAAGAGATAGACCTCATCGAGCCCGGCCTCGATTACGGATGGGACGTCATGGAGGGCTCGCTCTGCCACAACCCGCCTTCGGGGTGCGATACCGAAGGATTAGAGCTCCCGATATTCGAATACGGCCGCGAAACGGGCCGTGCGATCGTCGCGGGGCTTTTTTACAGGGGCGGCGATATACCGGAGCTCTTCGGAAAGTTCCTTTACGGGGACTATGTCTCGGGAAGGGTATGGGCGCTCGGATGGGACGGTGCTGCCGTAACCGGAAACGACGAGATAACGGCTTTCGAGCCCTTCTCGGTTACCGCTTTCGGGATAGACGAGGAAGGAGAGGCCTACGTCTGCCTCATCGACGGCAGCGTATACAGGTTCGCGCTCGAGGGGAATTAAGGCCGTTCCCTGTAAATTATCTTAAGGGGCACATCGTAAAGATGCTCCAGGCCCCTGGAAAAAGAGTAATACGCCAAAGAACGTTAAATAATTAACTCATCGGCGCAGCCACAAGCGGCCTGTAATAATAGCTGCACTTACGTTCATTCGGGGTCCTTGCAGACACGCCCTAAAATTGACAACATACCCCCTCTATGCTAATAATTATCCTTCCACAAATAAGGGGAGAGCTTTGTCTTCCGGCGGCCATGTTCGAAGGAATATCGGAAAAACTTAACAGTACTTTAAAGCGCGTAAGGGGCTACGGCAAGCTCAGCGAGAGCAATATACAGGACGCGCTCCGCGAGGTGCGCCTGAGCCTTCTCGAAGCCGACGTCAACTTCAAGGTCGTAAGGGAGTTCGTCGATTCTGTAAAGACGCGTGCGCTCGGGCAGGAAGTCATGTCTAGCCTGTCCCCCGGCCAGCAGTTCGTGAAGATCGTGCACGAGGAGCTTAAGGAAGTCCTCGGCAAGGAAAGCGAGGGCCTCGACCTTAAGGCGGCCCCGCCCGTCGCAATAATGCTCGTCGGGCTCCAGGGCTCGGGTAAGACGACCACCTCTTCCAAGCTGGCCAGGTATTTAAAGGATACGCTCAAGAGAAACCCTTACCTCGTCCCGGCCGACGTTTACAGGCCTGCGGCTATCGACCAGTTAAAAGTACTGGCAAAGCAGGTGGGCGCGGGGATTTATGATACCCAGCCCGGCGAAGACCCTGTCGATATTAGCGTAAAGGCCCTTAACGAGGCCCGTCTTGGCGGATACGACACCGTCATCATTGACACTGCGGGCAGGCTCCACATAGACGAAGAGCTGATGGACGAGCTCAAGAATATAAAATCCGAGGTCAACCCGCAGGAGGTTCTTCTAGTTGCGGACGCGATGACAGGTCAGGATGCGGTCAACGTTTCGACCAGCTTCAACGAGGCGCTCGACATCGATGGCATCGTCCTCACTAAGATGGACGGCGACGCCAGGGGCGGCGCGGCGTTATCGATAAAAGCCGTCACCGGAAAGCCGATAAAGTTCTTCGGAACGGGCGAAAAGCTCGAAGCTCTCGAGGTATTCCACCCGGACAGGATAGCGTCCCGGATACTCGGCATGGGCGACGTGCTTACGTTCATCGAAAAGGCCCAAGCGGCGTTCGAGGACAAGCAGGCCGAGGAAATGGCCAAGAAGCTCCTTAAGAAGGAGTTTTCGCTCGCCGACTTCAGGGAAGCGATGCTCGCCATGCGCAAGCTCGGCTCGCTCGACAGCATGACACAGATGATCCCCGGGATGAAGCAGATAGCCAAAGACCCTAAGGCGCTAGAAACGGCCGAAAAGGAAATCAAGAAGACGATCGCGATAATCGACTCGATGACCCCTCGCGAAAGGCTCAATCATACATTAATAAACGGCAGCCGCCGGAAAAGGATAGCCCGAGGCAGCGGCACCAGGGTCGAAGACATAAACAGAATGATCAAGAATTACATGCAGATGAAGAACATGATGAAAAACATGGGGAAGATGGGGAAAGTCGCAAAAAGAATGATGAAGTACATGTAATCTATGCTAATTTTATAATATTGAATACCCCAAGGAGGTATAAGCATTTTGGTTAAAATAAGACTTGTTAGAATAGGCTCTAAAAAGAAGCCATTTTACAGGATTGTCGCCGCGGATTCGCGCTCACCGCGTAACGGCAAATTCCTGGAGATACTCGGGACTTACGACCCCAGGCAGAAACCCCACGCTCTCGACGTGAAAACCGACAGAGTGCAGGATTGGATCAGCAAGGGCGCCCAGACTTCCGAGCGGGTCGGAAAATTAATTGCTACACTTAACTAGTACAACGAAGCCAGGTTAAAGGTAATCCACATTTTGAGAGTACGAGTGGGCAGCGGTGATATAATACAGGGGAGGTATCAGACATGGAAAGGCTTAACGAACTCGTTTCGTACATAGCTAAGTCTCTTGTTGACAACCCGGATAAAGTTGAGGTGAGAGAGGTTGCAGGTGAGCAGACAGCCGTACTCGAATTGAAAGTAGCACCTGAGGACTTGGGGAAGATAATTGGCAAACAGGGAAAAACGGCGAAAGCCATAAGGACTATTCTCGGAGCCGCCGCGGCGAAGATGAAGCGCCGTGCCGTTCTGGAAATACTGGAATAAGCACAACCCTTCAGTCGATATGGGGCTAATCAATTACGGGAGAATAACCAGGCCGCACGGTCTTAAGGGAGAGGTAGTACTGATGCCTTTCAGCCGGCGGCCGGACAACCTTCCCGGCATCAATTATATTTACATAGACAGGGAAGATTCGGGTGAGCCTGAGAAGCTTGCGGTAAGCGGCTGCAGGCTCCACAAGGGCACCGCGATAGTGAAGCTCGAGGGCGTGGATTCGATAGAGGACGCCGAGGAGATGAGGGGCGCCGAAGTCCTCGTCGACATGGAAGAGCTGGAGGGGCTCGAAGAGGACGAGTATTACTGGTTCGAGCTCATAGGTCTCGACGTTTACAGCGAGGACGGGAGCTTTATCGGTAGGGTGGAAGACCTCATCGACAGGGCGCATCAGAGTGTGCTGGTCGTGAGAGACGGAATGGCAGAGGCCCTTATTCCACTTGCCGAGCCTATAATTAAGGAAATAGATCTCGAAAACTCTAAAATCGTGATAACGCCCGTGGACGGCCTCCTCGGACGAAAATAATCGGCCGCTTTAATTGAAACCCCCGAAAATGAAATTCGACATCCTGACAATATTCCCGGAGTATTTCGATTCCCCCTTTTCCATCGGGCTCTTCAAGAAGGCGCGGGAGAAGGGCGTTCTGGATATCTCCACCCGCGATATCCGTGACTATACCGAAGACAAGCACAGAACCGTGGACGATTCCCCCTACGGCGGCGGGGGCGGGATGCTGATGAAGCCCGGGCCCATAGGCGCGGCCGTCGAAGACGCGAGAAAAGGCGGCGGGAAATCCGTCGTCATACTCACCACCCCGGCCGGAAAGCCCTTTACCGACAAGGATGCGCGCGAGCTCGCCTCGGAATACGACCATTTGATCATAATCTGCGGCAGGTACGAGGGAATAGACGACAGGGTAAGGGAGATATACGTCGATAGAGAGGTATCCGTGGGCGATTATATTCTTTCGGGCGGCGAGCCAGCAGCGGCGATTATCATAGACAGCGTTTCGAGGTTCCTCCCAGGGTTTCACGGGAACGAGCAGTCGGCGGAGGCCGATTCGTTCAACGGGGGGCTGCTCGAATATCCGCAGTATACGAGGCCCGAGAGCTTTCAGGATAAAGGCATCCCCGAGGTCCTCCTGTCGGGGAATCATGGGGAGATTGACGAATGGAGGCGGAAGGAGAGCCTGAAGAGGACTTATCTCGCCCGGCCGGACCTCCTCGACAGGGCAAAAGTCTCCCTCGAAGACATAAACCACATAAACACCCTGAAAGAAGAGAATCCCCCTTTTTTCAGGGCGTATATTGCATTAATTCACTATCCCGTATACAATAATCGGCTCACGATTATCAACACCGCGTTCACCAACCTGGACGTACACGATATCGCGAGAGCGGCTACGACATACGGCATCCGGAAATATTATCTGGTTCAGCCGAATGCGGAGCAGAAACAGCTCATAGGGCGTGTGCTCAGGCACTGGAACGGGGGAGACAGCGAGTCTTCCAACAGGTCGAGGTCGGAGGCGCTGGAGATTGTCGAAGTCAGGGACACTCTCGCAGAGGCCATAGAAGACATCGAGAGGATAGAGGGGCGAAAGCCGGCCGTGGTTGTCACGGACGCCCGCCCGCGGGACAACATGATAGGGTACGGGGAACTCAGGGAAAAGATGTTCCAGAGGGATAGCGGGCCTTATCTGATACTTTTCGGGACAGGCTGGGGGCTGGCGGAAGAGATACTCGCCGGCGCCAATTACACGCTGAAGCCGGTAAGCGGCTATACGGCGTATAACCACCTGTCGGTCAGGAGCGCGGCTGCCGTGATTCTCGACAGGTTGTTTTCGTGTACAATATGATGAGGGAGAAGTAAGATGAGCGTAATACTGGAAATAGAAAAATCGATGATGCGGTCGGATCTTCCGGAGTTTCGCCCGGGCGATACCGTAGCCATACATTATAAAATCAAGGAAGGGGACAGGGAGAGGATCCAGGTCTTCGAAGGCGTCGTCATAGCCAAGAAGGGCGGCGGCGTTCGCGAGACATTCATCGTCAGGAAGGTCTCCTACGGCGTAGGCGTGGAAAGGATTTTCCCGCTCCACTCCCCGCTAATAGCCAAGATCGAAGTAAAGAGAATGGGTAAGGTAAGAAGGGCAAAGCTCTATTACCTGAGGGGCCGCTCGAAGAAGGCGAGCAGGATCAAGGAGCGTTCGAGGTACGATGTTCCCGGCTCGAAGTCAGGGAACAACAAAACTCCCAAGCCCGAGCAGACGGCCACAGAAGAGCCCGCACAATAAGCCGGCGCCGCTCCTCGGCATTTCATAACCACGCTGAAAATCGCGCCTGAGCCCCGGACCGCAAGGTTCGGAGTTCAGGCTTTGTATTTTTACTGCAGATCCCTGAATCTGAAGACTAGATCATTCTTGAAGTCGAGCACGAAGCAGTCGTGCGTAGTGCCGTTCTCATCCATGCATTCGAACGTCCATCTTTCGCCGCCGGTGATGTTCGCAATTTTGTCGGGTTCCTTCCGCATGGCCTCGAGGGCTTCGTCCTTGGTCATCCCGATGGCCGGGTAGATGTTCTTGATACCCCACCTAATCCTCTTGAGCGCCTTCTCGTCCCGGACTACAGTCTCCGAATTCTCTTCAGTTACAGTGGCCTGTTCGTCTTCGACGGTGAGGCCGCCTTTCCCTTCATCGACAGCCAGGGTTTCGCTCTCCTCCACGCCCTCGCACTTCCAGACTATAATGCCGTCGGCCGCGAGCGAAGTATCCACCTGCCCTTCTTCGTCCGAAACTGAAAGCGTTTCCTTGATGTAATCCCCGGCCCTCGAATCGGATGCGGCGATGTACTCGGACGTCCTGTCCGAACATTGCCCCGGGCCCCAGTACTGCAGCGTCGAGGCGACCGTGACGGACGAATCGGAGAGGCGCTCGGCCAGAAGTGCGTCCTCGCCCGAGTGTCCGGATTCTTTTACCGCCCTTGTGTTACCAACAAGGAGTATGATCGGCGTGTCGCCGGCCATTTCGGCCGTCCGCTTCTCCATCCACCCGTCACGCGAGACCGGCACAGACGAGGGGACGTCTATGGCCCTTACGGAGAGGCACCTGCCAGCCTTTATCTGACCGCTGAAGCTCGTGAGCATTTCCCTGTACGAAGGGCTGTCAATTATGTCGTTGATTTTGATGTCTGAAACCGGGACCTCACCCTTCATGGCACTGTCGAGAACGTCCTGCTGATCGGAGGGGATTTCGAGGCCGACCTTCAGGCATCCTCCCCCCTTTAAATACGCCGAGACTGAATCCGACACGAAGCGGGCCGACTCGGGCCTGCCGTAGGATTCGCCCACGACGAGCACCTGCTTACTTCCGATGAGCGCCGGTATGGAGGGCGTTTCCGCGCCTGCGGCCACGGCCAGAAACGTCAACGCGGCGAACGACGAAAAGAACACTCTACGCATATACGATTCACCACCCTTCTTTATTACCCTCCCTCTCCGCTCCATTCGCGGCGGCTTCGCACAACGCACCCCGGGTCCTTGCCGATAGCGTTACACCAGAGCCTTCGAGAAAAGGCCAATAATGATAACCCTGAATTGTTAAGATACGGTGAAGCAGCCTACTCCCCGCACCAGCGCGGCTCGCGTTTTTCGATGAATGCGTCTATGCCCTCTTCGGCGTCGCGGGCCATCATGTTCTCGACCATGACGCGGCTTGCGTATTCGTAAGCGCTGCTGAGGTCCTTGTCCATCTGCTCGTAAAACGCCTTCTTGCCCGTCTTGAGCGTAAGCGTGGACTTGGACGCTATCTTCGAGGCGAATTCCATTGCCGCAGCGTCGAGCTCTCCAGAAGGGGCGACCCTGTTTATGAGCCCCATCTCGTACGCACGCTGCGCCGGGATAAAATCCCCCGTGAGGAGCATCTCCATTGCGTGCTTCCGCGAGACGTTACGCGAGAGCGCTACCATGGGCGTTGAGCAGAAGAGGCCGATATTGACCCCGGGGGTCGAGAACCTCGTGTTCTCGTCGGCGACGGCGAGGTCGCACGTGGCCACGAGCTGGCACCCCGCCGCGCTCGCGACGCCGTGCACCTTGGCGATGACGGGCTTCGGGCAATTAACTATGGAAAGCATCATTCCCGTACACGTATTGAACGTCTTTTCGTAAAAGTCCTTTTCGGGGTTCCCGCGCATTTCCTTAAGATCGTGCCCGGCGCAAAAACCCTTCCCCGCCCCCGAGAGTATGACGACGCTTATGGACCTGTCCTCCGATAGCGCTTCGAACTCCGCTATAACGGCCTCCATACAAGCTATTGAAAGGGCGTTATAAGACGACGGCCTGTTGATTACGAGGTTCCGGATGGCGCCTTCGTCACTGCGGATCACGAGGGCTTCCGGATTTTTTTCAGCCAATGCCATGAAAGGATCTCCAGATGAAATATTTTCTTTAAATTATATATGGAATGGTAAGGTAGGTTCAAATATCCGCCCGGAAACGGACGGCATTACAAAGCGAAGGGCGGAAATGAAACCGCGGGCGGATCGTATGGCTGCTGCGCCGAGCCGGACGCGTCAGCCGACCCTGTCTGTGAGAATAGTGACCTTGTCGTCCCTTACTTCGGCAAGCCCGCCTTCGACGGAGAGCTTCTGCTCGGAAGAGCCCCTTTTATACTTAATCTCGCCTTCCGCGAGAAGAGTGATGAACGGAACGTGCCCGGGAAGGATTCCGAATTCCCCCAAAACCCCCGGCGCGACGACTTCGTCAACAATTTCGTCCACTATGACCCTCGATGGGGTTATAACCTGAAGCTGTAAGTCCGGCAATTTATTCTCCTTTGATCTATACGCCCGGGCGATGTGACGCCGTGTTAAATCCGGGGACGCGGACCCGCCGCGCCCCCGGCTGAATGTTCGTTTTCAATCCATCAGCCAACGATCTGCTTTGCTTTCTCGTGTACTTCGTCGAGGTTGCCCACCATGTAGAAAGCCTGCTCGGGCACGTCGTCGAGGTTGCCCTCGATAACTTCCTTGAACGCGGCGATCGTCTCCTTGATCGGAACGTACTTTCCTGGCGTACCGGTGAACTGCTCCGCAACGTGGAACGGCTGGGAGAGGAACCTCTGCACCTTCCTGGCCCTCGCGACGACAAGCTTGTCCTCCTCGGAAAGCTCGTCCATACCGAGGATCGCGATGATCTCCTGGAGCTGCTTGTAGCGCTGGAGGACTTCCTGAACGCGGCGTGCGATCTCGTAGTGCTCCTGGCCGACGATCAGCGGATCGAGGATTCGCGACGTGGAGTCGAGCGGGTCGACCGCGGGATAGATACCGAGCTCCGTCAGCTGCCTCGAAAGAACGATCGTACCGTCCAGGTGGGCGAACGTCGTCGCAGGGGCCGGGTCGGTAAGGTCGTCCGCGGGAACGTAAATAGCCTGAACGGAGGTGATAGACCCGTTTACCGTCGAGGTGATTCGTTCCTGGAGCTCTCCCAAGTCGGTAGCCAGCGTCGGCTGGTAACCAACAGCGGAGGGGATACGCCCGAGGAGCGCCGACACCTCGGAGCCCGCCTGGGTGAACCTGAATATGTTGTCGATAAAGAGTAGAACGTCCTGACCCTGCTCATCCCTGAAGTATTCGGCGAGCGTAAGAGCCGTAAGAGCGACCCTCGCCCTCGCGCCCGGGGGCTCGTTCATCTGCCCGAATATGAGGCCCGTGTTCGCGAGAACGCCGGACTCTTTCATCTCGATCCAGAAGTCGTTTCCTTCACGTGTTCTCTCACCGACGCCGCCGAACACCGACACGCCGCCGTATTCCTTCGCAACGTTGTGAATGAGCTCCATGAGAAGAACCGTCTTGCCCACACCGGCGCCGCCGAAAAGACCGATCTTACCTCCGCGGAGGAACGGTGCGATGAGGTCGATAACCTTGATGCCCGTTTCGAAGAGCTCGAGCTTCGTGCTCTGCTCGACGAACTCGGGGGCCTCCCTGTGAATCGGCCAGCGTGCAGCTGTGTTGACGGGCCCCATCTCGTCTATGGGCTCGCCCACGACGTTAAGAATCCTTCCGAGGGCCTCCTTGCCGACGGGCACCGTGATGCCCTCGCCGGTGTTGAGAGCGTCCTCGCCCCTTTTTATGCCCTCGGTCGCGTCCATCGCTATGCAGCGTACGCGGTTTCCGCCGAGCTGCTGGGCGACCTCGACGATGAGGTTCCATTGTTCGTCGTTCAAAAGCGGGTTTGTCAGCTTGAGCGCGGTGTAAATGGGGGGCAGCCCGCCTTCCTTGAATTCGACGTCGATGACAGGCCCCATGACCTGAACGACTTTCCCCATTTTGTTTCCGTTAGTGGTGGCTTCCATATTAGTCTGCTCCTCCTTTTCTTAAGGCCTCTGTACCGTTCACGATGTCCATGAGCTCTGTCGTAATCATGGCCTGTCTGGTCTTGTTGGCCAAAAGGGTAAGTTTTTTTATGACGTCGTCCGCGTTGCTCGTGGCGTTTTCCATTGCGGTCATTCTCGAAGCGTGCTCGCTCGTGAGCGATTCCTTTATCGCCCTTTCCACGCGGACCTTAACGTAGGTCGAAAGAACTTCTTTCAATATGGCCTTCTTCGAAGGCTCGTATAGATAATCTATTTCTACAGTATCCTCGGCCGCCTCTTCGTCCGATTCTATCGGAAGGATCTTCTCGTATGTCATCACCTGCGTAAGGGCCGACCTGAAGAAGTTGTAAACGAGTATTATTTCGTCGGTCTTACCCTTCACATATTCCGTGACTAGCTCGGAAGCAACCTGCTCCGCTATCTCGGCGTAATTTCTTTCGGTGACTCCCGTGAAGCTCGCCGCAATCGGGAACTGCCCCTTCGAGAAGTGGTCGAGGCCCCTTCGCCCGAGGAAGGTGAATTTAATGTGCTCGTACTTCTTTCCTTCTGTGACGATATAGGTCTCGAGCTTCCTTATGAGGTTCGAGTTGAAGCTGCCGCAAAGCCCCCTGTCCGACGTTAGGAAGACGAGGTGGAGATTCTTTGCCTCCTCGGGCCTCCTGAGAAGCGGATGCGCTTCGCGGTCGCATTTCCGTGCGAGGCTCTTCGTTATTTCGAGGAAGGCCTCGGAATAGGGCCTGTAGGACATGAGAAGCTCCTGGGCCCTTCTCAGCTTTACGGCCGAGATGAGCTTCATGGCGCTCATAATCCTGCGCGTGCCCTTCACGCTTTTAATTTTGGAACGTATCTGTCTTAAGCTTGCCATTTAATCTCCCGGGCGGAATTAAAGCTCCCCTATCTGGGCCTCGAGCTCGTCGAGCGCCTTAAGGATCGAGTCCCTGAGGTCGTCGCCGATTTCTTTCTTCGTCTTTATATCCTTTAAAAGCTCGGGATATTTCGCATCGAAGAAGGAATAGAGCTCCTTCTCGTAGGTGCTTACTTTATCTATCGGGTAGTCGTCTACGTAGCCGTTCGAGACAGCGTAGATAATGAGGATCTGCTTCTCGACGGGGAGCGGTTCGTACTGGCCCTGTTTGAGCGCCTCGACGAGGCGTCCGCCCCTGGCCAGCTGGGCCTGGGTGGCCTTGTCGAGGTCGGATGCGAACTGCGAGAACGCCTCGACTTCCCTGTACTGCGCGAGCTCGAGCCTGAGGGTACCGGCGACCTTTTTCATCGCCTTGATCTGGGCCGAGCCGCCGACCCTCGAAACCGAGAGACCGACGTTAATAGCAGGCCTTACGCCCGAGTAGAAGAGGTCGCTCTCGAGATATATCTGACCGTCGGTGATGGATATGACGTTCGTCGGAATGTACGCCGAAACGTCGCCAGCCTGGGTCTCGATTATCGGGAGTGCGGTCAGAGAGCCGCCGCCGTCCTCCTGCCTCATCTTCGCCGCCCTTTCGAGGAGCCTCGAGTGGAGGTAGAAAACGTCTCCCGGATAAGCCTCACGGCCCGGGGGACGCCTCAGGAGAAGCGAAAGCTGGCGGTACGCCCATGCATGCTTCGTCAAATCGTCGTAGATGATAAGAGCGTGTCTTCCGGTGTCCCTGAAGTACTCGCCGAGGGCGCATCCGGCATAAGGCGCGATAAACTGGAAAGGAGCCGGGTCGGACGCGTTGGCCGCGACGACCGTCGTGTATTCCATAGCGCCGTGCTCTCTTAACTTGTCCACTACCTGCGCCACCGTCGACTGCTTCTGCCCGATGGCGACGTAAATGCAGTAAACATCTTCACTTTTCTGGTTGATTATCGTGTCTACAGCGATTGCCGTCTTGCCGATCTGACGGTCGCCGAGGATAAGCTCGCGCTGGCCCCTACCTATCGGGATCATCGCGTCGATAGCCTTGATACCGGTCTGAAGCGGCTCGTGAACCGACTGCCTGTAAACAACGCCGGGGGCCTTGATTTCGATCGGCCTCGTTTCCGCCGCCTTTATCTCGCCCTTGCCGTCTATCGGCTGACCGAGGGAGTTGACCACCCTGCCCTTCATGTTCTCACCGACCGGGACCTCGGCGATCCTGCCGGTCCTCTTTACGATGTCGCCTTCCTGGACCCCTGTGTCCTCTCCGAACAGAGCAATACCGACGTTATCCTCTTCGAGGTTAAGGACGAGCCCCATGATGCCGCTTGCGAACTCGACGAGCTCTCCGGCCATCGCGCGGTCGAGCCCATAGGCCCTGACGATACCGTCACCGACGGAAATAACCGTGCCGACTTCGGAGGTCTCGATCTTGGTTTCGTAACCCTTGATCCGGTCCTTTAGTATCTGACCTATTTCTTCAATCTTGATTTCCTGCATATTTCTTCGCTCCTTGTATAAGTAGAAGGCTTTCAGGACCGCGTGAGAACGCCCCTTATCCTCTCAAGCTGGGTCTTTATACTACCATCGAACACCCTATCTTCAACCTTCGCGACGATCCCCCCTACAATGGACGGATCGACCTTGGTCGTGATGTCGATGCTGCCGCCGGCAACTTTCTCCAGCGCACCTTTTATCCTGCCGATCTCGGCCTCCGAAGGCTCGGATGCCGTTATGATCTCGGCGCGGATCCTGCCCGACGCCTTGCGTAGTTTTCTTAAAACGGTTTCTTCGGATTGAATGAGGGATTTAAGCTTGTCTAGCTCGAGCGCAAGGACCAGAAAGTTCACGGTCAGCTTGTCATAGCCCCTTTTCGAGCTCAGATCGTCTATTATCCCCTTCCTTTCCCCAAACTCGAACGTCGAGCTCCAGAGAATGTTCTTCAAGTCGGCTGCGCCGCCGAGAAGGTGGAAAAAGTCTTCGAGGTCGGAGGTAACTTTATCGAGCTTTCCCTCCTCGCGCGCGCTTTCTGTGAGCGCTTCTGTGAGGTCCCTCAGTGTTGCGATTGATGCCATTTTTCGTCCTCTATGTTTTTAGTAAAGTCGGCTACCATTTTTTCCCTGTCTGCATCGCCCAGGTTCTTGGCGATAATGCCGCGCGCATGTGCGAGCGCGAGGTCGGCCACTTCGGACTGTATTTCCCTTTTCGCCCTTTCGGTCTGGAGCGCTATGGACTCGGCCGTTTCCTTTTTCATGTTTTCAGAAGCGGCGCTGGCGACTCTGAGTATCTCGTCCCGTTCCTTCTCGCCCTGTACACGAAGGCTTTCTTTTATTGCGCTTATCTCGCCCTCTATGCCTTCGAGCCTCTTCGAATACTCTTCGTACCTCGCCTTGGCCTCGGTTATCGTCTTCTCCGCGACGTCTATCTCGTGCCCGATGCTGCTCCGCCTCTCTACAAGGAAATTCCTGATCGGGGTCTTGAGGAAGTAAACGAGCACGAGAAGTAGAATCAAGAGATTCACCGCGTGCTCGGTGGCGAACCTCCAGTTAAATGTGTTGTGGTGCTCGGTGGCCGCCGTGAGTAGAAAATTTATTATTCCGTATTCAGTCATGCTCCGGCCTCCCTGCCGAGAATTTTGGAAGATATCTCTTTCGCCAGATGCTCCACGTCGCCGCTCAGCTTCTGCTTTATGGATTCCGATTCGGCTTCGAGCTTCCTCTTCGCGTCTTCCAGGAGAGAAGCGGTCTCTTCCCGCGCTTTGGACACTATGCCCGTGGCCGCGTCCTGCGCTTCCTTCACAATGCTCATCCTTTCTTCCTGGGCGTGAGACCTTGCATCGGCCAGACGCGCCTCGTATTCCTCTATAATCGATTTGACCTTGGCTTCGAGCTCTTTGGCCTCTTCCATCGTCCCCCTCGTGAGCCTGTCCCTACGGTCCATGAGTTTTAAGAACGGCTGGAAGACGAGCGCGTTCAATATTATTATCGCCGCCACGAATATGACGACCTCGATGAATACCGTGTAATCGACGCTTAGAAGGTCCCCGGAGGCTGCTCTCGCGTCGGACGCGGCAAGCAGCAAAAGCCCGAGGGGCGCAGTAATCTTAAAGCTTGATAGCCTCATTAGTTATATCTCCTCTGACTACTTAACTTAAACGTATCCGCCTTCCGACGCCTGTCCGCCATTTCTGGCGAAAGCAATCTTCAAAAGCGGCGGAGCGACAAACGTGGTAAGCATAACCATTACCGTCATCGCCGAAAAAAGCTGCGAGCTGAAAACCCCGTAAGCCAGCCCGACTTGCGCGAAGATAAGACCCACTTCCCCCCTGGGAATCATTCCGAAACCTATGACGAACCTGTTAATTCCTTTCTGGAATACAGCCCAGCCGCTAACAAATTTACCCACTACAGCGATAATGAAAAGTACCCCTGCGATCATTAGTATCGGAATATTCGCGCTGACGAAGGGATTGAACACCCTTATATCGACCGCAGCGCCCACCATAATAAAGAAAATCGGGGTAAAAACGTCGGCTACGGGTTTTAATCTTTCTTCAATGATATTGACCTGATTTGTCCTTGCCAGCACCAGCCCGGCGGCGAACGCGCCGACGATCGGCGCAAGCCCCACGAGGCTCGCAAGGTATGCGAACACCAGGGCGAAGGAAAGCGCGAACAGCAAAAGCGCTCCCCTTACGCGCATTTTATTTATGAGGTTAAAGAGCTTTCCGGCGATAATGTTGCCAATCACAATAGCCGCAAGGAGAAATCCGAACGCTTTTAAGGTGATAATCAGCACCCCGGCCGCCGTAATGCCGGCCCCGCCGCTCTTGGCAGCCTCTATAAGCCCGCTCACGACGCCGAGTATGATGAGCCCGAGGACGTCGTCTATGACCGCGGCCCCGAGTATTATCTTGGCCTCGGGAGTCCCGAGCTTGTTCATGTCGGACAGCACCCTCGCCGTTATTCCGACGCTGGTTGCTGTCAGCGTAGCGCCGGCGGTTATCGCGATGAGGGTCATCATGGACGGATCCACGCCCTGAATGAGACCGTATTTTTCGAAAGCGAGGACGCCGGCGAAGCCCAGAACGAAGGGCACTGCGACGCCGACGACCGCGACCATGGCAGACGCGGGCCCGACCTTGACCATATCGGCCAGATTCGTTTCGAGTCCGATTTCGAAGAGCAGTATAACGACGCCGATTTCGGCGAGTAGATGGAATGTCTGGAACCCCGCCATGCCGTCAGACGATGGTATGAGCGCAAGCACGCTGCCGCCGAGAATGACGCCAGCGACAAGCTCCCCGAGCACCGCCGGCTGCTTAAAGCGCTCGGCCAGCGCCCCGAAGATTTTGGCAGAAACCAGGATCAGTGCAAAAGCGATAAGAAATTTTTCTACCGGGTAATGACCTGCTTCTTCCAGACTCATTTGGGACTTATTTCCTCAAGGGATAAAAATTTGAAAAATCGTAAGTATTTAACATGAAACAGGGGGTGTGTCAACCAATCCGGCCGCATACATGCGGCCTTAACTTAAAACACATACCGCATTGCATTACATACCGCCCGTCGGCGGGCAGATTGCACATGCACCCACCCCTTTACCGGGCCTGGCGTTCCCGCTGTTCGAGCGCGTATTTGTCGAGCTCTATGTCGAGTTCCGTCCTTACGCCCATGGAGTGAAGGGCCTCGTTCGCCTCGGCAAGGCTCTCCGTCCCGGACACCTTCCTCGAAAGGACCGACAATTTCTCGTAAAGCACCGCCGGGGAGAAGTAATACGTAACGGTCGAAGACATGGAAAGGCTCACGTGCCGGCGGCCGCTCCTTATATTCGTCTCGACGAACTCACCCTTGGCAAGGAGAACGGGCATCCTGCTCGCCTCCGTCGGGACGATGGAGATCACCTTTTCCATGGTTTCGAGCGCCTCGGGGGTGAGCCCCCAGCTCCCGAGAAGACCGCCGCTGGCCGCGAGGACCTTCATCGAGTCTTCGAGCTCGGCTGTCGTAAGCTCGCCGTCGCTCCCGTACCCGAAAAGGCCGAGGAACGCGGGCATCTCCTTTTCGATGAGATAAAACGCTGCCGTCATTATGGAATCCGCAAGCGGGCTCATGAGCCCGGGCTCGCCGCCGCGGGAGAGTATATCGCCCCCGACGTCGATTCCGACGATGAGGTCGGCCCCCAGCTCGCGCGCGGCGCCCAAAATACCCTTCGCCACAGCCCCCGGGCCGCCGTGTATGTCAATGAGGAGCGTCTCCCTGCCCGTCACTTCGGCCACCCCGGCCTCGGCGAACCTGACGCCAGTGCTCGTGGCGGTGTCTTTGTCCACCCACCAGACGACGTCGTTCAGCTTCCGCGCGCCTGACGTTTCCTCGAATGTCCTCGGGCCAGGCATGGGATCAATGACAGACCTCTCCCACGAGAGGCCGCCCAGCACGCATTCGACTCCGAACATCCCCAGGAAGTCCGCGGTCGGTATGGTGCCGACTATGTCGCCTCCCCCGCCGACGCCCAGCAATATGGCCTTTTTTGCATTTCCAACGATTTGCCTGATGGTATTTCTACCTGTCAATATAATCCCCCCCGGGAATGTTATGGGCGCCTTTTAGGCCCGGGAATAATTTACTGGACGCAGGGGAAGTTTCAATCCGGGAAGACCGGGGCGGCCCCGGCATACGGGACCTTAGCACCGCAAATTAATTGAGAAATCGATTTCCTTAAGAAAGATTAAGCCGGGAGAAAAAACGGAGCGAAAGTTAGAGAGGATCCCGCGCCCTTCGCTAGGCCGGGCGCGGGAGGAATCCGGTTATTATTCTGCTGAGAAGGCGATACCCTGCCTTACCTGAAAAATGGCCTGATTCACGAGCTCGAGCGCCTGGACCCTGTGTCCGCCCTTGTCCGGAGACGATACTTCGAGGTTGATGCGGGCCGCGTGGAGGTTTCCGAGCGCCTGCTCCATGTTCGGCTGGTAGCCAGGCTGGGCGCTTGCCGTCTGGAAAAGATTGAAGGAGCTCATTATAACGAAAGCGAACAATGCACCCGCGACGAAAGGAAGCGAAATCCTGAGAACTTTAGACATATGCAATCCTCCTTGGTTTCGGGGTACAAGCGGCGGGAAGCCCGCTTATCCACCGGTAATTTTAGCACAAAAGGATTTCGCCTGTGAAATAAAACAGGCCCTGAGCGACGGCCCAAAAGGTGTGTGATGTACGCAGGTTACGTAATTTCGGCGAGTTCAGAGAAAGGACCGCGCGGGAAACTGCTATCGTTTTACCTTATACCCCGCCTTTTCCCTGTCCCAGGTGTCTTTCGTGATGCCCTTGTCCCTGAGCTTATTTTTCTGGACCCTCTCGGTTCCTGTCTTGGGGAGAGACACCTCGAACCTTATGAACCTGGGGAGCATGAACGTCGGCATGCGCGGCTCGAGATATTCTATCAGCTTAAGCGGGTCTACCTTCTTCCCCTTTTTCGCGACGACGACTATCATGACCTCGTCCTCGGCGTATCTGCCGCCCTCGGCCTTGATGCCGACTGTCGCGCATTCGTGTATCTCGTGGTGCGAGCCGACGATCTTCTCCACCTCGAACGAGCTGATGTTCTCGCCGCGGCGGCGGATGTAGTCCTTCACCCTGTCTACGAAGTATATGTATCCGTCCTTGTCCATCCTGCCGGCGTCGCCGGTGTGGAACCAGAAATTCCTGAAGTCCTGGACGGTCTTCTCAGGCATCTTGTTATAAAAGTGGAGCATGATGTTGGGCGTCCTCGGCCTTACCACTATTTCGCCTATGGATCCCCTCGGCACCTCTTCATCCGTCTCGGGATCGACGACCTTGATCTCGTATCCCGGGGCTTCCTTGCCGCAGGAGCCGACCCTGAACGGCTCGCCCGGGCGCATCCACGTGCACTGCCCTATCTCGGTAAGCCCGTAGCCTTCCATGAACTGTATACCGAACCTCTCCATGAACTCTTCGATTATGTCGTGAGGGGCCGGGGAGCCGAGGACGAGTTTTACCTTGTGCTCTTTCTCCTCGGGGACTATCGGCGTATTCCACATGAAATAGGCCATGGTGCCGACGATGTTGAACTTCGTCACGCCGTGGTCCTTGATCCATTTCCAGAACTGGCTCGCGCTGTACTTTTCCTCGACGACGACCTTTGCGCCCTTTATCAGGGCCGGATAGACGGACATCACCATGGCGTTCGAATGGTACAGCGGAAGGCATGTGAAGCACACGTCGTCCGGGCCGACGTCCATTATC
The DNA here is from genome assembly GCA_050247635.1 of Candidatus Dadabacteria bacterium. GTDB lineage: Bacteria > Desulfobacterota_D > UBA1144 > Nemesobacterales > UBA2774 > JADLGH01. The sequence continues at coordinate 3,558 of JBFWTW010000015.1, read as the reverse complement.
TCGGAGTAGTTGCGCGCGCTGGAATAATCTGCGGCGCACGGCCTCATAACGCCCTTCGACCTCCCCGTCGTGCCGGAGGTGTACATGAGGCGTGCGAAGTCCATGAACGTGACCTCTACGTCGGGCTCGGAGGCCTTACCTGAATTTATAAAGGACGCGTAGGACTTCATCTTCCTGAACTTGTATCCGTGGCGGTCGAACTTTTCCCCGCCGTCCCTCGTCCACACGATAACGTGCTCCAGCTGCGGTATCTTGTCGGCGATGGGGACCATCCTGTCGAGATACTCCTCGGCAATGAAGAGGACTCGCGAATCGGAGCTGTCGATTATGTACTGGAGGAAGTCCATCTTGTATGCGGTGTTTATGGGAACCATAACGATCCCGGCCTTGAGTATGCCGAACCACGTTATGACGTAGTCGTCCGAGTTGGGCATGTAGACCGCGACCTTGTCGCCCTTGTTGATTCCAAGGCCGATGAGGGCGTTGGCTATCTTGTTGGCCTCCCTGTTTACGGCGAAGAAGCTGAGCGGCTTTTTATAGCCGAACTGGAGGAACGGCTTTTTCCCGAGCTTTTTGGCCTGCTCCTTCAAGACCTTGGGGAGGACCCAGTTCTTCTTGTCCTGCCCGACGTACCACTCGACGTCAAACTTACCGTTCTCGCGTTTATACGTAATCGGGTGATTAAGGTCCCTGATCTTCTTTTTTTTGGTTTTTGCGGCCATTTTTACCTCGCGAGCGGCGCCCGGGCGCCCGGCATCGGCCGGGGCGGGCGCATAAAGCCCCCTCGTCGTTTTTAGAATTTCTACTTTATTTTTTTATGAGGAAAAGTCAAGCAGCCGCCGCGGCCTTCGGGGCCGGCCGGATGCACCGGGGCTAGAATCCGTCCTTGGGCCCGGGCCCTTCGGGTTCATCGGTATCTTCTAAATCTTCCGAGGCCTTATGACGGCGCTCCTTTCCAAAGAGCCACGCCACGAGTATCCCGAGCCCGTAGAACACCACTATCGGAACGAACATGAACATCATCGACACGGCGTCCGTCGTGGGTGTAAGCGCGGCGGCCGCCACGGCGCTTATGAGAATGGCGTACTTCCACTGCCGCCTGAGCCACCCGCTCGTAACCAGGCCGAGCCGGGCCAGGACGAATACGACGAGCGGGAACTCGAATATGAGGCCGAAGCCAAGGAGCAATCCCATAAAGAACGAAAGCGCTTCCTTTATGGACGGAAAGGCCTTTACGTACTCGGACGAGTATTCGTTAAGGAGGAATTGAAACGCCTTCGGCGCAGCAATGTAATAACAGAATGCGCCCCCGAGCAGGAAAAATATTGTCCCGAACGATATGAACGGGATTACTATCATCTTTTCATGTTTATAGAGGCCCGGCGCGACGAACTTCCAGACCTGGTAGAGGATAAAAGGCACGGCGCCGAAGAGGGCGGCGAAGAAGGATACCTTTAAATACGTCATGAAACCCTCGGCCGGCATCGTGAAGATAAGCGAGCTTCCCTCGGGGAGGTTCTCTATTATCGGCCTCATGAGGAAGTCGAATACGACCGAGGAGTACGCATAGGCGGGTATGAACAGAACGAAAATCGCCACCACACACCAGAGGAGCCTTTTCCTTAGCTCCGTAAGGTGGTCTAGAAATGACATTCTGTTTTCTTCGCTTGTATCTTCTTCCATAATCAGGGCGTAAGCTTAACTTACTCGGGGGCTCTTCTCAATTTTAGAAAACCGGCCCCCGGAAAGCCCGGAACCAAAGGGCATTTCTATTCGGCGGGTGCGTTTTTCCATCCCCTGGACGGGGCCTGCCCTAAATTGACATTGATTAATCGCTCGCATATATTGTTATCCCGTTAAAACCAACCCCTCATAAATCTCGGAGGAAAAATTGAAAGTACTGATAACAGACGGTATGTCCAAGGAAGGTCTGAGCATTCTCGAAGCCGCCGAGGGCCTTGAGCTCGACGTAAGAAAGAGCACCGCCAAAGAAGAACTTCTCGAAATCATAGGCAATTACGACGCTGTAGTCATCAGAAGTGCTACGAAACTCACGGAAGATCTCATAGACGCAGGAAAGAACCTAAGGGCCATAGGAAGGGCCGGCATCGGGGTCGACAACGTGGATGTCCCCGCTGCAACCAAAAGGGGCATAGTCGTAATGAACACCCCGGAGGCCAACGCGATAACGACCGCCGAGCACACGATAACGCTTATGCTGTCGCTCGCGAGGCAGATCCCGCAGGTCCATGCATCCATAAAGGAAGGCAAGTGGGAGCGCAGCAAGTTCAAGGGCAGGGAGATCTACGGCAAGACCTTCGGCCTCATAGGGCTCGGCAACATCGGCAAGCTCGTCGCCGAAAGGGCGCTCGGGCTCAAGCTGAACGTCATAGCGTACGACCCGTTTCTTTCGAAGGAAGCCGCCGACAGGCTCGGCGTCGAGCTCGTGTCGCTCGACGATCTTCTTAAGAGGTCGGACATCATAACCATACACACGCCGCTCACGCCGGAAACGAAGGATCTCCTTAACAAAGATTCTCTACAGAAAACGAAAAAGGGCGTCATGATAATCAACTGCGCACGCGGCGGCGTCGTAAACGAAAGCGACATAGCCGAAGCTATAAAATCGGGCCACGTAGGCGGATGCGCGTTCGACGTATTCGTGAACGAGCCGCCCGAAGAGGGGAATCCGCTCCTCGCGCTCGACGAGAACGTCGTGTTCACGCCCCATCTGGGGGCTTCGACTGAAGAGGCACAGACCAAGGTCGGCCTCGCGATAGCCGAGCAGATAGTCGATTTCCTCCTGAACGGTGTGGTCAAGAACGCCGTGAATATGCCGTCCGTCAGCCTCGACGTGCTGAAGACTATAGGCCCGTATCTTACGCTCGCCGAGAAGCTCGGGAGCCTCCAGGGCCAGCTTTGCAAGGGCGGCGTCAAGGAGATACAGCTCCAGTACGACGGCGAGATATCCGAGCTCGACACGCGCCCCGTAACCGTTTCGGCGCTAAAGGGCTTCCTCGCGCCGATGATGGATGTCGTCGTGAGCCACGTAAACGCCCCCGTCATTGCGGAAGAGAGGGGCATAAAGGTAGTGGAATCGAAATCTTCACAGGCCAAGGATTATACGAGCCTTATAACGATAAAGGTAAAAACGGATGAGGGCGAAAGCCAGGTCGCGGGAACGATCTTCGGCACGGAAGAGCCGAGGGTCGTTGGAATCAACGGTCTTAAGGTAGACGTCGTTCCGAGCGGATACATGCTCGTGAGCGAGAACCAGGACAGGCCGGGATTCATCGGCGCCATGTGCACGACGCTCGGAGATAACGGCGTAAACATAGGCCTCCTCCACCTTGGAAGGGAATCCATAGGCGGAAGAGCGATAGTGTTCACGAACGTCGACTCCCCGGTCCCGGACGAGATCATAGAAAAGATAAAGAATCTCCCGGACATCATATCCGTTACACAGGTCAATCTATAGATGATAAACTGACTCAGTCTGCCGCAGGGCGTCAAGGACTACACCCCCGAAAAGGCGGAGGAGCTCAGACGAACCGAGGT
>JBFWTW010000014.1:15314-25368 GCA_050247635.1 Candidatus Dadabacteria bacterium | reverse complement strand
GTCATCTGGTCGTTCTACTTCCTCAAGAAATACACCAACTCCGGGAGCCTCGTCGCCTATTTCGAGGTGGACAAGCTCGTGGAGGCCGACAAACCTTCCTTCGTGCGCAGGCTCATAAAGATCGTTCGCCCGATGAGCAGGCGCAACTTCTACTCCCTGGGCTTTCTCGTCGTCGCTATAATCGGCGGGTACCCCTGGGTACTCGGGTTTACCTCCGCCGGTCTCATCCTGTTTTTGGTACATCAACTGGAAGATATAATTAAATTGCGTAAAATTAATCCTGAGAGTAGCATCTTAAAATAACACCTTGCGGGAAGGAAGCTCACATGGAAGAGAAGAAAAATGGAACTGACGCCCAGCAAAACGGGCAGAACGGGCCCTCCGTAGCCGACTACGAGGTCAAGGAGTACATGCCGGGCCTGATGACCACCGTGATCAAGGTGGTCGAAAAGACAAACGTTACATTCGCGAAAAAAGGCAATCTACCGATTTATCCTAAATCGACATTCCCCTGGGTAGCCGAAGTTGAAAAAGACTGGAAGAAAATAAGGGCCGAGCTCGACAAGGTCATGGAAAGAAAGGACGATCTCCCGAACTTCCACGACATCATGGACGAGGTCAGGACCATAACCACGGACAACCTGTGGAAGACGTTTTTCCTGGCCGGGTACGGCCTCGAAAGCGACGAGAATTCCAGGCGATGCCCCGACACGACTGAAATAATAAAGCGTATACCGGGCATGAAGACGGCGTTTTTCTCGATTCTCGCGCCGAAAAAGCACATTCCGGCGCATAAAGGGCCCTATAACGGCGTTCTTCGCTATCATTTGGGGCTCATTGTGCCCGAGCCGAAGGAAATGTGCAGGATTCGAATAGAAGACACGATAACCCACTGGGACGAAGGGGACAGCATAATATTCGACGACACGTTCGAGCACGAGGTGTGGAACGACACCGACGGGTTCAGGGCGGTTCTCTTCGTGGATTTCGTCCGCCCGGTCATGTTCCCGTTCAACCTTCTTAACGAATTCCTCATCAACGCCGCGTCCTTCGCGCCTCTAATAAAAGAGGCCGAGGTCAGGCACAAGAAGTGGGAAAAAGACTTTTATAAACAGTAGGCAAACGAGCTCCTTCCGGGTGCGGCCGCCGCGCCCGGAAGCCCGCACCATCGCTTTTTGAGCGTAACTCCCCCTTTTTCCCCGATGCCCCGGGAAAGTTACACCTTGACAAACCCGCCAATGTCCTTATCTTAATAGTCCTTCGGAGTCGGCTTTTCTAAGAAAGCAAAGGCAATTACAAGGACCCGATCGATTGATAGCCTCCGCGTTGCGAACGCTTCGAAACGGCGCGGAGAGTACGTATCCGAAGCCGTATCATCACTAAACGATTGAGGAGATCCCCCCGAGTATGGCAACCAGCAAAAAGGCAGCAGAACCCAAGAAGAAATCCGCGGCGAGGAAGCCCAAGACCGATTGGCGCGAGGAGATCAGGCTCATGCTCCTTCAGATGAGAAAAGAGCTCCTCCAGGACGTATCGCAGTCGATGCGGGCAGAGTCCGACCACCTGAAGTTCGACATAGGCGACTTCTACGACCACGCCTCGTCGGACAGGGACAGGGAGCTTGCGCTTATGCTTGCCGACCGCGAGAGGGAGAAGCTCACCCTCGTCGACGACGCTCTCAAGAGGATTGAGAACGGCACGTACGGCATCTGCGAATCCTGCGAGGAAGAAATAGACAGGGAAAGGCTGGCGGCCATGCCGTTCACGAAGCTCTGTCTCTCCTGCCAGGAAGACCTCGAAAGACAGTAACGGCGGCCCGTAAGGGTACCAGTGTGATTCAGGCCGGCATGTCAGGCGCAGCGTGACACCGGCGCGGCGGAGCTGCGCCCTGTCGAGCGGCCGAAGTTCAAAGCCGTGCCACGCGAGTTCTACGTTCAAGTTCTATAGTCTGGGAATTACCGCTTTCTAAGGTCTTCGAGCGAGGCGCCGTAGGGGTCCCCGGCGACGCCCGCCTCGGTGATTATGGAGGTTACGTTCTCGTGCGGCGTAACGTCGAATGCCGGGTTGAACACCTTGACGTCCGCGGCCACCTTCTTCCCCGACACATGCGTCACCTCCGCGGGGCTACGCTCCTCGATGGGAATTTCCTTACCGTCCGGGCATTCGTAATCTACTGTCGAGATAGGCGCGGCTACGTAAAAGGGGATCCCGTGCGTCTTCGCCAGGACGGATATCGTGTACGTCCCTATCTTGTTGGCGACGTCCCCGTTGCTTGCTATCCTGTCGGCCCCGACGACGACGGCGTCCACCATGCCGCTACGCATCACGTGCCCGACCATGTTGTCCGTTATCAGCGTGACGGGAATGCCGTCCCTGTCGAGCTCCCACGCTGTGAGCCGAGCGCCCTGTAGGAAAGGCCTAGTCTCTGTGGCGATTACCTTTATATTCTTCCCCGCCTCTTCCGCGGCGCGTATCACGCCAAGGGCCGTGCCGTAGCCGCCCGTCGCCAGCGCGCCCGCGTTACAGTGGGTCATGACAACGGAGCCCTCTTTTATGAGCCCCGCGCCCCACTTGCCTATGTCCATGCACGTCCGTATGTCCTCGTCGAGAACGCGGACGGCCTCCTCGGCGAGGCGCGATTTAATCTCGGAGACGCTCCCGCCCTCGGCTTCGACTAGGTTTCCCATCCTCTTTAACGCCCATGCGAGGTTAACGGCTGTGGGCCTCGTCGCGAAAAGAACGTCCGATATCTCCTTCAGCCGCGACTTGAACACGTCCCTGTCGGCCGTATCGATGCCCTGCGCCCCGAGGGCGACGCCCATCGCGGCGGCCACACCTATAGCAGGGGCCCCGCGTATGACCATCCTCTTTATGGCGTCCGCCACGTCCTCGTATGTAAGGCACTCGACGTACACCTCCTCGTCCGGGAGCTTCGTCTGGTCGATCATAAGCACACGGCCGTCTTTCCATTCTATCGTTTTAAATGAAGACATTTATTTTCACCTTGTTATTAGAATACCGGCATTAAGCCCCTTCTTCGCGGGGAAGCGTAAGCTCGAGCGCCACCCACTCGCCGTCCACGTGCTCCCCGGAGAGCGTAAACCCCGCCTTCAGCATCCCCTCTATGGCCTCGCCCCGCCTCATGAGCGGAATGCCCGAAAGGACTATCGTCCCGCCCGGCGCGAGCCGCTTTTTGAATTCCTCGCGCATGAGGAATATGGGCTCGAGGTAAACGTTGGCCACGATGAGGTCGTACTCGCCCGTGACGCTCTGAATGTAACCGCAGAAGAACTTCACCCTGCCGGTGACGGAATTCCTCCCGGCGTTCTTCACGGATTCCTTCATTGCAATGGGGTCGGTGTCGAACGCCGTTATGTCGGGGATGCCGAGCTTGGATGCGGTTATGGCCAGTATGCCGCTACCGCAGCCGACGTCGAGCATCTTCCGGACGCGCCCGCCCTCGTGATGGCGCTCTATGGCCGCGATGCAAAGGCGCGTCGTCTCGTGATGCCCGGTACCGAACGCGAGCGAAGGGTTGATCTCGACGACCACCTCGCCGTCCACGGGCTCGTGCTCCTCCCACGGGGGGACCACGACGACCCTCTTCCCCGCCCTCACCTTCCCGAGTAGAGTCTTCCAGACCTCCCAGCTCGTCCTGTCGAGGAGCTCGGCCCGGATGGGCCCAACCTCGGCCCCCGGAACCGTCTCGAGGACGAAGGCGATGAACTCCCGGAGATCCTCCATAAGCGAGGACAGATCCGTATCCATGGGGAAGTACGACGACAGCTGGTACCCGCCGCCGGGCTTGATGTCCTCGGCCACCCCGAGCGACCCCGCGCCAAGGAGGAAATCGGACAGAAGCTCCGCGGCGTTTTCCGTCGTATCGAACGTTAGCTGCGACACCTTTAGCAGTTCGGGATTTTCGTGCGGCATAAATATTAAAACCTCTCATAATCATAACCAATTATTCGGGAACTTCTAACCCCCCTCGCGGCGGCATATCCCCTTCGTGCGCGGCGGAACCTGCGCTTTGCACCTTATATTTCAGGTGCTATAATTTTCCCCTATGAATGACGAGCGACTCAAGCATTTCAAACAGGTTCTACAAAGTAAAATCGACGGTTTGATGGGCACGGCTGAAGACACCGTAACGGAGATGAGCGAAGGGGACGGCACATTCCCCGATCCCCTCGACAGGGCGCTCTCGGAATCGAGCAGGACCATAGAGCTCAGGAAACGCGACAGGGAAAGAAAGCTCATCCAAAAGATTCAAAAGGCTATTCAGAGAACCGAAGACGGTACGTACGGCATATGCGATGTATGCGGGGAAGAAATAACCGAGGACAGGCTGGAGGTGCGCCCTGAAACGACGCTTTGCATAAGCTGTAAGGAAGAGCAGGAAGAAGTGGAAAAGCAGTTCGGAATGTAAAGGCCGCGGCGCGGGCTGGTGCGGGGTTCGCCTACTGCCCGCCGAAAACGTAGCCTGTAAAGAAATCGGCGTCCGACTCCTCTACTATAAGCCACTTTCCATCTATCTTCGCCAGAGAAATCCTTTCTATAATCCTGAACTTGCTCTTGCTGTTATCTATCGACGCATCGACGTATGTCTTCTGGACGACGTGCGCCTTCTTGCCGTCGGATGTTATGGTCCTGTCGGCGTTCTTCACGGAGAGCTTGTCGAATAGATCGACGTTGATCCTGAAATTCTTTTCGACCTCTTCCACACCCACCGTCTTCCCCTTTTTTTCCTGCTTGTAATCCGGAGAAATAAGCGTCATGTAGAGCGCGAGATCCTTGGTCTCGAACGCCTTCGTGCGGGTGTCGAGGACCTGGTCTATTTCCTTGTCCCCGCCGCCTCTGCACGATGCGGCCAGAGACGCGATAAGAAGTATGGAGAGAAATACGATAAGGCGTGAACGGAGCATTATCCTGGCTGCGCCGCGGGCTCCGCGTTTTCTTCGGGCGGCGGCGCTGTCTTGCCCTGTATGTCGCTCAGAAGCGAGCTAGCCTTGCCCGTATACTTTTCGTTCGGGAATTTCTGGACGAGCACGTTAAGCGTCTCGCGCGCAAGCTCGTACTGCTCGTTTCTGGCGTAAGCCCTTCCCAGGAGCCAGAGCGCTTCCTGGTACTTGTCGGTGTCGTTGTAATCGTTAACGACTATGCTGTACCTGCCGGCGGCCGCCTTGTAGTTATCCCTCCTGGAGTAGAAGTTGCCGATATATATCTCCCTTCTCGCGAGCCTGTTCCTGCAGCGGTGTATGTTCGCCAGGGCCTGCTGAACCTCTGGCGCGTCGGGGTACTTGTCGACGTAGGTCGTAAACCACTGGAGCGCCATTCTCGTATTGGTGGGGTCGCGGTCGATGCTCTTTATTTCCTTGTAATACGACATCCCTACCTGGAACGTCGCGTACGGCGCTTCGGCGTGGCCGGGATGGCGCTTCAGGAATTCCTCGTACTCTATAGCGGCCTGATCGTAATCGCCCCGCTTGTAGAATGTGTCCGCCGTTCTCACCTCTGCCAGCGCCGCGTAAGGGCTGTATGTGTAGCGGAGCTGGATCTCCTTGAAGTATGCGAGTATGAGGTCGTAATCCCTTCCCCTGAATATCCAGGGAAAGCCCCCCTTGTCCGCGTTTAGCTCCTCCACGGCAGTGTCGTAGAGCTCTTTGTCGGACATATCTCTCGGAACCTTCAGAGTACCGCAATTGACCACGAAAAGAAGAGAGATGGTCAATGTCAGAAGGGCAATGGTTTTCGTCATGAAGTCCTATAGTATTTTGATAAAAATATCAGTGTCAAGTATATACGGAAACAGCCCGGATGTTAAACGGAATCTGCGGGGCGAAATAACCCCTGTTTACCCGTCAAAATCGGCGTATAAATTGCCGGAACGACACGGCGAACGTGGGGTTGTCGCCGCTCCTAGAATCTGCCGTACGGATTCCTCGACGTAGGCAGCCGTCCCCTGGAAGGAGGGGTCGATCCTCCGCCCCCACCGCCGCCGCTGCTGACAGACCTCTGTATCGTTTGCTTTACGCGGTTCGATATCTGGCAGGAGCTGCCCGACTCGGCATAAGCCTGCAAGTAAAGCGTCCGCCCGGCCGAGGTCCTCGAAAGGTTAACCTTAAGCGCGGCGTTCCCCGCGCTGTCCGCGACAGCGGTTCCCAGGCTCGAGGGCCTCGAAAGGTCGAGCGATTTCCCGTTGCACGCTCCGCTCGTTATAGTCGACCGGCCGCTGAACATGGAATAGCTGAACCTGACCCTCGCTCCCGGCGCGACACCGGCGACTCTCAGGGTGTTGGATACGCCCGCGGCGCCCGGCTCTAACGACGACAGCGAAGCATTGCCCAACGAAGGACCCGGGGGCGCCGTAGGAGACGCCGTGGGGTGCGGCGTAGGCTGCGGAGAGCTCCCGCCCGACGCGAGTGTCACGGCGAAATCCGCGTTGACCCTGCCCTCCCCGAAGTAACTCGACGGGCCGATATTTTCAGCCGTGTCCTTAAGTATCTCTTCGACCTCCGCATTTGTCAGCGACATGTCCGCCGACCATACGAGTCCCGCGATGCCGCTCACGATCGGCGAGGAGAAAGAAGTCCCCGACCAGTACGTGTAAAAGCTCCCGGGCGTGTCGAGCGTCCCTATCGCGTTATAGATGCTGACGCCCGGGGCTGCGAGGTCCACGAAGCTCCCGTAGCTCGAGAAAGACGCCTTAGTATCCGCGTTCGTGGTCGCCGATACCGCAATTACATTATCGGCCGAGGCCGGGCACTGCCTGAGGCTGTTGCCGCTGTTGCCCGCCGACGCCACGATCAATATTCCGCTGTTCCACGCCAGGTTTATCGCGTCCTGCTCCGCCCTGGTCGGCCCCGAAGAATCGCACTCCCGCCCGAGGCTCAGGTTTACGACGACTCTTTTCGAAGGATTCTGCTGCACGTAGTTGCGCACATACATGAGCCCCTCCACCATGTCCTCGACCGTGCCGCCTCCGCCGTCCGCTAGCACCTTTACGGGGAGCACCTTGCAATACCAGCACACGCCGGATACGCCGATACGGTCATTGGTCGAAGCGGCTGCCGTCCCGGCGACGCCCGTTCCGTGGCCGTGGCCGTCCTCGGTATTCGAGCTGCAGCTGTTCTGATCCCGGTCGCCTAGTAAATTACATCCCTGAAGCAGCTTCGGGCCGAGGTCGACGTGCGACGATTCCGCGCCCGTATCCAGAACGGCTATCACGACGTTCGAGTTCCCCTTCGCCTTGTCCCAGGCCCTGGGTGCGTCTATTACCTGTAAATAAGACTGGCGGCTGTATGCCGGGTCGTTAGGCACGGCGTCCGCCCATACATAGTAGTTCTTCTCCACATACTCTACGCCGGGATCGCTCCTGAGCTCGGCTTCGAGCGATTCGAGAGAATCCCCCGAGCGCGTCTTCAAAACGACCATTCCAAGCTCTTTCCACGAGCGCTTCACGGTAGTGCGGCCGATCCACCGGCTGCCTCCACTAGAAACATCCGTCCCGCCGTCCTTCATTTTGACGATAAGCTCGTCCGGAACATACCCGCCTTCGGCCAGCGAGGCCCTCGTAAAGGGCACTGACACGATCAGAAGCAGGCCCAGAATTACCAACCACCGTGATTTAAATGACATTCATACCCTCCATTAAGACCTGTGAAGCACAGCTGCGCCGGAGCCGGTTCTCGCCCAACATATTAAAATAACTATTCTCGTTTTAAAATAGTGCAATGTTCGTGCCATTTTGCGCATATATAAAAGCATGTATTTATAGATGATTAGCAAAGCTACAGATGCCGGAGAATCCAATCGTCTTACAAATATTGCGGCATTGAGACAATATGCGTCATTGTTGTCGAAAACTTGCGCACTTGCACAATGTTAATTTAGAAACCCTCAGGAGAGCGCGATTTTGAGCTCGCCGGCGTCTATATTTATCCCCTTTCGAAGCGCTGGCGTATCGTCCACCCTGCCGTCCGCGGCCAGCACCACATAGGGCAGAATGGCGTTCGAAAGCGCGTAAGTAGACGTCTGCGACACGAGCGCCGGCATGTTCGTCACGCAGTAATGCGTAACGCCGTACTTCGTGTATACGGGCGCATCGTGCGTCGTGGGCCTGCTTGTTTCGGAGCACCCGCCCTGGTCGATTGCGACGTCGACGAAGACGCTACCCGGCTCCATTCCGGCGATCATCTCCTTCGTTATAACCTTGGGCGCCCTGAGCCCGGTTACGAGCACGGCGCCCACGGCGAGGTCCGAAGCCGCCAGCGATTCCGCGACCACGTCGGGATATGACGGCAGCGTTCTGACCGCCCCCTCGAAGCGCTCGTAGAAGTATTCGAGCTTCCCAGGCTTGTTGTCGATGACGGTAACCTCGGCCCCGAGCCCGATAGCGGAAAGAACCGCCGCGAGCCCGACGACCCCGCCGCCTATGACTGTAACCCTGCCGCTCCTGACGCCGGCGGCGCCGCTGAGGAGTACGCCCTTCCCTCCCTTTGACTTCTGGAGGAAGTGCACCCCCACCTGAACCGACAGCCTCCCGGCGACCTTGCTCATCGGGGCCAGCAGAGGGAGCGAGCCGTCGTCCAGCTCGACGGTCTCGAACGCGATAGCCCTGCACCCGGTCTTTTCGAGCGCCTTTACCAGACCCGGCGCGGCAGCGAGGTGGAGATAGGAAAATATGATGTGATGTTCTTTTATAAGGGGATATTCGGAAGGAAGCGGTTCTTTGACTTTTACAATGAGCTCCGATTTCTGGAAGAGCTCCCTTTCGGTGCGGGCGATACGCGCTCCGGCCTTGACGAAAGCGTCGTCCGCGATCCCGCTCCCGAGCCCCGCGCCCTTTTCGACAAAGACCTTGTGCCCCCGCCCGGTGAGCACGTGCACCGCCTCGGGCGTAAGCGTGACTCTATACTCCTGAACCTTCCTTTCTTTAGGAACGCCTATATTCATAGGGAATTACAGAATAGCATTTGATGGAGAAGATTGGAAGTAACGCGGGGAGGTTCGAGACGTGCGAGGACCAGGGGGCGAAGAATCGGGGATCCGGCAGCGCGTATCTTTTTTCTTCCCCCTCATGGGGGAGGGAATGAAAACCATGTCGGCCCCCCGCAATCGCGCGTGGGACATTGACACAATCCCCCGTTACAAAATATAATCTCTGTAACATAAGTTAATTAAAAAGGATAAAAAGGAGGATGCATGATGAGGATTGCATTTATCACTTTATTGGTTATTGCCCTCTGTGTGTCAACTGCCTTGTTCAGCCATGAATCAAACGCCCAGACATACCTGCCCATTGGTCCCCAGACGGACGTTCCCACCGATGTCGTTACCGGAGGCGGGTGGACCGAGTGTTTCAGGAATACCTATGACATCCCCCTGGATGCGGAATTAGTGCTTGAGCAGTGCGCCGGCGATCTCCTCATGCTCTCCTGCCAGCCGACGGGAAGCAGTACGCTAACCCTCCTAGCCCAGGCGCCGCGAGAGGATGTGACTTTCAATACGGGCGCGAACTCGGGCGTTACCCATATCGCCAACGGCACCGGCTGGTATTTCAACATATCGGCCCCGGGTAATAATAATGCAGGGGAGAACGCTTGGGGATTCGTAAGGGCCGGGGACAGCGTGTCAAAGAACAACTGCGATACCGATAGCAGCGGCGCTGACAATGAGAGGCTATGCTGGCACCTGCTGATAGGCGAAGGCGGATACAGGTGCGGCGCGACAGAGGACCTGAACAGTTCGACGGACTTCGAGCGTGTCGTGTATGTCCCGGCGGTTACTCCTCCGCCAACCCTGGCGCAAATCCCTACTCTCTCCGAATGGGGTCTGATAGCCATGGCCGGCATTCTGGGACTTGCGGGGCTTCTGGTCGCGAGAAGAAGGAAAGCGGCCGAGTAAGGCGCATCGGCTTTAAAAATCAAACGTTAAAAAGGGAGCTTCGGCTCCCTTTTTTTATTCCCGCCCGCCATCCATAGAAGCGGCGGGCCAATCTTGTTTGCCTGCCCCGCCGGCGGTATACTTGCGCAATGAGGCCCCTCAGGTATTC
>JBFWTW010000014.1:0-15214 GCA_050247635.1 Candidatus Dadabacteria bacterium | reverse complement strand
AAACGTTAAAAAGGGAGCTTCGGCTCCCTTTTTTTATTCCCGCCCGCCATCCATAGAAGCGGCGGGCCAATCTTGTTTGCCTGCCCCGCCGGCGGTATACTTGCGCAATGAGGCCCCTCAGGTATTCGATAAACGTCACATTGGACGGGTGCTGCGATCATCGCGCGGGAATCGCGGACGAAGACCTCCATCGTCACGCGGCCGGGAGCATCGCGCGGGCCGATGCCCTCCTCTTCGGACGTATAACTTACGAGATGATGGAGTCGGCGTGGCGGCTGCCTGCAGAGACGGGACAGAGGCCCGGCTGGATGTCCGATTGGATGCTGCCATTCGCCCGGACCATCGACGCGGCGAAGAAATACGTCGTTTCGAGCACCCTCGAGCGGGTGGATTGGAATGCGGAGCTCATTCGCGGGGACAATCTGGAGAATGCTGTTCTGCGCCTGAAGCAGCAGCCCGGGAACGGGCTGTTCGTCGGGGGGGTAAAGCTCCCCCAGGCGCTGGCGGAGCTCGGATTGATCGATGAATATGAGTTCATTGTGCACCCCAGGATTGCGGGGCACGGGCCGACGCTGTTCGCGGGGCTTTCGAAGCATCTGGACCTTAAGCTCTTGAGCAGTCAGCAGCTCGGCTCGGGGGCGGTGGCGATGCGGTACGAGCCGAGAACGTAACCATTGGCCAATCCAGAGGACCGCGTCCGCAGGCAATCGAAGCAGCGGCGCACTTCAGTTACCATCCGCCGCGCTTCAAATACTTAAACCCCCGAAATTGCTCCATTGAAAAATACACTACGTGTCGAGCGAGGAATCACCTTATTTCTGTCATTCCTGCGCAGGCAGGAATCCATTCATTTTCCGTTATTCCCAAGCCATATGAGCATCTGCGGCACTTCGGGCTTAAGCGCCCACCCACTGTATTCCTGAACCTTAGAGCATGTCTCACTTGCAGAAAAATCCCTCGCCGAAAGCGGGATCGTCATTCTGACATTTATCGATACACGCTTCGGGCAGCGTAACCTCTCCCGCGGTATCTTTAAACTCCTGTATTATGCCCCATTCATCCAGCGCGGGGTCGAGGACGTTTTGGAAACCGAAATGCAGCACCTTCCAGATCCTTTGCGGATTTTCCTGGTCTACATAAAAATCGCCCTGCATGATCGGGACCCTGTCTATCGGCAGCGGTGGCGGGGGAGGGCCGGTTTCGGGGCTGCCGAAAACGACGCTGATCCTGAAATGATTGACGTAGCGCTCCGCTTCCTCCAGCAATATCTCCGGGCCGACAAAACGCGAGCCGGCCAGGCAGCGGTTCAGCTCGTCCAGCGGGAGCCGTCCGAGACAAACGCAGTCATCGTCGGGGCCGGGGGGCACAGTATCGGGCCATTTATAGGTGAGGGTATAGAGAAAGTCGTCATAAATCAGGTTCGTGAAATGTATCGGATACTCCGGGCCGCCCGCGATCATTTGAATATTGCCGTCTTTGCCTACCCAGGTAAGGGGAACGTCCACGCCGAGATCCCGGACGACCCACCTGCCTTCCCAGTTAAAATTTTGCTGGAATTGCGGCGGTGAAGGAGGCCCGCTCGCCTTGGACGAGGAATCGGAATCACACGCAGCGAATAATACCAGCGCCAGTAACGCCATTATTCTGATTGTTATCATAATTTCTCCTTGAGGGTGCGGGCGATCCCAAATAACGCCGATTCATCCTCCCCATGATCACATAACCAGCAGTAATTATATCAACGAAATATAACAACTATGCATCTTCGGAAATATTTCTGAAACGTTACAAATGCCCCCTCACCTTGCTTGACAAAAAGGCGAGCGGTACCCGCAGTACAGATTAACTCCCTTGTTTTCCCCCTGCTGTCGATTTAGACTTTATTAATAGATATGGCGCTCGAAACACAATTATCCGTTTTTGTGGAAAACAGGGTCGGTATGCTAAGCGAGCTCTGTTCGGCGATTTCTGAAGCCAACATTAATATCAGAGGGCTTTCCACGGTAGTTGAATCTGATTCGGCAATTGTAGGCTTGATCGTGGATGATGTAGATAAGGCTAAGGAAGTTCTCCATGAACAGGATTTGAAATTTGGAGAAAGCACGGTTTTAACTGTATCCATGGATAACATACCCGGACAAATTGCAAGGATTACGAAAAAGCTCTCCGAGCGGCATATTGATATTGTTAACGCCACCTTGACCGCGGAAGGTGAACACTGCTTATTGGTCCTGATGACAACGGACAACAAAAAGGCAAACGAAATCCTGGGTTGATTCGGGTTTCCAGCTATACCTTTCCGTTATCCCCTTATATCTGAACTTGATTCAGTATCTATTTGTTTCTGTCATTCCTGTGCAGACAGGAATCCATTCAGTTTTCCACACGCAATCCGTCAAGCGCTTTTTTCATCTCGAACAAAGATTTCGAGCGAGTGAGGAATCGGACGCCGCCGATTTATTACACAAACGTTTATCCAGTACCGCGCGAGACCTGCCTATACATCGGGAATCCAGCCTATGCCTTTCTTCCCCCCTTAGGAAAAGGGGGGTCTGGGGGGATTTAGCTTTTAATTCTGTCATTCCCGAGTGCTTGTATCGGGAATCCATTCTTTGCTTTTCATCCCGCCCGGCGAGCACATGAACTGCCTTGGGTGTAAGTGCTGGAATTACAGAATAGCGTTTCAGAAATGAATTCCAAGCATGGATGGTCTAAGTCTCACAATGAAAGACTGAATAGAACAATGTACACTTTTCGAAATGGACAAAAAATTTACCATATATCTTTTTGACGAAGATAATAATAATCAAAAGATAACTTTCTCTGGTGAATTTACAGATGATGAATGGGAAGTGCTAGAAAATTTTATGAAAGAGGCAAGAAAGCTTTTTGACTCAGAAATTTTTCCGAGCAAATTGAAAGTCAACATTGGTATAAATTGGGATGAAAAAGTTGGATTTACTGATAATTCATCGCTACCCTCTGATGACGCTATATCTATATTACTTCACAAAATACGCCCTTTTATTTTGCAAAAAGAAAATACTTATATTCCGAAAGTGTGCAATACTCTAAGAAAACGTATTAGTAATTCTCGCGTTGTCGAATGGATAAACGAAGACAGAGACCAATTTCTCGGAAAACATTTTGAATCGCATATGCGAATTGTTTACGGTAACAGAACAGATCCTAATATAAAAAGGACTCAGATAAATTCAGAAGAAACATTACAAAAATAGCTAAATGCATACGAATACCATAGAGATGAAAATAAGAAGATCGAATTTGAAAATCTGAACAGATTCTTTCCATATCAAACTAATAAGGCTATTTTTATTTGCATGTTAATAGACAAAGTACGCGCATTAACCAGACTATACAACATAATATATAATATAAAAAAGGGACAACACTAAACACCTGGTCTCATAAAAATCATAACCAGTTATATCACTTACTGATAACTTTGTACTTTCACAACCCCCTCACAAATGCCTCTTCAGCCACGCCTTGCACGCGAGCGGCAGGTTGAGGCTCTCCCACTCCTTGGAGGGTTTCAGCACCAGAAGCGAGTCGTCGTCATCGATGCTCTCTTTCAGTATTTCCCGCACCTCGGCTATGGTATGCCCCGTGCTTACCAGCCATATAGAGCGCAAGCAATGTATGCATCCGCCGAGCGATTCTATCGCGTCGTGGATCTTCTGATAGTCCTTATCGTAATGGAGCTCGTACGTGACGAGATAAACGGACATAGCAATCCCCCTCTCTGCAAATATACCGATACAGAGAATGAGATTACAGGAATTATCGTTGTTAGGGAATATAAAGAAGAAAGATGCAAACAACGATCTTCGACAATTACATAGTTGTGCTGAAGTATTTTAAAGCGCGCTCAATGCGCGGTAACTTTTAAACCCCGCAGTTAAGCCACACGGTCAGTTAGTACTCTTCAGCTCAATGCATTGCTGCACTTACACCCAGAGCCTATCAACCTAGTCGTCTTCTAGGGACCTTTAGAAATCTTAAGATTTGGGAGACCTAATCTTGAGGTGGGTTTCCCGCTTAGATGCCTTCAGCGGTTATCCCTTCCGAACATAACTACCCAGCGCTGCCACTGGCGTGACAACTGGTACACTAGAGGTTCGTCCACTCAGGTCCTCTCGTACTATGAGCAGATCCTCTCAAGTCTCCTTCGCCCGCTGCAGATAGGGACCGAACTGTCTCACGACGTTCTAAACCCAGCTCGCGTACCGCTTTAATTGGCGAACAGCCAAACCCTTGGGACCTTCTCCAGCCCCAGGATGCGATGAGCCGACATCGAGGTACCAAACCTCCCCGTCGATGTGGACTCTTGGGGGAGATAAGTCTGTTATCCCCGGCGTACCTTTTATCCGTTGATCGATGACCCTTCCACGTGGGATCACCGGGTCACTAAGACCTGCTTTCGCATCTGCTCGACTTGTCAGTCTCGCAGTCAAGCTCCCTTATGCCTTTGCACTCTCCGCCTGGTTTCCAATCAGGCTGAGGGAACCTTTGTACGCCTCCGTTACTCTTTAGGAGGCGACCGCCCCAGTCAAACTACCCGCCTAACATTGTCCTGAACCCGGATAACGGGCTTCAGTTAGAATTCTAATACTACAAGGGTGGTATTTCACTGATGTCTCCACTCCGCCCTGAAGCAGAGTTTCATAGACTCCCACCTATGCTACGCATGCAGCACCAAAATTCAGTGCTAAGGTATAGTAAAGGTGCACGGGGTCTTTCCGTCCCGCAGCGGGTATCCGGCGTCTTCACCGGAACCACAATTTCGCTGAGCATTTGGCCGAGACAGCGCGGCAATCGTTACGCCTTTCATGCAGGTCGGAACTTACCCGACAAGGAATTTCGCTACCTTAGGACCGTTATAGTTACGGCCGCCGTTTACCGGGGCTTCGGTTCAAAGCTTCTCCTGGCGAACCAGGATGACCCATCCCCTTAACCGTCCGGCACCGGGCAGGCGTCAGACCCTATACGTCGTCTTGCGACTTTGCAGAGCCCTGTGTTTTTAGTAAACAGTCGTTACCGCCTCTTTACTGTGACCCGCTTCGGCTCCAATCGCGAGGATTTTCACCTACGGCGGGCACCCCTTATTCCAAAGTTACGGGGCTAATTTGCCGAGTTCCTTAGCCAAAGTTCTCTCACGCGCCTTAGTATACTCAACTCGCCTACGTGTGTCCGTTTACGGTACGGGCACTCAATCATCAACGCTTAGAGGCTTTTCTCGAGAGTTTGGGCTCAATCGCTTTATGGGGCTATTGCCCCTCGTACTCGCTTCTCGAGGTTAAGAAGAGACGGATTTGCCTATCTCTTCCCTCTACCGGCTTGAACCAGGTAATCCGACACCTGGCCGACCTACCCTCCTCTGTCACCACATCGCTCCGATTGAGTGGTACGGGAATATTAACCCGTTTTCCATCGACTACGCCTTTCGGCCTCGCCTTAGGTCCCGACTTACCCTGGGAGGACGAGCCTTCCCCAGGAAACCTTAGGCTTACGGCGAGGTGGATTCTCACCACCTTTATCGCTACTCATGCCAGCATTCTCACTTCTCAGCAGTCCAGGCCTCCTTACGGTAACCCTTCAGCCCGCTGAGAACGCTCCCCTACCGCTGTATCTAGAGATACAACCCGTAGCTTCGGCACCGGGCTTAAGCCCCGATTCATTTTCGGCGCGAAGCCGCATCGACCAGTGGGCAGTTACGCACTCTTTAAAGGGTGGCTGCTTCTAAGCCTACCTCCTGGCTGTCTATGCGACTTCACATCCTTTACCACTTAGCCCGAATTTTGGGGCCTTAGCTGACGATCTGGGATGTTTCCCTCTCGCCCGAGGAACTTATCTCCCTCGGACTGACTCCCGCACTAAGCAAGGCGGCATTCGGAGTTTGATTGGGTTTGGTAGGTCTTTCAACCCCCTAGCCCATTCAGTGCTCTACCTCCGCCCGCCATCATGCGAGGCTATACCTAAATATATTTCGGGGAGAACCAGCTATCACGAATCTTGTTTAGCCTTTCACTCCGATCCACAACTCATCCGATAGGTTTTCAACCCTAACCGGTTCGGGCCTCCACGGAGGTTTTCTCTCTGCTTCACCCTGGTCATGGATAGATCGACTCGCTTCGGGTCTATCTCCAGCGACTGAACGCCCTGTTCAGACTCGCTTTCGCTACGGCTCCGCCTCTCTCGGCTTAACCTAATGCCACTGAAGATAACTCGCTGGCCCATTATGCAAAAGGTACGCGGTCAGGCATTTCCAGGCGAACCTGGATATAGCCCTTCCACCGATTGCAGGCAAACAGTTTCAGGTTCTATTTCACTCCCCTCAACGGGGTTCTTTTCACCTTTCCCTCACGGTACTTGTACACTATCGGTCGACGGCACGTATTTAGCCTTGGAGGGTGGTCCCCCCAAATTCCCCCAAACTTGCACGTGGTCCGGGGTACTCGGGAATACAATAAGGAAGACTTCTATGTTTTTGTTTACAGGACTGTCACCTTCTATGGTGCAACTTTCCAGATGCTTCTACTAACATGAAGTTTTGTAACTTCCCGGGAGACTTACGGATCTCCCAAATCGCATCCCACGACTCCACGCATGCAACGCCCGTAAGCTTACACATGCGTGGTTTAGGCTGATCCCCGTTCGCTCGCCGCTACTAAGGGAATCTCGGTTGATTTCTCTTCCTGAGGGTACTGAGATGTTTCACTTCCCCTCGTTCGCTTATTAAGGCTATGTATTCACCTTAATATAACCAAGGTTTGCTCGGTTAGGTTGTCCCATTCGGAAATCCTCGGATCACAGCTTGTTTAGCAGCTCCCCGAGGCTTATCGCAGCTTACTACGTCCTTCATCGCCGTCCGTCGCCAAGGCATCCACTATTTGCCCTAAATATCTTAACTGCAAGGTATAAAAATCACCGCAGCATAATAAAGCACGCTTCAATTTATACTCAGCACAACTATGTAATTGTCAAAGATCGATGCAAACACTCGTTTGCAAGTTTGCAGTCTTATGGAGGTGAGCGGGTTCGAACCGCCGACCTCCTGCTTGCAAGGCAGGCGCTCTCCCAAGCTGAGCTACACCCCCGATTTCGAAAGCAAACTTTGCCAGATGCGGAGCATCCCGCAAGCCAGTTTGAAACCGTGTGGTGGGCCTAGGTGGAGTCGAACCACCGACCTCACCCTTATCAGGGGTGCGCTCTAACCAGCTGAGCTATAGGCCCTCGGTTTCATCTAACTGCAGGCGACTCCACTTAAACTTCAAGAAAGCACCAAAATTTAATAGCAGATAAAGCGAGCACAAGATAGAGAAAGCAGCTTTCTCCGTAATAAAAGGAGGTGATCCAGCCGCAGGTTCCCCTACGGCTACCTTGTTACGACTTCACCCCAATCACCAGCCCTACCTTAGGAGTCTGCCCCCCTTGCGGGTTAGCTCAACCACTTCGGGTAGAACCGACTTTCGTGGTGTGACGGGCGGTGTGTGCAAGGCCCGGGAACGTATTCACCGTGGCAGTGCTGATCCACGATTACTAGCGATTCCAACTTCATGCAGGCGAGTTGCAGCCTGCAATCCGAACTGAGACGGACTTTGATGGGATTGGCTCCACTTCACAGTTTGGCAACCCATTGTATCCGCCATTGTAGCATGTGTGTAGCCCAAGGCATAAGGGCCATGATGACTTGACGTCGTCCCCGCCTTCCTCCGGCTTGTCGCCGGCAGTCTCTTTAGAGTTCCCACCTTACGTGCTGGCAACTAAACATAGGGGTTGCGCTCGTTACCGGACTTAACCGGACACCTCACGGCACGAGCTGACGACAGCCATGCAGCACCTGTACTGACTATGTAAGGCAAGCCTTACAGCACAAAATGCTTTCACATTAGCTTGAGCCAGTATGTCAAGCCTTGGTAAGGTTCTTCGCTTTGCATCGAATTAAACCACATGCTCCACCGCTTGTGCGGGCCCCCGCCAATTCCTTTGAGTTTCAATCTTGCGACCGTACTCCCCAGGCGGGATGCTTAATGCGTTAACTTCGGCACAGAGATTTTCATCCCCACACCTAGCATCCATCGTTTAGGGCGTGGACTACCCGGGTATCTAATCCGGTTCGCTACCCACGCTTTCGTCCCTGAGTGTCAGTTCCAAGCCAGTTGGCCGCCTTCGCCACTGGTGTTCCTCCCGATATCTACGCATTTCACCGCTACACCGGGAATTCCGCCAACCTCTCTTGGACTCAAGCCTCGCAGTATTGGATGCAGTTTCAGGGTTAAGCCCTGAGATTTCACATTCAACTTACGAGGCCACCTGCGGACCCTTTACGCCCAGTAATTCCGAGCAACGCTTGCCCCCTCCGTATTACCGCGGCTGCTGGCACGGAGTTAGCCGGGGCTTCCTTTGCAGGTACCGTCAAGTCTCCGTGGTATTAGCACGGAGACCCATCGTTCCTGCTGACAGAGGTTTACGACCCGAAGGCCTTCATCCCTCACGCGGTATTGCTGGGTCAGGCTTTCGCCCATTGCCCAAGATTCCCCACTGCTGCCTCCCGTAGGAGTCGGGGCCGTGTCTCAGTCCCCGTGTGGCCGATCACCCGCTAAGGTCGGCTACCCGTCTTCGGCTTGGTGAGCCGTTACCTCACCAACAACCTGATGGGACGCGGACTCATCTTCAGGAGACAGCCCGAAGGCCGCCTTTTACCACTGGTTCCATGGAACTTGTGGTCTTATCCGGTATTAGCTCTAGTTTCCCAGGGTTATCCCAGACCTGAAGGCAGATTATCCACGTGTTACGCACCCGTCCGCCGCTGTACTCGTGGCCGAAGCCACTTTCTCGCTCGACTTGCATGTGTTAAGCATACCGCCAGCGTTCGCTCTGAGCCAGGATCAAACTCTTCATAAAATTTTATGAAAGGATTGCTTGCTCTACTTCGCCCGCTTATCTGCTATTTAACTTTCAAAGATCAAAAATGTCTCAGAGGACATTTCGTCAAAGGGACCAATAATATAAATCATCCAAAAGCGTTGTCAAGGGCAAAAAATTAAATTTTCAAAAATTCTGTCCGACTGCTTTTGTGGGGGGAATTTAAAGCGCGAATGAAAGAATCCATCAGGCTACTGATTGAATCTAATTCGTCAAAAACTCCTCAACCTTGGTGAGGATTGTACACGACTTTTCCGAAGATGTAAGAGGTAAGGAAAAATTTTTTGAAAATCGCGTGAAGTTGAAAAGGAGCGGTTTCTGTATTAGCTTTATCTTCCAATTCAGACAAAAAAGGACGGTATAACGATGGCATTGACGAACGAGCAGATAAGACGGTATTCGAGGCATCTCATCATGCCCGAAGTAGGTGTAGAGGGACAGGAAAAGCTCCTTAGCGCCAAAGTATTATGTATAGGCGCGGGCGGGCTCGGGTCCCCTCTTGCGCTCTATCTCGCAGCCGCGGGTGTCGGAAAGCTCGGAATACTCGACTTCGACGTCGTAGATTTCAGTAACCTCCAGAGGCAGATAATACATAGTGAAGAGACCCTCGGCGAGCTCAAGGTGGAATCCGCGAAGGACAGGCTGCTCGAGCTCAACTCAGATATAGATATAGTTACATATAATGTAAGGCTCACCTCCGAAAACGCGCTCGAGATATTCAAGGACTACGACATAATCGTAGACGGCACCGACAACTTCGCGACCCGATACCTCGTAAACGACGCCTGTGTGCTCCTCGGCAAGCCCAACGTATACGGGAGCATATTCAGGTTCGAGGGCATGGTCAGCGTATTTGACGCGAAGAAAGGCCCCTGCTACAGGTGCCTTTACCCCGAGCCGCCTCCGCCGGGGCTCGTTCCCAGCTGCGCAGAGGGCGGGGTGCTCGGGATTCTCCCGGGCGTAATAGGCACGCTCCAGGCGTCTGAGGTCATAAAGCTCATCCTCGAAAAGGGCACTCCTCTTATAGGAAGGCTCCTGTTCCTGGACGTTTTAGAGATGCAGCCGCGCGAGCTTAAGTTGAGGAAAGACCCGAGCTGCCCTGTCTGCGGCGAGAATCCGACGGTAACGGAGCTCATCGACTACGAAGAGTTCTGCGGGCTCGGAAGGGGCGAAACCGACTCGGACTACACACACGACGAAGAGCTCGAAATATCCGTCGAGGACTTCAACGAGCTCAGGACGAAGAACGGCGACCTGGTTCTTATAGACGTGAGAGAGCCTCACGAGTACGAGATATGTAACCTCGGCGCCAAGCTCATTCCGCTCGGCGAGCTCGCCCAAAGGGTGAACGAGCTCGACACCGCCGACGAGATAGTTATCCACTGCCACTCCGGCGGGAGGAGCATGCGGGCGACGAGGCTCCTAAGGAACATGGGCTTTAAGAAGGTAAAGAACCTCCGGGGCGGCATCGACGAATGGGCCGAGAAGTTCGACCCCGACATGCCGAGATACTGATATCAAACGGGCCCCCCGGAAAGGGGGCCCGAAATAAAGCCGACTTCGGGTGAATAGCGAAGAGCAGCGTTCATCCTGCAAGAGTCGTCAAAACCGGGCACCTTATCGTACTCGCGGTGTCCATACCTTTCACGCCGCTCGTTGCCCGGGCCGGGCTCCGGATTCTCGAAAGACTGTGTTATTTCCAGCCCTTCTTCACGGCGATCGACAGAATATTCCCGGAAAGATATGAAATTCTTTCTCGTATGGCCCGTAAGAAAATTGTCCCTGATTTTGTTAATATCCACGAAACAACTGACAGGATTTCTTCATAAACTTGACAACACCGAGGCATCGGAGTTATTAATTTACAACATAACAAAATACTCTTATGCCTGATTCTCAGATCAAGTCGTTGATCCACATATCACCCGGGAGCATTCCCTCCCAATACGCTCATACAGTGCAGATTATGAAAATGGCGGAAGCCTTGTCGCGGCAAGTCCGGAATTTCGAGCTGATAACGTCCGGAGATCTCCTGTCCATACTGACGAGAAGAAAAGCGTCGCTCCAGGAGTTGTACGGGCTTCATAACCGGTTCCCGATAACGCGGATTCCGATGCACGTGGCAAAGAAATATTCGCTGACGGATCACTACTGCGGGGGCACGTTATACTACAGGCTTTCCGCCCTTTACTGCATGATGAAATCGCCATCGTTCTCTCCACGTTCGGCATCGACGAATGGGCCGAGAAGTTCGACCCCGACATGCCGTGATATTAGACCGTAAGGTCTGCGAAAAATCATTGAGATAATGTCCGCCGCTTTCCAAAGCGGCAGGCTTTCTCGGGCAGAAATTTATGAATTTTTTAGAAGTCCATAAGTGGACAAGCTGAAATTTGGTGAAATAGAGCCACTTCTTTTAGAATCAGCCATAAATAGATTCAATCTAGAAGAATACGGTTACTCAGAAATATGAAATGCAAAAAGGCAAGAGTTCGAGGGGCTGAATTTACGCAGATATACCGAATTGATTTGTCAGGTTCCACCTATTCGATAGTGAAACTCAAAGTGGCATGAATAGCACCAAAAATAGGCATATATCTTGTGAACCTATAATTAGTATACAGTGACTGGTAAATATTTTTCATTTTATATGCGAAGGAATTATTCCGCACGGTGTTAATATCGGGAAGGGTCCATAAACCTCCTAACATTTCATCAAAAGATTCAGGATTGAACTTGCCTATGCCCGCCGCAGGATAGTGTGTAAATTCACCAAAATAAATTTTCTCCGAGGTGCAAAACAAATCTACCCTTACGAAATCAAAAGGCTTGCTCAGCAACTCCGCTGTCTCAATCATCTCGTCTAAAAATTTCGGCCTTAGTCTAGTGCCTTCGGGCAAATACCTCTTTATACCAGGCCAATTAGACCAAGTGAACCGTAATTTATTCCAATCCCGGTCGAAATAATAATTGGCGTGATCATCGTATCTATTTTCTGTCACCTCCACTATTTTTGCTTTTCCGTCAAAGCACAGAAATTTATAATCTACGGGATATGATCCCTCTTTAGCCTCCAGAAATTCCTCGACAATTATCATCGGCTTAATATCTTGATACGCCCATTCGTTAATTTCATTCCAATGCCGCTTTTTTAAAAATAATTCACATTTAGAAATGATATCAGACTTGCTGATCAATGCTTTAGTAGTCAGATCTTTACCTTTGTCGATTAATATTATGTCCCCTGACTTATGGCTGGATTTAATAACATACTTTTCAGGTAGATCACTAAATGGAATTGTATCCGGTCTATCCGTTATAAAATATTGTTTCTTTGCGAGGTGCTCCAGCCCATTAACTTTGAGGTAATCAATTACTTTGTATTTATCCGTCGTTGTAGTAAGTATTGGCCTGCGGTCGTATTTCATCTTCCATCTTACTTTCTCAGTAAAGGTATACGGATTATTAGAAAGCTTTAGGTTATATAGATGCTTAATAATTTCTGATTCCGTGCGCATTGGCCTTTTCCTTTGTGTTTAATTACCCTCTCTTAACTCAATATTAATACAATTATATACACCAATTGGCTTTCTGTGAAGGGTGGAATGGATATTAAAGCAATTCTAGAAATCGTGAATTGGCATTTGTCTGAACATTGATGTATGGAATTCACCAATATCGACTCAATTACAATTTGACAGTATAATAGGGCAATATGGGTTCTATTGAAAATTCACTGCCGATTATACAAAGTTTATGGGTGGGTAAAACTCTGACTATTATGGAGAGGCTTTGTATATCATCATTTTTAAAAAACGGCCATACTTTTCATTTATACACTTATGATGAAATCGAAAACGCCCCCAAGGGTACCATCCTCAAGGATGCGAATACGATAATTCCCTCAAGCTTGATATTTAAATATAAGGATCGTGACACATATGCGGGATTTTCGAATATCTTCAGATATAAACTGATATACGAAAAGGGTAATTTCTGGGTGGATATGGATATAATAAGTCTAAAACCATTCATGTTCAATCAGGATTATATTTTTGCAGGGGGAAGGGAACGCAGATTTCTTGGCTTTCAAATCAATAATTTCCATGGTGGATGCTCGGTAATTAAGGCACCTCCAGAATCGGAAATTCTAAAATACTCGTATGAAATTACCAGCGGTAAAAACAGCAAAGAAATCCTTTGGGGTGAGATTGGACCCAAATTTTTCGAGACAGCTATCAAAAAATTCGGGTTAGAGAGCTCAGTTGCGGATTTTGGCACATTCTCCACTGTTGAATGGCAATATTGGTATAGGTTCATAAGTAATTCATTGCATGTGAATTTGAAGGAGCAAATAAAATTAATTCTCTATCGTTCGCATTCGATACACCTTTATAACGAAATGTGGAGATTGAACGAGATCGACAAAAATGCAAGTTTTCCCAAGACATGCATATATGAAAAACTCAAGAGAAAATATGATGTGCATTAGATTAACACGAAGTCTTTAATCCGGATGCGAATCGAATGCATGTTTAATACACGCTCCGGTTATTCAAGATGAGAACATGAATTGTAATTGTATTTTACCAATCGAATCATTTAAGAGGATCCTCATATAAAAATCATGTCGAATTTACCCACAGTTTCAATAATAATACCGGTTTACAATGCAGCTTCTACCATTGCTATCTGCTTAGATTCAATACAAAGACTAAACTATCCAAAAAATGCGTTTGAAGTAATTGTCGTCGATAACGGTTCAAATGACGGCAGCGACCGAATCGCGCGCAACTATGATATAAAACTGCTTTATGAAACTACAATACAAAGTTCTTACCAGGCGCGAAACGCAGGAATAGCCAAGGCGAATGGTAATCTCATCGCCTTTACAGATTCAGATTGTGTAGTAGCGGCGGATTGGTTAAGCAATCTCGTAAAGTACTGGGACGATCACACAATTGGCTGCTTTGCTGGAGAGATACTATCTTATGAACCTAATACAATGGTAGAAAAATTTTCGGATCATTACGGAATATTGAGCCAGCCCGGTGTGCTTAATCATCCGTACATGCCATATACAGCAACAGCTAATTGCGCTTATAGAAGAGAGGTTTTTGATATCATCGGACTGTTCAACCCATACTTATATTCCGGAGGAGATGCTGATATCTCCTGGAGAATGCAGAAAGAGACCGAATTTAATATTAAATTTATACCCGAAGCAAAAATTTATCATAAACACAGGGTTGATATCATTGGACTTTATAAACAATGCAAAAGATATGAATACGGTCAACTACTATTGCACAAGGTTTATCCGGACTTGAAATTAGCTACTATCGAGGAAAGAAGGGCAGAGGTTCTAAGGGCTACATATTCAGTCCTTAGATGGCTTCCCGGGAGTATCTTAAAATTCACCACAGGGAAGATAGACAGATTGACACTTTTTTACAACTTTTTTATTTTTATCACCTGCTTAGGTACATATAGAGGCAGATTATCCAAACTAGATGACCAATAACATATTTTAGATACTGAACCCGGCATCCCATCCGCTCTACTATTCTTATTTCCCCTTGGTATATTTTTAGTCTAAGAGGTTAGAATGTTGCTAGAAAGCATGTACAGGAAAGAAGTCAAACCCTCCCGAGCGTAAACCCAACGACTTTCGAGGCCGTCGTCTGCCGATTCCGCCGCCTGCACTGATGTACTGCCGGCCGGGTCTGCGAGTTATTCCTGGAACTTCCACTTATCCGTCGCGACCTTCCATTGCCCGTCCTCGACAACCATCTCGATCGTCCCCGTCCCCTGCGAGCCGTCCGCGTTGCCGGTGACTTTGAGCTCGGCCTGGCTGTCCGTGGGGTTTACCGTCACGATCTCGATTTCCTTCGGATGAAAGGACTGCGCCATATCGACGATCATCGCGGCGGTTTCATCGTCCAGCTGCTCCGCATTCTCTTTTATTATGAGCTTTTTGAGCGTGGGAATATCGCCCGACATGAGCGCTTTGTAATAATCGGCATACGCAGCCGCCGCTGGGGTGCCGTCCCCTTTGACGGTCACTTCGACAGGCGCCGCCGGTTTCGGCGCACCCAGGGCCGCTTTAAACTTGGCATCGATGGCGAACGTGTAATCCGAGAAGGTGCTCTTCTCCGGGGTCGATATTTGCCCCTCTATAGTCTTATCGTCGAGCTTGTCGATCTTGAGAACGGCGTTTCCGAGAGTGCCGAGCTGCCCTCCCCAGGATTCGTCATAGATGGCG
>JBFWTW010000013.1:1272-26474 GCA_050247635.1 Candidatus Dadabacteria bacterium | reverse complement strand
GTGTAGGGGCATTCGTATCCTATCCCGAACCTCATCTTCACTACCTCGCGCTCCCTTATCGGGAGTATGAGGAGGGCGTCGTTTATATTCCCCGGTATTGATATCTCTGCTATGAGGGAATCTACCTTGAGCGCGCCCGAGTCCTCGACATAATCGAGGAACGTCGCCTTCTCGCCGTTCCATATAGGGGTGTCGAGCCTTACGACCTTGTTCGTGGCGGACTCGAGGATTCTTCTAACGTTCTCTACGCTCATCTCTGCCTTCTTGGCGATTTCCTCGGGGAGCGGCTCTCTTTCGTTCTCGCGCGTGAGCTCCCTCTTTACGTGCCGTACCTTCCCGGCCTTTTCCAGGAGATATGCCGGCATTTTGACGGTGCGGGTCTGGTTGAAGACGCCCCTGGTCATCGCCTGGTTGATCCACCAGCAGGCGTACGTCGAGAACCTGTAACCCTTTCTGTGATCGAACCTCTCGACGGCCTTTATAAGGCCGAGGTTCCCTTCCTGGATGAGGTCGAGGAACGGGACGCCCCTCCCAGCGAATCTCTTCGCCATGCTGGCCACAAGCCTGAGGTTGGCTTTTATAAACCTGTTCCTGAGCTCGAATCCCTTTTTCTGATATACCTTATGAAGGCTCGCAAGCGTGCTTAGCTGACCGCAGACCTCGACGTGCTTTTTTCTTTCGTCGGCCATCATGGTCTGGATGTCGCGGCTGTAAAACTCGCTTATTGCCTCTTCGAGCTTTTCCGGCTCCTGGCCGAGCTTCTTGCCAATAAGCTTCTCTATTCTTTTACGTATGCTAATTACCCTGTCCTCGCAGCATTTTATCTTCGCCGCGACGTGGGCTTCCTCGTTAGGGGCAAGCAGCGTCTCCGTGCTGACCTCTTTAAAATATGCGTTTACCAGCCGGAGATCCTGATTTACCTCTTCTCTTTTGGCTTTAATATTGCGGTTTTCGTTTTCCTCCGCCTCGGCGGTCTCTTCGGTTTCTTCTTCGAGGTAATCGTCTATTTCCTCGAATTCGTCGCCGCCGAAGTCTTCTGTCATGGTTTCGGCCTGACCATGGCCGTAGTCGTCGAACATGTTGGAAAATTCAGGCTTTTTAAGCATCATTGGCCTCCTTCAGGTCATCTCGCCTTTGACGGGGTACTTTAAACGCCCGTCTCGTCTGATCTTATACCTATAAACCAGTACGATCATGAAATGGTTTCAGATTCATTTAAACATTCTTAAGTTATATGAATCATTCGAGAAGATTGCCCTTTCCGTACCCCCTGAAATGAATTTCTCCGGATTTTTCCCTGATCAGCTCCTTATTAGTCCATAATAATGTTTATACGCAGGGGCCGGCAAAAGCATTCGGATGTTTGCCGGGCGGGACTAAAATGCGTATGCAAATAGATTTCGGTTACGACGTGCTGTGCGCAGGTGAGCAGGATGGTAAAAGGATGGACTGTAAAACAAATGCCCGATCAGAAGCGGAAGTGACGCCAGGGATGGTTATCGAGGGCGAAGACGAAGTCGCGCCAGAGTCCACCGAACCCGGAGATCTCCGGCTCCACGACAGAGACTTCGTTAATCCTTTCGAAGAGCGTGCCTTTTTCGGATCCGCTCCCGAGGTCGAGGTCCGTAACCGCGACTCCGGCTATGCGGACGAGCCCGCCATCCGACGAAACCTCCCACACCGAATGAATCGCATAGCGCCGCCCGTCATGCTCGCCCAGGTAGAGCATTATATGGTCGGGCGGTCTCAGGAGTGTTATCCCGGGCACCCACTCTCTGGCGAGGGTGCGGCGGGCGGCGAGCGATTTCTCAATGACCGTGTTTCTCAGAATCATTCTCCCCACCGCGGATTGGGTGGACGAGTTTCGCGGGAGCTCGACGCCGAACATGCCGAATAGGGCTTTAAGAAAGGAAGAGCAGTCCTCGCCTTCCTTTCCGCCTCCCCACGAGTATGGGGTCCCCAGGAATTTGAATGCAGCTTCGATTATGCCCGCCTTCGTATAGGGCAGAAAACCTTCGTGGACAAATGCGTCCCGGACGCGGTCGTCTG
Source organism: Candidatus Dadabacteria bacterium (assembly GCA_050247635.1). Taxonomy (GTDB): domain Bacteria; phylum Desulfobacterota_D; class UBA1144; order Nemesobacterales; family UBA2774; genus JADLGH01. Next base: position 24,425 of record JBFWTW010000013.1, on the reverse strand, counting down.
CAAAAACGAGATTTCCGTTTGCGTCTGACGAAGGGAGCTTAACATTATAAAAGCCGCCTTCACGGGAAGAAAACGGGAGCCTTGTTCCCATACCTAGCACTGCGCCGTTTTCGGTCGTGGCGCCGGGAGATGTGACGACTAAGAAATCTTTTCCGGGATATCCTGAAATAGTTTCTTTAGGTGCGAACGCCGCGTCTCCGGCCCTTATCCAGCCGTTGACAAAGCCAGCGATGACGAACAGCCACTCGCCGTCCGCAGACACATGCACGACGGCAGCCTTGTCTCCCGGAAGGAGCGAATCGAGAAGGCTCCGGTTAAAGTCGTGGTCGTGTTTTCCGTTCTTTATACGGTCATCGGACGGCCAGCAGAAGATTTCGGTATGTCTCACTATCATTGCATAGCGTACTTCTACGTCGCAGGCGATATGGGCAGTGCCAAGATTCCGGACCAGCCCGGCATAGTAGCCGGCTGAAAGCGGGGTTCCGTCGCTTCCGTATTTTGCGGGAGAAGGGGGCTCGGAAAGGAGGACGACACCTTCGCCCGTGCTTTCTTGTATGTCGAGGCCGGAAGCCTCGATCACCCTTTCCCTCACCTCCCGCGCAGGGAGGCGCTCGGGGAGCCTGAATATGTCTACACCTGCCGCAATGCGCCTCGCCCGGAGGTTAAATTCCGTTATCTCCCCGGGGCTCATTACGACGCTGTCCGGGTCTTTTATGCGCGACGTCCAGAATCCGGGATTTTCCAGCTCGTTATCCACACCTGAAAAGGAAGCCACCCGAGGCGGCTCATATCCCGATTCGTAAAAGTCCCCAAGCTCACGCATGGTCTGGAGCGATTTCAGCCGGCTGATGCGCCCATGCTTTTCGAGGCTCCTTAGTATATGAATCTCTCTTTCCTTGAGGTAGCTGTCAGAAGGGTCGAGAGGTGAGAACACCCTCGGGTTCGGGACGCAGGCAGCGAGGCGTATCGCTTCTGAAAGGCTCAGGAGAGACGTGGGCTTTCCGAAGTAATGGCGCGAGGCTTCTTCCGCCCCGAATATGCCCTCGCCCCATTCTATGACGTTCAGGTAAATTTCGAGTATTCTCGCCTTCGGGATATCCCTTTCGAGCCGGAGGGCTATCAGCGTCTCCCTGAATTTCCTTCTGAAGGATCTCTCGGGAAAGAGGAAAACGTTCTTTGCAAGCTGCTGAGTGATGCTGGACCCGCCCCTAAGGATCCGCCTGTTCCTTATATTCAGCAGCATCGAGTTCCACATCTCTTCCCAGTAGAACCCTCGGTGAGTGAGGAAGTTCCTGTCCTCCGCCATGATGACGGATTCGACGAGATACGGGGATATCCGCGAAAGCTCGACCCATGTCTTCCTGATTTCGCCGCCCCTTTCTTTTCGAAACTTCATGAACGCGGTTTCTTCGGGATTAGAAGTAAGCAGCCAGGAGACGTCCGGGGTTCTACGCCATGACGCTATTATTCCAACAGCCGTTATGAGCAGGGCAGCGAGAATAAGTAGAAGAATATAGATCATAATCTGCTCCCGTATGTAGGCGGCAATAAAGGCCGATAGGCGAGGCAACCGGAGTCAGGCTGATATGATTATACACCACGGAGCGGGCGACACGTCGTTCGTTCAGTTGATAAATATTTCATTCAACGTCCCGAGCGCTGTATACTTTTTCGAGGGGTTATCGCATGGGATATTATCTTGTTTCATTTCTTATGATCTTTTCACTGAGCGGGGCGCTTTACGCGGCCGAAACCGGAGGAAAGATAGGCATGAAGCCGGGAAAGTCCAATAAGGCCTCGTCGGCGCCTAAAGGGAAAGCCCCGTCCGTTCAAAGTAAGGGCGAGGGACGTAATAAAGGCGGCGGCAAGCACGGAAGCGGACGCGGCGGGCATCACAAGAAGTATCCATACTTCCCTAATCCGCTCTACCCCGTATACGGCTATTACGGGTATTACTATCCTAACGATTATTCGTATTCCGATTCCGAGCACCCTCTCGGATACGGCACCACGCTCGGCACGACTCTTTCCCGGGAAAGTAACATAGAGGTCAACCAGGGGCTCGCAAAACCCGGACAGTCCAACGGCACTCGGACCTACGAGGACGTCGAGGTTTATTACGATTATGCCCCCGGCGCATACAACCCCGCCGGACAGCCCTCTGGGAATGGGACGATTTACGTATGGACAGACGACAACGGCGTCGATAATTACGTGAACGACATAGAGCTCGTCCCGGCGTCCAAGCGCGAAAGCGTGAGGATAATTTCGGGCGACTGAATCCCGCGCATTAACTATTCCGATATGGCTCTTTATCTCCGCCGTTTCCAGACGCTCTGCCTGAGCCGGCCGGTTCTTTCCGTCACGGCCTGGACGGTCCGACATGTGTAGGAAGCGCTCTGTGGATTCGGGTCGCCGCGCGGACGATAACCATATTTCTCCCGGGATTTTCTTTCAACCGGGCTACATTTTCAAGGATATTTATTTACATGCGTTAATGATTCCAGCCATTCCCCCTCCTGTTATTGACAACCCCCGATTGTGTTGTTAAACAATTAGCATGAGCAGAACGGCCATGTACGAGATTCACAAAAAGCTCGGCGCAAAAATAGTCGAATTCGCCGGGTGGGAGATGCCCGTTCAGTACGAGGGCATAAGGGAAGAACACAGGGCTGTGAGGGAGTCGGCGGGTCTTTTCGACGTGAGCCACATGGGCGAGGTTTTCGTAACCGGCCCGGAGGCAAAGGCCTTTACGCAGTGGCTTACGACGAACGACGTCGAGACGGTAAAGGAATATCAGGCGCAGTATACGCTCCTCTGTAACCGCGAGGGCGGCGTCGTGGACGACGTCATCATCTACAAGTTTTCCGACGACAAGTTTTTATTCTGCGTGAACGCATCGAACACGGACAAGGACTACGAATGGATAAAGGCCGAGTCCGGGGGCTTCGATGTAAGCGTCGATAACAGGAGCCGCGAATACTCGCAGATAGCCATTCAGGGCCCGGATTCGGGCAAGATACTCGGGAAGCTCCTCGGGGACGGTCTCGCGGAAGTAAGAAGGTTTCGTTTCGGGACTTTCCCATGGCAGGATATTGAAATGATAGTGGCGAGGACGGGCTACACTGGAGAGGACGGTTACGAAATATTTCTCCCTTGGGACGGCGGCCCGACTCTCTGGGAGAGCCTGATGAAAGCGGGGCGGGAATACGGCATAAAGCCCTGCGGGCTCGGGGCGCGCGACACTCTCAGGATAGAAATGGCGTATCCGCTTTACGGCCACGAAATAGACGAGGGTATAAACCCCCTCGAAGCCGGGCTCGGTAGATATATCAAGCTCGAAAGCGGAGACTTCATCGGAAGGGACGTTCTCAGAAAATCGCTCGAAGACGGGCTTACGCAGAAGCTCATCGGGTTCGAGATGGTAGAGCGCGGGATACCCCGGCAGGGCTACGATATTTACAATGAAGGGCATCTTCTCGGCAGCGTAACAAGCGGTACTTTATCGCCGAGCCTTGATAAATCCATAGGTATGGGTTATTTAAAAAGTGAGGACGCCGGAAGGCAAAAAGTCAAAATAGAAATCAGGGGTACGGCCAGGGAGGCCGAGGTAGTGGATTTTCCCTTCTACAAAAAGGAAGTTAATTAAGGAGATTAAGATATGGTGCAAATACCGGACGATCTGCAATACACTTCTGACCACGAGTGGATACGTCACGAAGACGATATAATTGTCATCGGGATTACCGACTATGCCCAGGACTCACTCGGTGAAATCGTCTACATAGAGCTTCCGAGTGAGGGCGACGAGATAACGAAGGGGGACCCTTTCGGCGCAGTGGAATCGACGAAGGCGGTTTCGGACGTATATGCCCCGGTGAGCGGGGACGTAGTCGAGGTTAACGAGCTCTTGCTCGATTCGCCCGAAACCATAAACGAAGACCCTTACGGCGAGGGATGGATGATAAAGGTAAAGCCTTACGATCCCACCGAGCTCGACGAGCTTATGGACTTCGAAGAATATACCGAACACACCGAAAAAGAATCGGAAGAATAATCCGACGGGGCCGCTCCCGGCCCATTGCACCCCGGGGAATATTTTCCGGGCGGATTGTCGTTAGCATTGCCAAAACTGCCGGCCGAGCCGGACCTTAAAGATTAGGGTATCATTACTGAACCAAAGGGCAGTTTCCGGGGTTATACGATTTAATGAAAAAGGGAAGGGATAGATACGACAGGTTTTCGGCAAGACACATAGGGCCGGGCGGGGACGATACGTCCGCGATGCTGGATGAGGTCGGCGCGAAATCGCTGGACGCGCTCATAGACGAAACGGTCCCTGCATCGATCAGGCTCGGGGAGCCCCTCGATTTGCCTCCAGGCCTAAGCGAGCACAGGCTCCTTCGCGAGCTAAGGGCGATTTCGAAAAAGAACAAGGTGTTTAAATCCTACATAGGCCTCGGGTATTATGGCTGCGTCGTTCCGGGCGTGATCCAGCGGAACGTACTCGAAAACCCGGGATGGTATACGCAGTACACGCCTTATCAGGCCGAGATATCGCAGGGCCGCCTCGAAGCACTTCTCAATTTTCAGACGATGGTCTCAGATCTTACCGGAATGGAAATCGCGAACGCCTCTCTTCTCGACGAGGGCACAGCAGCCGCCGAAGCCATGACGATGATGCTGAGGGCTGCCGGGAAGAAGGCTGCATCCGGCAAAGAGCCCGTATTTTTCGTCTCGGAAAAATGTTTCCCGCAGACTATCGACGTCGTCCTTACGAGGGCCGAGCCCCTCGGAATAAAGGTCGTAGTCGGAAACCATGAAGGGTTCGAGTTCGGAGAGGGCGTCTTCGGCGCGCTCGTTCAGTACCCGGACGCGGACGGCGCAGTGAAGGATTATTCGGCGTTCATATCGAAGGCCCACGACGCGGGCGCGCTCGTAGCCGTCGCGGCAGACATTCTGAGCCTTACGCTGCTGACGCCGCCCGGGGAGCAGGGGGCGGACGTCGTCGTCGGCTCGACACAGAGGCTTGGCGTGCCGCTCGGATACGGCGGCCCGCACGCAGCGTACTTCGCTACGCGCGAGGAGTTCGCGAGGCAGGTGCCCGGGAGGATAATCGGCGTTTCGATAGACTCGCACGGCGAGCCCGCGTACAGGATGGCGCTTCAGACAAGGGAGCAGCACATACGGCGCGAAAAGGCAACGTCCAACATATGCACGGCGCAGGCGCTCCTCGCGATAATGTCCTCGATGTACGCCGTATACCACGGCCCGGAGGGGCTCCGCGAGATAGCGCGCCGCATCGCGCTCCAAACGCGCGACCTCGAAAGCGGGATTTCGCGCATCGGGCTCAAACAACTGAACGACTACTACTTCGACACTATAAAGATAGACCTCGGTACGGGCGATAAGCTCGGCAGGCTCAAAAGCGCCGCCGAGAGCGCTGGGATTAATTTCAGATACATTGACGAACGCCACGTGGGTATATCCCTCGACGAGACGGTCGAGGAAGAGGACGTGGAGGAGATTATCGAGCTCTTCGCCAGGGCGATTTCGGGAAAGCCCGCCACGGCGAACGGCGCCGATTACGCGGACGAGAAACTTTTATTTCCCGAGCCGCTCACCCGTAAAAGCGCTTTCCTCACGCATCCCGTTTTCAACGGCCCTCATTCGGAAACGAAGATGCTACGCTATATAAACAGACTCGAAACGAAGGACCTCTCGCTTACGACGTCCATGATCCCACTCGGCTCCTGCACGATGAAATTGAACGCGACCTCCGAGATGGTCCCGGTCACATGGCCCGAGTTCGCGGACATACATCCGTTCGTTCCTCTGCCGCAGGCCGAGGGCTACGCGCAGGTGTTTTCCGAGCTCGAAAGGAGCCTCTCGACCATAACCGGGCTTCCGGCCGTATCGCTCCAGCCCAACTCCGGGGCGCAGGGGGAGTACGCCGGGCTCATGGTGATAAGGGCGTATTACCGGGACAGGGGCGAGGGCGGGAGGAACGTCGCGCTGATACCGTCTTCGGCTCACGGCACGAACCCGGCGAGCGCGGCGCTCGCGGGGATGAAAGTGGTCGTGGTCGCGTGCGACGAGCGCGGGAATATAGACGTCGATTCCCTTCGCGAAGCCGCCGAGAAGCACAGGGACAGCCTCGCCGTTTTAATGGTGACGTATCCCTCGACGCACGGGGTCTTCGAGGAGAAGATAAAGGAGATTTGCTCGATCGTTCATGAGAACGGCGGGCAGATATACATGGACGGGGCGAACATGAACGCCCAGGTGGGAATCACCAGCCCGGCTGTCATAGGGGCCGACGTTTGCCACCTGAATCTTCACAAGACGTTCAGCATCCCGCACGGCGGCGGCGGGCCGGGCGCGGGGCCGATATGCGCCGCGGAGCACCTGGCGCCGTATCTGCCGGGGCATTCAGTAGTCGAAATCGGCGGGGAGAAATCCATTTCGGCAGTGTCCTCGGCGCCGTGGGGAAGCGCGGCGATACTGCTCGTTTCGTACGCATATATAAAGATGCTGGGCGGGCAGGGCGTGACTGACGCGACAAAGTACGCGATACTGAACGCGAATTACATTAAGTCCCGTCTCGAAAAGCACTACGACGTGCTTTACACGGGGCCCGGCGGCAGGGTGGCGCACGAGTTCATACTCGACATGAGGCAGTTCAAAAAAGACGCCGGGGTCGAGGTCGAAGACGTCGCCAAGAGGCTCATGGATTATGGTTTTCACGCGCCGACTATATCGTGGCCCGTGGCAGGGACGATGATGATAGAGCCCACGGAGAGCGAGCCGCTGGACGAGCTCGACCGTTTCTGCGATGCGCTGATTGCGATAAAGAACGAGGTAGCCGAGATAGCCTCGGGTGAATACGCCCGCGAGGATAACGTTCTCAAAAACGCCCCTCACACGGCCCGTGAAATCGCGGGGGACGATTGGAAGCATCCTTACCCGCGCGGGAAGGCGGCGTTCCCGCTGCCCTACGTTGCCGGGAATAAATTCTGGCCCCCGGTCGGGCGCATCAACAACCCCTACGGGGACAGGAACCTCGTATGCACCTGCCCCGATCCTGAGTCCTACGCCGACTAAGAGGGCCGCTTACGCGCCCTGCGGACGGCCCCGGAATCCCTTACTGGTTATCGTTTAAAGCGGAATCGAGGTTAATGAACGGCACAGCGCCACCGCCCGTGAATTTCGGGAGAGTGCCGTCCCATTTCTCCGACAGGCGGAGCTGTATAAGCTCGGGGTTACTCTTGAGCGCCTTCGCTTCCCTTTCTATCGCGTCCGCCTTGGCCTTGGACCTCGCCTCGATGTCGTAGGCTGCCGCATCGGCGGCGAGCTTCTGCTCCTGGTAGGCGGCTTCGGCCTGAGTCACCCTTTTGGTCTTTTCGTTGAGCGCCTGAAGGGCCTCCTGCTCGGCCTTTACCTTGAGCTCGATCGCCCTGTTGAACTCCTCCGAAAATTCGAAATCCGTTATGGCAACGTTCGCTATCTGAAGGGCTGTCGGCACTTCCTTTTCCTTGAGCGTGACGTCGATGAATTTCTCGATGGCCTCCTGTATCTCGAGCTTCACCTCGGCCCTTTTCGTCACGAGCTGCTCGGCCGTGTACTTCGCCGTTACGGCCTTTACAGATTCCTGTATGGCGGGCTCGATTATAGTCGCGGCGACGACCTCCCTCGTGCCTATTCTCTGATACGTCTGCGGCGCCGTCGGCCCGGTGATGGAGTACTGCACCGTTACCTGGGTCTGGACGGTTTGGAGGTCCTTCGACGCTGCGGCGGACTTGGACTGGGCCTTGGTCAGCCTTACGTCTATCTGCTCTACCTTGTCGAGGAAGGGCTTCTTGATGTGGAATCCCTCGGGCAGCGGAACGGGCTGCACGGCGCCGAGGGTCCTTACTACTCCCACGTGTCCGCTTTCTACGATGACAAAAGCGCTAGTTGCGAGCACGATTACGAGGATGATAATTATCGGGTAGAGAAAATTCAGATTTTCCAGCTTTGGCTTCATTGACGACATCACAAACCCTCCCTTTCCGGCCTATCACCTCAGGGAGGTCGATTTGTCCGGATTCAGTTTATTATTTTTTTAGTGGACTATAAATTATACTGATTCAGCTGCCGGCGTCCCAGATTTTCAGCCTGATCTCTTTCCTTCCGTTCCAAACGTTGAACTCGGGAGTGAAAACGAGGTCTGTGCGGCCGCTTATGTCCGCCCCGTCGGGGGCGTTGAACCATACCGCATCGAGGGGCTTTCCGCCCTGCCTGACCTTGAGCCCTATGTGCTTGTCTTTAAAGATGCGTTTCGAGATGACTTCGACAGATTCCGCCACGAGCACCGGCTCGGGATTGCCTATGCCGTAGGGCTCGAGCATGCCGAGCTCCGTTACGAGGCTTTCGTTTATTTCGTCGAGCGATACGGCGCAGTCGATGTCGAGCGTGGCCTTGTAGTCCGCGCCGATGTTCGAGATAGCCATTTCGAACATGTCCCTCAGCTCGGCTACCTTCTCTTCCCTTATGGAAATTCCCGCCGCCTGTTCGTGCCCGCCGAACTGGAGGAGAAGCTCCCTGCATTCGGAGAGCGCGGCGTAGATGTTGACGCCCTTTACGCTCCTGCCCGAGCCCTTTCCGGTGCCGTCATCGCCCACGGCTATCATCATGACCGGCCTCTCGTATCTTTCGACTATGCGTGACGCAACGATGCCGATGATGCCGGGGTGCCAGCCCCGGGACGCGAGCACGATGGAGTTTTCGCGGAGGACTCCCGGGCCCGATTCGACCTGGGCGAGCGCCTCTTTTAGTATTTCGCCTTCGATGTTTTGCCGGTTGGAGTTTTCCCTGCTGAGCGCCTTGGCTATCTCCCTCGCGTCGTCTATGTTTTCGGAGATGAAGAGCTCGACTGCCTTGGCGGCGCTCGAAAGCCTGCCGGAGGCGTTTATCCTCGGCCCGAGCTTAAAGCCGAGGTCGTATGACGTGATGCCGCCGTTTATGCTGCTCGCTTCCTTAAGCGCCTGAACGCCTATGCGCTTGGGATTCTCCATTCTCTTTATGCCTTCCTTGACGAAGATGCGGTTTACGTCCATGAGCGGCGCGCAGTCGGCCACCGTGCCGAGCGCGACGAGGTCCAGATACTCGGCGAGATTGGGCTCCTCCCTTCCGAAGAAGCCGTCTTCCCTGAGCGCGCGCCTGAGAGCGATCACGAGATTAAAGACGACACCGACGCCCGTGATGCCCTTCCCGGGATATTTACAGTCCGAGAGCTGGGGGTTCAGAATCGATACGGCATTCGGAAGCTCCTCGGGCGGCTTGTGGTGGTCGGTTACTATGAAATCCACGCCGAGCGCCCGCGCCTCCTCGACTTCCTTCACCGCCGTTATGCCGCAGTCGCCGGAGATTATGAGCGTGACGCCGTCGGCGGCGAGCTTCCTCACGGCGTCTGCGTTTACGCCGTAGCCTTCCTTCATCCTGTCGGGGTTGTAGTAAGTTACGTCGGCCCCGAGGCCTTTCATGAATGTGTAAAAGAGTGCTGTAGACGTTACGCCGTCCACGTCATAGTCGCCGTAGATGGCGATTTTCTCACGGTTCTCTAGGGCCTTTTTAATCCTCTCGACTGCTCTGTCCATACCTTTCATAAGATATGGAGACGGGAGGTCGAAGAGCGTGCTGCTCAGGAACTGGGAGGCCTCGGCCTCGTTCTCTATCCCGCGGTTTATAAGGAGCTGCGCGGTAATCGGAGAGACCCCGAGCGTCTTCGCGAGTTTTTCTCTTAACTTCGGATTTTCCTTTTTTAATGACCAGTGTTTTTTCATCTGCCGGGCAAAGACTATTAAGGATATTCGGGCCTAAGGTAAAAATACGGCGGCTGCGGGCGGCTTGGCGTCAGCTTCCCGCCTTACCTTTAAGATAATCTACCAGCCCCCTGAGTCCGAGGGAATAGCTCTCGGCCCCGAATCCCGATATGACGCCGAGGGCAACGCCCGAAACGTAGGACTTCTGCCGGAAGTCCTCTCTCTTGTAGATGTTCGACATGTGCGCCTCGACGACCGGGAGGCCCGTGGAGAGTATCGCGTCCCTTATCGCGACGCTCGTGTGTGTGTATGCGCCGGGGTTCATCAGTATGCCGTCCGTGGAGTCCATCGCGGCCTGTATGCGTCCCACTATTTCGCCCTCGGAGTTCGACTGAAAGAATTCTACTTTCGCCCCGAGCTCCTTTGCCTCTTTCCCGAGCCTCGCATTTACGTCGTCGAGCGTCGAGGAGCCGTATATTTCGGGCTCGCGCTTCCCGAGCATGTTGAGGTTGGGTCCGTGGATTACGAGTATCCTCATTTTCATATGTTCATTCCTTCGCGGAAAATCCCGCTGTCTTGTTTATGATAAGAAGCCGCGTTCTTTCGAGCTCTTCTCTGGCTTGCCGGTTGCCGGGCTCTCTCTCCAGTATTTTCTCCAGCACCTTGCGGGCGTTTTCGAAAAGGCCCTGGTCTATGTAGAGGCCGGCCATTGTCAGGGTTGCGATCTCGGCGTCGCCTCCTTTCGCCGCGTCCGCGAGCTCGGCGTCGGTCCTCGCGCCAAGGGAGGATTGTATCCTCTCCTTCGCGGCGCGAAATTCGGCATCCTTTACGCCCTTCTGTCCGAGAAGCTCTTCTAGCTTCTGTATGTCGGCGGCTATGGCCTCGTCGTGAGGGTGATACATGCGCGCCGTCTTCAGCACCTCTATCGCCTTCCCGAAGGATTCCTCGCTGACGTATATCTCGACCAGCATCCTTGCGGCCGCGAGGTTGTCGGGCGCGAGCTCGACGACTGTCCTGAATTCACGCCGGGCCTGCTCTATCATCCACCTGTCGTAGTAAATCTTCCCGAGGAGGAATCTCCCGGTGACGCTTTTTTTATTATATCTCAATCCGTTGACTAATACATTGATGGCCTTGTCCACCTTGCCCTGCTTGTAGAGGACCTGGGCCAGAAAGATGAAGGCGACGGACGAAGGGTCGTCGGCGAGAACCTTCTCGTACTTCTCGGCGAACATCTGAAGGTCTTCCTGGGACTGTTTTTCTCCGCCCATGGTTATTCCGATATTACTTTATAAAGGAAATCCGCGTCAAGGGAGCCGTCCCGGACTCCTCCCCGCACCCGGCTCTTATATTTTACGTTACGGCGGCTCGCCCGGCCCTGGGCGTGATAATCCGGCCCCCTGTTTTGCTGCCGTCGCTTTATCCGACGCCCGGAATTATCGCGGTTATAGTTTTAAAGATACAGTCCACATTGCAATTAAATACTCAAATCCGCTTATAGGAGGACGTTCATTCATGCGATCCGCACTACTTGTATTTTCCATGATCTGCCTGCTTTCCGGGACCTCTTTTGCTTATAACGTCGAAGACGGAGACGTTTACGACGAAGATGGGGACAGGGTCAATCTGTACGGCGTAAACTGGTTCGGGTTCGAGACGGGGGATCACGTGGTCCACGGGCTATGGACCAGGAACTGGGAGGAAATGATAACCCAGATCAAGGGGCTCGGATTCACTGCCGTGAGGGTGCCGTTCTGCCCGGCTACGCTCGATAACACCGGCGTGTCCAGCATAAACTATGCGCTTAACCCCGACCTCTCGGGGCTCGGGTCGCTCGACATTCTCGACCGTGTCTTGGCCGAGCTCGACAGGCAGGGGCTCTACATCCTGCTCGACTTTCACAACTACGACTGCAGCTCCATTAACGAGCTCTGGTATTGGTCCGGCTACTCCGAGGAGGAATGGATTTCAGACCTCGTCTTCGTTGCCGAGAGGTACGAAGGGCTGGACCGTTTCGTCGGCATCGATATTAAAAACGAGCCCCACGGCCCGGCAACCTGGGGCACCGGCAATGCGTCAACGGACTGGAAGCTCGCCGCCGAGAAGGCCGCCGATGCGGTTCTCGACGCGAACCCGGACCTTCTTATATTCGTTCAGGGCATACAGGACAATCCCACATGCAGCAGCCAGACGAGCCACTGGTGGGGAGGTAATCTGGAGCCCGCAGGCTGTTATCCGCTCGACATCCCCGCGGATAAGCTCGTCCTTAGCCCGCACGTTTACGGCCCGGACGTTTACGCTCAGCCATATTTCAATGCGTCCGATTTCCCGGCCAACATGCCCGACATCTGGGACATGCACTTCGGCTATCTGAGCGATCTCGGTTATTCGGTCATCATCGGCGAGTTCGGCGGAAGGTACGGCCATGGGGGCGATTCGAGGGACAAGGCATGGCAGGACGCGCTCATCGGCTATATGAAAGAAAAGGGCATGACCGATTTCTTCTACTGGTCGTGGAACCCCAACAGCGGCGACACAGGCGGCATACTGCAAGACGACTGGCGGAGCGTGTGGCAGGATAAGGTCGATCTCCTTTCGCGGCTTATGGACGGCTCGACGGGCGGCCCGCCAGACGAGGCCGAGTGCCTTGACGGCGAGGACAACGACGGCGACGGGTTTACCGACTATCCGGACGATCCTGGATGCTCCTCTCCAGACGATGACGACGAACGGGATGAGCAGCCAGGCAGCGGCGGGGTGGCCGCGGACGTCAGCATCAACGACGACTGGGGCACGGGCTACTGCGCAAGGGTTATTGTCACGAACGACGGCACTCAGCCGGTAGACTGGGTCGTCACCTTCGACATAGAGGGCACGGTACGAGATCTGTGGAATGCGGAGTACAGCCAGTCCGGGAGCACTGTCACGGCCGAGGGGGTCTCGTGGAATAACATTGTAAACCCGTCGCAGACTGTCGAGTTCGGCTTCTGCGCCGACAGGACCGGGCCGTCTCCGACACCGGCCCCGACGCCCGTACCCACACCAGCGCCAACACCGGCTCCGACGCCCGTTCCTACCCCTGCGCCTACTCCGGCTCCAACACCGGTTCCGACCCCTGTTCCAACACCGGTGCCGACTCCGAGCCCGACTCCAGCCCCGACGCCCACGCCGGGGGGAGGCCTCACGACAACGGTGCACATCAACGACGACTGGGGTACGGGATACTGCGCCGAGGTGATTGTGGCGAACTCGTCCGCGTCGAACGTCGATTGGCTCGTGACATTCCCTATAGACGGCAGGATGAGGAATATCTGGAATGCCGTCTACACGCAGGACGGGAACAAGGTAACGGCCGGAGGGGTATCGTGGAATAACATCGTGAGGGCGAACGGCACGGTGAATTTCGGATTCTGCGCTACGCGTTAGGAGCCCGAGAGCCGGTAATTAATCCTGGCCGATAGGGGGTCTTCTTCTTTTCAGTATGGTGAAAATGAAGCGCGACTCGTCTATCTTGAAGGCCCTCGCCAGGAGAATGTAGACGAGAACAGCCGCCGATATTGATGCGAGAAGGACGAGCACCTTCTCAATAGTGAGATCCTGCGCAGCCCAGTCGGCATACGTCGATATCTTCCACGCGGCGGCCGCGGCTACGGCCGAGATTACGGTTACGAGCGCCGCGAACCTGACTATCGGCCCGGCCCTCAGTTCGCCCGTCCTCCTTTCGAGGAGATAGATGAGGAGGAGGAAGTTGAATATCGAGGACGCCGAGTTCGCCAGCGCAAGGCCGGTGTGGCTGAGATTGAGCGTAAACCCGAGGATGTACCCGAGGGCCGCGTTCAGGAGAAACGCGAAGAATGCGACCACGACCGGGGTCTTCGTGTCCTGCATGGCGTAGAACGCCGGGGCCGTGACCCTGAGCCCCCCGACTGCCCATATGCCGAACGAGTATCCCATAAGCGTCTGCGACGTGAATATCGCAGCCTCGTGTGTGAACTCGCCCCTCTGGTAAAGGACGCTGCATATCGGCACGCTGAGGGCGATGAGGCCCGCGAGGGCCGGAATCAGGACGAAAAGCATCAGCCTCAGCGTGAACGTGTACGTTTCGTGAAAGTTATCGTAATCCCCCCGGCTCGCATAGCTCGAAAGGCTCGGCAGAAGGACCGTCGCTATCGATACGGCGATTATGCCGAGCGGGAATTCTATCAGCCTCTCGGCGAAGTAGAGGTACGAAACCGTACCCTCCTGCATGAAGGATGCGTACTGCGAGCTTACGAGGAGGTTAAGGTTGTAGACGGCCATGCCGAAAAGCTGGGGCACGATGAGAAGGCCGATGCGTTTTACGGCGGGGTTACGGAGATTAGTGCTGAAGCTGAAAAGAAAGCCCTTGGCTTTCAGGTACGGGAGCTGGATCGCGAGCTGGAGCGCGCCGCCTATTATCACGCCGACGGCTGCGGCGTATATGGGAAGCTCGTACCTGTTATAGAGGAAGAATATCGCCCCTATCATCGCGGCGTTCAAAAGAATCGGCGAGAAAGCCGGGGCGAAGAATTTCCTTAGCGAGTTCAAAACGCCCATCGCGAGCGCCGTCAGCGATATAAAGAATATGTAGGGAAACATTATTCTGTTGAGGCTGACGGCGAGCTCGAACGTCGGCTCGTCGAAGCCGTACGCGAAGAGCTTTACTATGTAAGGGGAGAATATGATGCCGAGTATGGATATCACAGACACGGAAATGATGAGGATCGTGAAAACGACGTCCGAGACTTTTTTGGCCTCTTCTTTCGATTTATTTTCCAGCGTGTCCGTAAAAACCGGTATGAAGGAGATCGTGAGCGAGCCCTCGGCGAAGAGCCTCCTGAGGAGGTTCGGTATCCGGAAGGCTATCCAGAAGGCGTCGGTGAAGGCCGTCGCCCCGAAGAAATAGGCCATCACCATGTCCCTTATGTAGCCCGTTATGCGGCTCAGAAACGTAAGGGAGCCTATGAGCCCGGCCGAGCGGGCGAATGCCCTCTTATCTTTCATCCCAGCCTGAGCCCGGCTTTGATATTGTCTGTCCGTTTTTCATAACCTCTTCGAATTCCAGCTCTTTTCCCAGTTTATCGAGAATTGCACGCGCCTCAGCGGCAAGGTCGGGCGTATAGATGACGTGCATTACGCCCGAGGCGGGATCTTCGGTCCGCACCCAGGCGATGTGGGCGTAAGTGCCCATAATCGATTGAAAATACACAGTTTCGCTATTGTTCTTCAGCTTTATATATATGGTCGGCATCCGTCACATCGTCTGCTGAATTTTAGTAGATTATATCCAAGTTTTATCGTTTTTTCCGATTTCCGCGCAGCGTCTCTTAATTGCACGCGGATGCTCTGTGGCGCAAAGTGGCATGGGCTGGATTTCGGCGCACAGGCTTAAAGAAAAATTATATCAATAATATTAGAGTGTTATGTCTCATTTTTAAAGTTCCTGTTGCGAGAGGTGCCAAAATACTTTATTATCCCCGTCTCTCTTGGCTGCAGATTTTCGCGCGCGTATGCATTATTCACAAAAAAGTATTAAATATCAAAAACTTACTTGACAAACTTAACATATTTTTATATAGTGGTTTTAAGTGGTATAAAGTGGCATAAAATGGTATGATATGTTTCGAGGCCGATACGAGCACACAATGACGGATAAGGGACGCGTAAGTATTCCCGCCAAGTTCCGTGAAATATGCCGCGAGAAGTACGGTGACGAGACGTTCGTAATCACCAACTTCGACAAATGCCTGGTCGCTTATCCGCTCAAGGAATGGAACGAGATCGAGCGCAAGGTCTCCGAGCTCCCGCAGTTCAAGCAGGAAGTTATCTCATTTCTTAGGTACCTCATGGGTGGAGCCGTCGATTGCCCGCTCGACGGTCAGGGTCGGGTCCTGATTCCACAGTCGCTCAGAAACCACGCTCGTATCGATAAAGAACTGATCATGATTGGTATGCTTACCCGTGTAGAGATATGGGCACGAGAGGTGTGGGAGGAAGAGGAGCAATCGCGTGCGTATGACGAATTCAAGAAGAGCAGGGACATACTTGCGGGACAAGGATTATAGCGATATGGAAAGTGTTGCCATGGAAGTAGAGCGGCCCGTTCACGTCCCCGTGATGGCCGGCGAGGTTATAAAGTACCTCGTAACGCGCCCCGAGGGCATATACGTAGACGCCACGCTCGGACTCGGCGGACACACGAAGTCCATATTAGAGAGTACGGGCTGCAAGTCGCTCGTTATAGGCCTGGACGTCGACGAAGAAGCGATGTCGCTCGCCCGCGATGCGCTGCTTAAGTACAACGGACACGTGATTTACAGGAACAGCAATTTTTCCGACATAGACAAGGTGCTCGAAAGCCTCGAAATAAAGGAAGTTGACGGCATAGTGGCCGATCTCGGCATGTCGTCCTTTCAGCTGGATGCGAGCGAAAGGGGCTTTAGCTTCATGAGGGACGAGCCGCTCGACATGAGGATGGACCCTAGGCTCAGGTTCACCGCCTACGACCTCGTGAACGAAATGGGCGCGGACGAGATAACGAGGGTGCTGAGGATGTACGGGGAAGAAAAGTGGGCTTCCAAGATAGCCAAGAGAATCGTCGAAAAAAGAAAGACGAGCCCCATAAAGACTTCTGCCGAGCTTGCGGAGCTGGTATCGCATGCTATTCCCGCGAAGTTCCATCCGCCGAAAACGCACCCCGCGACCAGGACCTTCCAGGCCCTCAGAATAGCCGTAAACAACGAACTCGAAAATATTAAAGAATTTCTGCAAAAGGCTGTAGACGCACTTAAATCGGGCGGAAGGCTGGTCGTTATATCCTTCCATTCGCTCGAGGACAGGATAGTAAAGAATTTTTTTCAGGGGCTCTCGTCCCCATGTATTTGTCCGCCCGGGCTTCCGGTATGCGGATGCGGGAAGAAGAAGGTAATCGAGATACTTACCCGCTCGCCGATACTGCCCGGCGAAGAGGAAATAATAGCTAACCCCAGGGCGCGGAGCGCCAAGATGAGGGTGGGAGAGAAGATATAATCATGGGTCACGCAAAGGCGCTTTCTTCGAGAGAAAAGGTTAAGTCGGATAAGCCCGCGGTATCTACGTGGCACATCATAATCATTCTGGTTATCGTGGCGCTTGCCCTGTTCTATGTGAGGTTCAAGGTAGAGGGGCTCCGCATCGGCTACGACATATCGCGTAATAACAGGGCAGTGACCGAGCTTCGCCGCGAAAAGAGGATCCTCGAGTCCGAGCTCATGATGGCCAAATCCCCCGACAAGCTCGAAACCATGGCTCTAGGCCTCGGCTTCAAATACCCGACCCAGGAAGACACCATATACATCAACGAAAACAACGCTGTTATGGATGATAAGACTGTCGTGAGCGGGAAAGAATGAGGCCGAAAAAAACCTCCAAAAGAATTTCGCTGGGAAAGGACCTCGAAAGGCCGAAGTGGAAAGTCTCCATACTCGGCGGATTCGTCCTTATTCTCTTCGCCATGGTCGCAGCCAAGGCGCTCGACCTTCAGATACTAGACAGGGACCGTGCATTCCAGCTCGCAAGAAAGCAGCACCAGGGAAGCTCGACGCTCCTTCCCAGAAGGGGCAAGATTCTCGACAGAAATAATAAGGACCTCGCCGTCAACGTCGAGGTCAAATCCGTTTTCGCAAACCCATATGCAGTAAAGGAGCCAACGGAGCTTTCGAAGACCCTGTCCACGAAACTCGACATGGCCGAGAAGACGACCATTAGCAGGCTGTCGTCGAAGGCGTCCTTCGTTTGGCTTAAGAGGCTTGTCGATCCCGAAGTCTCGACCGAGCTCGAATCCATGAAGCTGGAAGGCGTGGGGTTTATAGAAGAGCCCAAGAGGGTTTATCCGAACGGACATCTCATGGGGCAGGTCCTCGGGTTCACAAACATAGACTCCACCGGGATCGAGGGAATCGAATACCGTTACGACGATCTCCTGATAGGAAGGCCTGGGAAGATCACCCTTAAAAAGGACGCGTACGGAAGGAAGATAATAAACAATCCCGATATCGTCGAGGACTTCGGGGATGAAAATATATCCGGGCACGAGATAGTACTGACGATAGACGCCCAGATACAGCACATAGTGGAAAGGGAGCTAAAGGAAGGCATCGAGCAGATGAACGGCGAGAAGGGCATGGCCATCGTGCTCAATCCCGAAACGGGCGAGGTGCTTGCCATGGCGTCATATCCGTTCCTCGATCCCAACGACTACAGGAAATACCCGCTCGAAAACAGGCGAAACCTGCCTATATGGTATACGTACGAGCCGGGCTCGACGATGAAGGTATTTCTCGCCTCGGCCGCCCTTCAGGAAGGAAAAGCCACACCCGAAACGCAGTTCTTCTGCGAGAACGGGCGCCGCAAGATAGGCGGAAGAACCATTAAGGACGTAAAGTCTTACGGCACGCTGACGCTCGCGGACGTGATAAGGGTGTCGAGCAACATCGGGGCATCGAAGATCGGGGAGCTTCTCGGGAAAGAGACTTACTACAGCTATCTTAAAAAATTCGGTTTCGGAGACAAGACCGGCATAGACCTTCCGGGCGAATCCGGAGGGCTCCTCTACAGCCCGAAACACTGGGGCAAGATAGAGCTGGCAACGATATCCTTCGGCCAGGGCGTATCCGTAACTGCGCTTCAATTGGCCTCGGCGCTCTCCGCCATAGCTAACGGCGGGTATCTCATGAAGCCTCACCTCGTAAAGAAAATAACGGGACCCGACGGCACCGTGATAAGGGAGAACGAGCCCGAGGTTGTAAACAGGGTGCTTTCCTACGACACGGCGGCATCGGTTACGCGCATAATGGAAAGGGTCGTCGAGGAAGGAACCGGAAAGAAGGCTGCCATACCGGGATATAAAGTTGCCGGGAAGACCGGCACCGCACAGATACCGGACCCCGTTAACGGCGGGTATTATTCAGACAGGTACATTGCATCGTTTATAGGATTTGTCCCCTCCGACGACCCGAAGCTGACAATGGTGGTAGTGGTCGAGGCGCCGAAGAAGCTCACTCACGGCGGCTCCGTAGCGGCACCTATATTCAGGCAGATAGCGGAAAAGGTTCTCTTCCACCTTGGAATCTCACCCAGCACAAACGTAGCGGGGGCGAAGATAATGCCCGACCTCAGCGGAAAAAGCGTACGGGACATACTGAAATGGTCCGAGGAGCAGGGGGTGAAGGTGAGAGTGAACGGAAGCGGCTTCGTGACGGGCCAGACTCCGCCGCCTGGGGATACGATAAAGGACGGCACGGTCTGCTCCGTAGAATTCAAGCAGAACATATGATTTTGAATGAGATACTGAACGGAATAGAGATAAGGGAGATACATGGCGACGTCGGACTTGAGATTTCGGGGATTGCACTTGATTCGCAGAAAGTCGGACGCGGGTATCTCTTCGCCGCACTTCGCGGCGAGAAGCAGGACGGACACAGCTATATAAAACAGGCGCTGGAGAGAGGCGCCGCTGCATTACTGCTCGAACGCGTTACGGATGACGTTCCGGAAGGCGTTACGGTGATTGAAGTCGAGGATTCGAGGGTTGCGCTCGCCGGGGTCGCGGCCAACTTCTACGGCTGGCCCGCCCGATCCCTTACGATGGTCGGCATCACGGGCACTAACGGCAAGACGACGATAACTTACCTCCTCGAATCTATCTGGAAAGAAGGAAACAAAAATCCGGGAGTTATCGGAACCATCGACTACAGGTTCTCCGGACGGAGAACCGAAGCCCCGATGACGACGCCCGAGTCCGTCGAGATAATGAGGCTCCTCGGCGAGATGAGGGGTGCCGGAGTGGACAGGGTGGCCATGGAAGTCTCCTCGCACGCGATAGACAAGGAAAGGATCCTCGGATGCGAATTCGACGCCGCCGTGTTCACGAATCTTACGCAAGACCACCTCGATTACCACGGAAGCATGGAGAATTACAGGGATGTGAAGAAGAGGCTCTTCACGGAGCTTTTGAGGGACAGCTCGAAAGAGCGGAAATATTCCATAATAAATATAGACGACCCCGCAGGGGCCCAGATCGCGGACGAAGCGGTCGGCGAAGTAATAACATATTCGATCGATAACCCGGGCGCGGACGTTTACGCGTTCGATCACAGCGTCACCGGGAGCGGGATATCGGCCGACATCAATACGCCCTGGGGGAGGCTCGAAGTGAGCTCCAGGCTGTTCGGGGAGCATAACCTTTCGAACATCCTGGCGGCGGCTACCGCGGCCATCGCGACGGGCTCTACGCTGAATGAAGTCGAAGACGGGCTTGCGCGGTTCTCGGTCGTTCCGGGAAGGCTGGAGCGTGTCGAGAATCCGTGCGGGTTCGAGGTCCTCGTGGACTACGCGCACACTCCGGACGCCCTTAAGAACGTCCTCACGGCCATAAGGCCGCTCACGAAAGGGCGCGTCGTGCTAGTCTTCGGATGCGGCGGCGACAGGGACAGGGCCAAGAGGCCGATAATGGGGCGTATCGGGATGGAGCTCTCGGACGTTTTGATAATAACCTCCGATAATCCGCGTACGGAATCCCCGGAGAGAATACTCGACGACGTCGAGCGCGGGGTTAAAGAGGCCGCAGGCCCGGATGAGAAGGCTTATTCGAGAATAGAAGACAGGCGCGCGGCGATAAAAGAGGCGGTGGGCATAGCGCGGCCCGGCGACACCGTGCTAATAGCCGGGAAGGGGCACGAGGATTACCAGATTGTCGGCACAGTGAAGCATCCCTTTGACGACAGGAAGGTCGCGGCCGAAGCGATAAGGGAAAAATCAAACTAGTATTTCCGGTGGGAGGATGTTCGAGCTTAGCTTTGTACTCGATTCTACCAAAGGCAGACTTATTTCGGGAGACGGACCGGGGGAATTCCGCCGCGTCTCTACCGATTCAAGGAGCGTGCGCCCGGGCGACATATTCTTCGCTTTAAAGGGCGATAATTTCGACGGACACAAATTCGTAGGCGAGGCTTTTCAGAAGGGGGCCACTGCTGCTGTAGTCGAAGACGCCTCGGAACCCACAGGCCCTGGAAAGCCCGTCATACTCGTCCCCTCTACGCTGACGGCGCTCGGCGACCTCGCCTCCGCCTGGAGGATGAGCTTCCCGGCTTTAAAGCTCGCCGCAATTACGGGCTCAAACGGCAAGACGACGACGAAGGAAATGTCGGCGGCTATCGTTTCACTCAAATTCAATACGCATAAGAACACAGGCAATTTTAATAACCTCATCGGGCTTCCGCTGACGCTCCTAGAACTCGGCGACAGCTACGAAAGGGCCGTGGTCGAGCTCGGGATGAACGACTTCGGCGAGATAAAAAGGCTCGCCGAGATTTCCCGCCCGGACGTCGGGACGATCACTAACATCGGCCGCGCCCACCTCGAAAAGCTCGGAGGCCTCGACGGCGTGGCACGGGCCAAGGGCGAGCTCGTCGAGCGGTTCGGCCCGGACAACGTATTCGTCGTTAATCTCGACGACCCGCGCGTCGAGGAGATCGCGTCGAGGACTGACTCGAAGAAGCTCACGTATGGAATAAAAAACGAGAAGGCGTCCCTTCGTGCGAAGGATATAACGCAGGATGGAACAGCCGGCATAAGGTTCGTGATGAGCCTTATGGGGAAGGATATGCCCGTTCGCATAAATGGCATAGGGCTTCATAACGTGATGAACGCGCTTTGCGCTGCCGGCATAGGATATTCGCTCGGATGCGGGCCAGACGAAATAAAAGCCGGCCTCGAAGGATTCAAACCCGGGAAGATGAGGCTCGAGGTTCTGAAGAGCCCGGCCGGATTCGGAATAATCAACGATACATATAACGCAAACCCGGATTCTATAAGGAGCGCCGTGAACGAGCTCGTTACACTCGCGGGCGCAGGCAAGTCGATAGCCGTAGTCGGCGACATGCTGGAGCTAGGCGAAGCGAGCAAGCCCGAGCACAGGGCCCTAGGCGAGTATATATCCCAAGCCGGTGTCGATGTACTGGTCGCTTACGGAAATTTCGGCGGGGACGTTGTGGAGGGGGCCGGGAAGGGCGTTCACGCGAAGACCCACGCCGACGCCGCCCGCGCGGTGGCCGACGCCGCCAGCAAAGGGGACGTCGTCCTTATAAAAGGGTCGCGGGGAATGCGCATGGAAGAAGTTACAAAGCTGCTAATGGAAGGAGCTTAAGGGAATGTTTTACGTTCTTTATCTGCTGAACGACGATTCTATCATATTTAATGTATTCAGATACATCACCTTCCGTTCGTTCGGGGCGGGGGTGACCGCGTTTCTGATAAGTCTCGTCCTCGGCGGGGTTTTCATCAGGTTCCTGACAAGAAGACAGTTCGGGGAGAATATAAGGGACGACGGCCCCGAGACGCATAAATCCAAGGCCGGAACGCCGACGATGGGCGGGGCCTTCATCGTCGTGGCCATAATGTTCTCGGCCCTTCTGTGGACGAACATCACGAGCGAGGTCGT
This sequence comes from Candidatus Dadabacteria bacterium, assembly GCA_050247635.1. GTDB lineage: Bacteria > Desulfobacterota_D > UBA1144 > Nemesobacterales > UBA2774 > JADLGH01. The sequence continues at coordinate 2,126 of JBFWTW010000013.1, read as the reverse complement.
CTGGGCCGTAATTCTCTTTACGCTGAGCTACGCGCTTATAGGGTTTTTGGACGACTGGCTCAAATTCACGAAAAAAAAAGGGATGAGGGCGCGGGAGAAATTCCTATTACAGATATTTTTCGCCGTCCTGTTCGTCCTCGTTCTTATGGCCGACATAGACGGGTTCAAGATGGCCCTGAGCGCGGACAAGGTAGTCGATTATCCCTTTACCTCTGTCATGCTGCCGTTCTTTAAGAAGGCGGTTATAACCATGGGATGGCTTTATCTCCCGTTCGCGGTGCTTGCGGTAGTAGGGGCGTCGAACGGGGTAAACCTTACGGACGGGCTCGACGGGCTGGCGATAGGGGCAATAATCGTCGCGGCCGGGACTTATATAGTATTCGCGTACCTGGCGGGTAACGCGGAATTCTCGAAGTATCTCCAGATTCCCTACATCCCCGAGGCGGGCGAGCTCGCGGTCTTTCTGGCGGCAGTCGGCGGGGCGTGTCTCGGGTTTCTCTGGTATAACTCGCACCCGGCGCAGATCTTCATGGGCGACGTCGGCTCTCTTGCGCTCGGCGCTGCCATAGGCGCGGTCGCGCTCACGATCAAGCAGGAAATACTCCTTATCATAGTAGGCGGTCTGTTCGCCGCAGAGGCGATGTCCGTGATATTGCAGGTTGGGTCATTCAAGCTCACGCGGAAGAGGATCTTCAGGATGGCGCCTCTTCATCATCACTTCGAGCTGAGCGGCTGGTCGGAGTCGAAGGTCGTAATCCGCTTCTGGATAATATGCCTCGTCCTCGCGCTGTTCGCGCTGTCGACCCTGAAGCTTAGATAAGGAAGGAATGGCATTGATACGTAAAAATACGGTG
>JBFWTW010000013.1:0-1172 GCA_050247635.1 Candidatus Dadabacteria bacterium | reverse complement strand
AGCGGCTGGTCGGAGTCGAAGGTCGTAATCCGCTTCTGGATAATATGCCTCGTCCTCGCGCTGTTCGCGCTGTCGACCCTGAAGCTTAGATAAGGAAGGAATGGCATTGATACGTAAAAATACGGTGAAAGAAATCTGATGGAGCTTAAGGGAATGAAGGTGCTCGTCATAGGGGCCGGAAAAACAGGGATGGAAACAGCCAGATTCCTCGTCGGCAAGGGGGCTTCTGTCTCGCTCAGCGAAGGGGCCACGGCTGAAAAACTGGGCGAGAAGGCCGAAGCTCTAAAGTCACTCGGCGTCGAGCTCGAAACCGGCGGCCACACCGCCGAAACGTTCCTTGCGGCCGACGTCATAATCCCGAGCCCGGGCGTGCCGTTTAACATTCCTCCGCTTGCGGAAGCTGCGAGGAAGGGCGTGGAAATAATGAGCGAGGTCGAGCTCGCTTCGAGGTTCATAAATAAACCTGTAATCGCCGTCACGGGCTCAAACGGCAAGACGACTACATCTACGCTCATCGCAGACATACTCGAAAAGGGCGGAAAGCGCGTATTTCTCGGAGCGAATATCGGGACTCCTCTCATATCTATCGTCGGGAAGGAGGACGAATACGACGTGCTCGTGCTCGAGCTCAGCAGCTTTCAGCTCCAGGGCGTAAAGACATTCCGCCCGAACGTCGCCGTCGTGCTGAACATCTCCCCGAACCACCTCGATCATCACTCTTCTTTCGAGGAGTATGCCGAATCGAAGATGAACATATTCGTCAACCAGACCCCCGGGGACTGGTGCATTTACAAGGCGGACGACGAGGTTATCGCCCGCTTCGTAAATCGCATGAAATCGAAGAGGCTCCCGTTCGGAGGGCCGGGAAACGCCGTCTCTTACGACGAGACCTCCGTCGCATTCGACGGCGAGTCTTACGACCTTACGGGCATGAAGCTCGCGGGCTATCACAACGTCGAGAACGTGATGGCCGCGATAGCTGCAACCCGTATAATGGGCGCGGAGCCGGAGATAATACGAAAGGCTGTTGTTGAGTTCGACCCCCTCCCACACAGGAACGAGTTTCTGGGGGAGATAAGGGGGGCGAGATTTTACAACGATTCCAAGTCCACCAGCCCGGGGGCGACGGAGCGCGCGCTCGAAAGCCTGCCCGCGCCGATCATTCTCATAGC
>JBFWTW010000012.1:0-26493 GCA_050247635.1 Candidatus Dadabacteria bacterium | reverse complement strand
GGAAATATTCACCTTCCCCGTAAGTAGCGCATTCACGGGCGAGAGTTTCCCGTCAAAGAGGTTCACGAAGTGCTCGTCCTTCGTCTCTATCCTGCACTCCGCCTCGCCTTCCTCCTCTCTTACTCCTACCGACCCGGGCCTGAAATCTATGAGCCACGTTCCCCCGTCCGCGCCGCCGAGAACGATTTTATAGACGGCTCCGACGTCCCTGTACTCGTCCGCCCTCTCCTTTAATTTCCTGTCCACTTTCTCGAATATTTCTCTCGTTCTCGACAATGCCTCTCTGCTCCTCTTTATAGAATGGACTAGCATTCTACCACACGCGCACCGTGTGCGCTGACAAACGACGTAGCATTGTCTTCGCCTTTATTCACCTTCGCGCGACATTGCCCAGTGGCCTCCGAACGCGCTACGTCTGAAAAGACACTACGTGTCCGCCACGCGTGCAGGAATTCGACGTATTAGCGTAATTGCCTTTATCATCCTCCGCGAGTCCGTTGCTTTTATCTCTCTCCCTCTTTTCCCAATTGACGCCTGCCCCCTCACTATTTACACTTCTTACTTTTCCCTTGGGGGCATATGAATTGAGCATCGAATATCCGCGTAATTACGACGTCATAGTAATAGGGGCCGGTCACGCAGGCTGCGAGGCGGCGCTCGCCGCCGCGAGGATGGGCTCAAGGACGCTCGTCCTCACGGCCAATATAGACACCATCGGCCTCATGTCGTGTAATCCCTCCGTCGGTGGGGTGGGCAAGGGGCACCTCGTAAAAGAGGTGGACGCGCTCGGCGGCGAGATGGCGCTTGCCGCGGATCATTCGGCGATACAGTTCCGAAGGCTCAACACACGCAAGGGGGCGGCCGTTCAGGCAACGCGCATACAGGCCGACAGGCAGCTCTACAGGGCGTATATGAAATCCGCCCTCGAAGGGCAGAAGAACCTCGACATTAAGCAGCGCATGGCCGAGGGCCTTCTGGTTAAGGGCGGCGCGGTATGCGGCGTCAAGACAACACTCGGCGAGCATTTCTATTCCGGTGCCGTCGTGGTAACGCCCGGCACCTTCCCGAACGGCCTTATACACATCGGGCAGACGAAAATATCCTCCGGCAGGGCGGGGGAGGCCGCGGCGGTCGGCATATCCGACTCCTTCGGCAGCCTCGGGTTCAAATTGGGGAGGCTCAAAACCGGCACCCCGCCCAGGTTCGACGGCAGGACGATAGACTGGGTTGCCCTAGAGCCCCAGCCCGGCGACGATAATCCGAAGCCCTTTTCCTTCTGGACGGATTCCATCAAGCGCGAGCAGCTCCCTTGCTACATCACGTACACCAACGCAAAAACGCACAAGGTCATAACCGACAATCTTCACAAATCCCCGCTCTACTCGGGCGAGATAAAAGGCGTCGGCCCGCGATACTGCCCCTCCATCGAAGACAAGATAGTAAAGTTCAGGGATAAGGAACGGCACCAGATTTTCCTCGAGCCCGAGGGCCTCACGACGTACGAGATATATCCGAACGGCATATCGACCAGCCTCCCGCTCGAAGTCCAGTACGAGCTGGTGAGGACTATAGACGGGCTTTCTGACGTTGAGATAATGAGGCCGGGCTATGCCGTCGAATACGACTACGTCGATCCGACGCAGCTTAAGCCCACGCTCGAAACGAAGCTCGTGGACAACCTCTACTTCGCCGGGCAGATAAACGGCACGACCGGCTACGAAGAGGCCGCGAGCCAGGGCCTCATGGCAGGCGTCAACGCGGCGCTCCGCGTAAAGGGCGAGGACCCGTTCGTGCTCGACCGCTCCGAGGCCTACCTCGGCATCCTCATCGACGATCTCGTCACAAAGGGCGTCGACGAGCCCTACAGGATGTTCACGTCGAGGGCCGAATACAGGCTAGTCTTAAGGGAAGACAACGCCGACATGAGGCTTTCCGAAAAGGGATACGCTATCGGTCTTCTGTCCGAAGAGCGCTACGAAAAAGTAATGGCCAAAAAGAAGGCTGCCGAAGAAGAGCTCCTGAGACTCGAAAGCATAAAGATAAAACCCGACGCACGCGTAAACGAAATCCTCGTTTCGCTCGGCTCATCGACCATAAAAAAGCCGCAGTCCTTAAAAGAGATACTCCGCCGTCCCGAGATTTCGTATTCCTCGCTCTCCTTACTTCCCGGGGGCGACTCAACCCCGGAGCTTCTCGAAGACGTCCTTACCCAGATAGAAATGGAAGTAAAATACGAGGGCTATATCAAACGCCAGATCGAGCAGATCGAGAAGTTCAGGAAGGTCGAAAATCTCGGCATACCCGAGGATTTCTCGTACGACGACATTCCCGGCCTCTCGAAAGAAATAATACAGAAGCTCTCAAGGGTGCGTCCCGGTTCTCTCGGTCAGGCGAGCAGGATTTCCGGTATAACGCCTGCCGCGATTTCTGTTCTTATGGTTTATTTAAAACGGGGTGATATGGTAAGAGAAACGTCCGATCAGCCGTTTTCTTCCTGATCTTCGTCTTCCTCGGATTCAGCCAGCTCCTGCTCCAAAAGCTCCATCATGTCCTCGTAATCTCCGCCGATGTAGCCCGAGTTTTCCGGGTCTTCGAGCATATCCACGAGGTCCTTTATTTTCTTCTTCCCTCTCTTGTTCATACGCCTTTCCTCCATGCCGCTGTCTTCCTCCCGGCAATCTAAATTAATACTATAACACAGACTTTTTGTTCCGCTTCGAAAGCTACGGGGAAACTTTAAGGTTGATGAATTATAAGGTCCGGACGACGAAAAGCAATACAAATTTTTTATATGAAGCCATTCATATGTAATGTAAAAAATCCTGCGTTTTTCTTTTCTCTAATCTTTATTCGCGGATTCTTTACCTCGAGAGAAGCCCGCGTATTTTCTCCGGCTCCGTTACCGGAAGCTCGCATTCGTAATTCATGCACACGTACGCCGCCGCCTTCCCATCTATCGTTTCCTGCTCTTTCGTGAATGGTGCGATGACCTCGATGCCCGAGCCCGAGTCTCTAAAGAGCACCACCTTGTTCGGAACGTAAATACCCCGAATCGCCTCCAGCATCCTATCGGTATCTTCTTTCCCTCGCTCGCCGGAGATCACTATCTCGTACGAAGGCCCTATGCCGAAATCGAGTCCCGCCAAAAACAGCGTGTATGCGCTCGGGGCCTGCTCCACCACGGCCGAAAACGCCTTTCCGAGATTCTCCGCCGCCTCTTCGTATGATGCGTCGCCGGTGATTCTCCCTATCCTCAGGAGGTTAAGCAGCGCCGCGGAATTCGCGGACGGCACAGCGCCGTCGTAAACCTCCTTGTGCCTGATTATCATCTCCTCTGCGTCGTTCGCAGTGAAATAATATCCTCCCCGCTCCTCGTCGATATAGTGCTCGTTCATATCCTCCTGAAGCGCTATCGCTGTCCTCAAGTACTCGGCGTCGAAGCTCGCCTCGTAAAGATCTAAAAGCCCCCAGATCAAAAATGCGTAGTCGTCGGCGTGCGCGGTTATGCCGGCCTCCCCAGTCCTGTAGCGGTGAAGGAGCCTCCCGTCTTCGCCGCGCATCGTGGTCAATATAAAATCCGCGGCCCTCTTCGCTGCGTCTGCATACGAAGGCTCCCCGAACGCCGACGCCGCCTTCGACAGCGCCGCGATCATGAGCCCGTTCCAGTCCGTCAGTATCTTGTCGTCCTTATGCGGATGTATGCGTCTCTCGCGGGCTTCGAACAGCTTCTGCCGCGCCGTCTCGACCCTTTCCAAAACTGCCCCGGCATTCCCGCCGAACGACATCGCGAGCTCGTCGATCTGCGCCCTCAAATACAGTATATTCCCTCCGGAGCTCTCGCCCGACGCCTCCTCACTATAATTCCCTCCGAGGCGCGCGTTATACAGCCGCGCTATGAGCTCCCCGTCTTCTTTTCCGAGGACCGCTTCCAACTCCTCCGTCGTCCATACGTAAAACTTTCCTTCCACCCCTTCGCTGTCCGCATCCTCCGCCGAATAAAACCCGCCCTCGGGCGAAGTCATGTCCCTGAGGACGTACTCTATTATCTCTCTCGCCGTTTTTTTGTAGTCTTCCTTTCCCGTTGCCTGGTAGGCTTCGGTGTACGCCATGACCAACAGCGCCTGGTCGTATAGCATCTTCTCGAAGTGCGGCAAGAGCCATTCGGCGTCGGTCGAGTACCTGTGAAACCCGAACCCGACGTGGTCGTATATCCCGCCGAGCCTCATTTCGGCGAGCGTCTTCTCCGCCATAAGGAGAGCCTCTTCGTCCCCAGTCCGCTTCCAGTACCTCAAAAGGAAGACGAGATTGTGCGGCGTCGGGAACTTCGGCGCAGTGCCGAACCCGCCGTTCATCTCGTCGAATCTTCCGAGGAGCTGATTATAGCCTGTCGTAAGCGCGCTCATCCCCGGGGCTCCCCCGGCCGTGGCCGGGGAGTCGGCCGCCTTTCTCATGGCCTCCGTTATGCTCTCCGCCGACCTTACCACCTCGTCCCTCTGCGTATCCCATATCTCTTTAATCTTCGGCACGAGGTCCACCATGCCGGCCCTTCCGAACCGGGCCTCTTTCGGGATATAAGTCGCAGCGAAAAAGGGCTTTCTGTCGGGCGTCATCACAATATTCAAAGGCCATCCGCACCCGCCCTTAGAAAGGATCTGGCACACGGTCATGTATATGGCGTCTATGTCGGGCCTCTCCTCGCGGTCGACCTTTATCGACACGAACGCCTCGTTCAAGAGCCGCGCGACCTCCGGGTCCTCGAACGACTCGTGCTCCATCACGTGGCACCAGTGGCACGTCGAATACCCGATAGATAGCAGGATAGGTTTATCTTCCCTGGCCGCCTTCTCGAACGCCTCCTCTCCCCACGGGTACCAGTCCACGGGGTTTCCAGCATGCTGCAGCAGGTAGGGGCTCTTTTCGTTTGCAAGTCTGTTGAGTTCTGTCATTTTGGTGGGTTGTATGCGAACGGTGGCCTCGATCCCGGCCGCGGCGCCGGGGATATTCGGAAAGCCGCTGTTTCGGGCCCCCGTCCGTCCGCCTACCGCTCGTATACTCGGTTTATAGTTGAGTTTACATACCGGCATCCCGTTTACCAAACGATAATTCCGGCAGGGCCGCCGCTTCAGGGCGCTATACCCCGCGGATACTCACCCGGCCTTTTCTTGGTTATAATTGAGGTACTTTTCAACATGCAGATACTCGACGACAAATACTCGAAAATAATCCTCGAAGAGAAGCTCCTCCTCAAATCTCTCCTGGGGGAGATAAGCGAAGTCTCGGGCAAAGATCTTATCGAAAGGCTCAGGTCCGTAGAAGAAAGCCTCGATAACCTCTTCTCGCTCGTTTTCATAGGTGAATTCAGCACAGGTAAATCCTCGGTAATAAATTCCCTCCTTGGCGAGGACGTCCTTCCCGAGGGCATAACGCCGACGACGGACGAAATCACAATCATACGCCACGACGAGACGGGCGGAGAAAGCATCGAAAACGGGGTGCGTTACATATCCGTTCCCCAGGACAGGCTGAAGGGTATCTTCATAGTCGATACGCCGGGGACGAACGTCACGATAGAGCAGCACGAAAAGATCACACGCGAGTTCATCCCGAAGGCGGACATAGTTTTTTTCGTCATCGGGGCCGAGCGCGCCGTAACGGGCAGCGAGGCGAAGCTCATCCAGTTCGTAAAGGACGAATGGCTCAAGAACATAGTCTTTCTCCTTAATAAAATAGACATAGCCAGGGACGACGCCGAGCTCGAAAAGCTTCTCGAGCACACTTCACGCGAGCTCGAAAGGGCCTTCGGCATAAAGCCGCACATCATTCCCGTCTCCGCCCGCCTGGCGAGGGACGCAAAACTCTCGGGCGACTCGGCAATCGCTGAAAAAAGCGGCTTCGGGCAGCTCGAAGAATACATCTTCCGCACGCTCAGCGAAGAAGAGCGCGTGAAGATGAAGATACGGAGCACGACGAACATCGCGCTCAGCCTCGCTTCCGAGGCAGAAAGGGCCCTCGGCGAGGACATGAAAAAGATTGCCGAAGACGTCGAGAAGCTCGGGGATTTCGAAAAGAAGCTCGAATCACTAGAGGTAGAAATGCTCCAGAACTCGGCGCAGTTCACGGAAAGGATAAGGAGCAGGCTCCTCGAATTTAAAACGCGCGGCATAGAATTCATTGACGAATTCATGCGCTTCGGCAACATCCCCAAGCTCATAAGCAAGCAGAAGATAGCCAAGGAGTTCGAATACAAGGTCTCCCGGCAAACCGTAAACGAGCTCGAAAAAGACCTCGACGCTATGGTCGTGTGGACCGAAAAATCCGCAAGGAGCCTTCTCGACTCCACAGTCGATTTTTATAACAAGTCCATAAGACCCGAGTCTTCATCCGGCACGACGGGCTTCATGTACGACAGGACGCGGCTTTTGGATACGGTCCGCTCCGAGCTCGAAGCCAAGAGAAAGGCCATAGACCCGGGGGATCTCGGCGGGAACCTGGTCGATTCCGCGCGGGCCGCGGTCGCGTCCGTCCTTGGGGTCCAGGTCGGCGGGCTTGCCCTCGGCGCGGCCGTCGTCACGGCGTTCTCATCGCTCCTGGTAGACATAACCGGCATCCTCGCCACAATAGCCGTCGTGGCCACGGCGTTCATGATACTTCCCAAAAAACGCCGTGACGCTATGAAGGAATTCAGTCAGAAGGTGGACGCCCTCATAGAAGAAATGATATCGTCGATCCGCTCCCAGCTCGAAAGGGACTTCGACGGCATACGCCTTCAGGCTATGGATTCCCTTATGCCGCTCAAGAATTTCTACAAGATGGAAAGGGAGAAACTCACAGCCTCGCGGTCGCGAATAGAAGAGCTCAAAATAAAGCTAGAAGAGATTAACAAAAGCGTGAATTAACGTCTTGGGGCTGTATTCGGCGCGGCTGAAAAAGGCCCGGCTTCTTCCCAACACTTTTTAGAGGCCCACACCCCGGGTCTGGAAGAGTAGAGCGTATATCTTTTTTAATTCATCGGTGTGGCTCGTGATCTCTATTCCCATGAACCACTTCTCAGAATGCGTGTGGTAGAGCCACCTTATCGTGCCTTCGAATTTGAGTGTTTCTTCGCCCGTGAACAATGTGGCACGGATCCTGAAATTAGGGGGAAATCCCTTGTTCCCCTCGAGCCCTACGCCATGCTCCGACAGGTTGAACGTGAATCCGGTGAACTTGAGATTATCGTTCTCGTCTACGCCGCGGCTACTCAAAAGGCCATACTTCAGCTTCTTGTAATAAGGGATCCTCGTCGAGCGCCGGAGGACCCTTATAGTTTCGCCCTTGCCCTCGGCTATCTCCCCGAGATTCAGTTCATTTTTAGTAAATCCCCCATTCTTCATAATTAACAAAATATACTAAAAAAAAGGTCCTTACAATCAGACTTTAGTCCATATCTCTTCTAAGACTTTTGACTAAATATACGTCCTCCGAAATAAAGCTAACCCGAACCCTGATGGTCTGCCTGTCGAGCCCGGGGGCAGCGAATCTCCGCCGCCTTCTGTCGTCGGCTAACCTGTAGTGTATATTTAATGTCTGCCGGGGAAGAAGTCGTCCGGTTTATCCGATTTCAAAGGGGCTGAAAATACTTATATGAGAAGAGACGACATACGTAACATAGCGATAATCGCTCACGTAGACCATGGGAAGACAACACTCGTCGACGCGATGCTCAGGCAGGGGGGCGTATTCCGCGAACATCAGGTGGTCGAGGAAAGGGTCATGGACTCGATGGACCTCGAAAGGGAGCGCGGGATCACTATAATGGCCAAGAATACGGCGGTCCACTATAAAGACATTAAGATCAATATCGTCGATACGCCTGGCCACGCCGATTTCGGTGGAGAAGTCGAACGGAGCCTCAACATGGTCGACGGCGCTGTGCTTCTCGTGGACGCGAGCGAGGGCCCGCTTCCGCAGACGCGCTTCGTCGTAAAAAAGGCGCTCCAGAAACAGCTCCCGATAATCCTGGTCATAAACAAAATCGACAGGAGCGATGCACGCCCCGAAGAGGTCATAAACGAAGTCTACGACCTCTTCATCGAGCTCGACGCTAACGAAGAACAAATAGAATTCCCCATCATATACACGAACGGCAAAGCCGGGACGGCGCAGCTCAGTCTCGCCGAGCCTTCGCCCAACCTCGTCCCGCTGTTCGAGACCATTATCTCTTCGATCCCCGGGCCCGAAGTCGGCGAGGGAAGCGTAACGCAGTTCCTCATCACGAACCTCGACTACGACAACTATGTCGGCAGGATTGCCATAGGCCGCCTAACGAACGGCGTCCTCGAAGCCAACCGCTCCTACTCCCTCTGCGGCGAGGCCGGCGCGAATACGCCAATAAAAATCTCGGTCCTCTATACATTCGACGGCCTCAAAAAAACACAGATAGACAGGCTCGAAGCCGGCGACATCGCCGCCATAGCCGGCGAGGACAAGGTCAAGATTGGGGACACAGTCTCCGACCTCGAAAACCCCGTCCCGCTCGAGCGTATAAAAGTCGACGAGCCTACGATATCGATGATCTTCTACGTGAACAACGGCCCCTTCGCGGGCAAGGAAGGTAAGTTCCTCACCTCCCGCCACATACGCGACAGGCTCCTCCGTGAAAAACTCGGCAACGTCGCGATAGACGTCAAGGAAACGGACAGGGCGGACGCCTACGAGGTCTCGGGCCGGGGCGAGCTCCAGATGGTGGTCCTCATCGAAATGATGCGCCGCGAGGGCTACGAGTTCATGGTCTCAAAGCCGAGGGTTCTCACACGCCAGGAAAACGGCAAGGTCACGGAGCCCGTCGAGCGCATATTCGTCGATGTCCCCGAGGCCTACGTCGGCGCGGTCACGGAGGCCATCTCGTCCCGCAAAGGCCGGATGGAAAACCTCCGCAACAACGGCAACGGCAGGGTGGACATAGAGTTCCTAATCCCTTCCCGCGCCCTCATAGGTTTCAGGAGCCAGTTCCAGATAATCACGAAAGGCTCGGGCGTCATAAACACCCTATTCGAGGGCTACGAGCCCTGGTACGGCCCGATACCCCAGCGGTCCACGGGAGCGCTGGTTTCCGACAGGTCCGGCAAGGTCACAGCCTACGCCTGCCTCTCCATGGCCGACAGGGGCGAGCTCTTCGTAGACGTCGGCACGGATGTCTTCGAGGGCATGATAGTCGGCGAAAGGAACCGGAACGGTGACCTCAACGTCAACATCACGAAAGAAAAGAAGCTCACAAACATGCGGAGCTCGACGGCGGAAACAACGGTCGTCCTAAGGCCCCCGCGGCCACTCTCACTCGACCAGGCCATCGAATTCATGGCAGAGGACGAGCTAGTCGAGATAACCCCTTCTAGCCAGAGGCTCCGTAAATTCGAGCTCAGCTCCACAAAGCGCGAGATAGAAATAAAACGGGAAAAGAAATTTAACCAGTAATGGGGAAATATTGTGGAAAAGCCGTACAGCCAGTCGAGCGAAAATAATAAAGAGCCGATACTAGGCGTCCTGAAAGAGGCGTTCAAGGACGCGTCTCTTGTGCTCGAAATCGGCAGCGGCACCGGTCAGCACGCGGCCTGGTTCGCGGCCGGTCTCCCGCACCTCGTCTGGCAGCCCACGGACCTCCCCGATAATATTCCGGGCATTAAAATGTGGGTAGACGAAGCAGGGCTTCCAAACCTTAAAGACCCTATAGTCCTGAACGTCGCCGATGCGCTCTGGCCCGTCGAAAAGGCAGACGGCGTCTTCTCGGCGAACACCCTTCATATCATGAGTAAGCCCCGGGTCGGATGTTTTTTCGACGGCGTCGAGGTCGTCATGAGAGAAGGCGGCACGCTCTGCATATACGGCCCCTTTAATTACGGCGGCGGCTATACGAGCGACAGCAACAAAAAATTCGACGGGTGGCTCAAGGGCAGGGACCCTGAAAGCGGAATAAAGGACTTCGAATGGGTGAACTCCCTCGCCGAGCGCGCGGGGCTTGAGCTTGTAAAGGACCACGAGATGCCCGTCAACAACAGGCTCCTCGAATGGAAGAAAACCCCGTGACGGTTGATTGCTCGGCTATACTGTAAACATCCAGTGACTTCGCAGTACTTGTGCTGGTATGAAGATATCTTCACCCCCGGCGCGAAAAGGAGATTAGATGAGAACTTACATTTATGCACTGGCATTCCTTTTTATCCTGACCTCGCTCTCTTACGGTCAAAACAAGGTCTATGTATCGGATATGCGGATAGGCGAAGCCCCCGCCGCGCAGGATTCCGTCGCTGTTTATCTCAATATCGGGAACCCCGGCGATAGCGATGCAAAGCTCGTCAAGGTATCGAGCGTATTGGCCGACAAGGCCGTAATCTACGTGCCGAAACCCGGCGGCGGCAAAGGTGAGGTGGTAGAAGCGGACTCCCTGGCCGTCCCTGCGGGCGGGAGCGTCGCGCTCAAACCCGGCGGACCATACATATTGCTCGAAGGCCTTAAGGCCTCCGTTGCCGACATCGACGGCATAGAGCTCTTCCTCAAATTCGAGAACGCAAGGAACGTTATAGTCACGGTTCCGACCAGGGACCTCAGTAAGGAGAAAACCCCATTCGACAATTGATCCCGCCCTACGTCCGGCGGTGTCAGGCCTAACCCCTTTTCCAGCCGCTAAGCCGCTCGGATATGTGCTATAATTTGGTGTAGATAAACGCAGTTTCGGAGGAGATAGCCCATGACGCCCGTATATCCCGGTAACATCGATCCTTGGCCGTCACTTCCCCTGGACGAGTGGAAAGACACCGCCGCCACGCTTCACATGTGGACGCAGATCGTCGGCAAGATAAGGCTGTCCCAAACGCCGTGGATAAATCATTCCTGGCACGTCACGCTCTACGTCACATCCCGCGGCCTCACGACCTCCCCGATTCCCTACGGGCTCAAAACCTTTCAGATAGATTTTGACTTCATAGACCACAAGCTCGTCATCGAAACCAGCGACGGCAACGTCCGTCTCCTCGACCTCCGCCCCAGGACGGTGGCGGATTTCTACAGCCAGGTGATGTTCTCGCTAAAGAGCGTCGGAATCGACGTCGCCATACACACGACCCCCAACGAAATACCTGACCCCATACCTTTCGAGGAAGACCACAAGAACGCCTCCTACGATGCCGACTACGCCAACCGCTTCTGGCGCGTGCTCGTCCAGACAGACCGCATATTCAAGGAATTCAGGGCGCATTTCATAGGAAAATGCAGCCCCGTCCACTTCTTCTGGGGGAGCTTCGACCTCGCCGTCACGCGCTTTTCCGGGCGCACTGCGCCGCCGCATCCGGGCGGCGTGCCCCACATGCCCGACGTCGTCGCACGCGAGGCCTACTCGCACGAAGTCTCGAGCTGCGGCTTCTGGCCAGGCGGCGGGGCGATCGATTATCCCGTCTACTACGCCTACGCATACCCGACGCCCGAGGGCTTTAAGGACTATAAAATAAAGCCGAAGGGGGCGTTTTACAGTAACGACCTCGGCGAGTTCCTCCTGCCTTACGACGAGGTAAGAGCGTCCGACGACCCCGACGCCGCGCTTCTGGGCTTCCTCCAGAGCACCTACGAAGCTGCCGCCGACCTCTCAAAGTGGGACCGCGCCGCGCTCGAGCGCGACAAGCTCCCCTAGGTCCGCGCCACTTCCTGGCGCATCCGGCTGTGCTCGTGCGATACCCCTATACCGTTATCGAGCGGGGGATTCCACAGCATCGGCAGGAATGCCACCGCGAATATCGAAAACGCCAGTATCCATAACACCTGCGCGGTGGCTATCCATACGATGTAATGCCCCATATCCACGATCGGCACCAACACCCTCACTATAGACCCCAGGAGCAGTATGGAGAATATCCAGAACACTATTCCCGGCGGCTCGAATACGTTCCTCCCCGTGTGCCCGAGGGTAGCGCGCGCCATGAATCCTATCGTCATCATCCCGATGCCGCCGTAAACGAAGCTGTGAAGGGCCGGCATCTGCGGAATGGCGGCGTAGAGCGATAGGAACTTGAGCCCAAACCCCACTGCGATCCACGAGTATGCCACGAAAAGAACCCACAGCATCGGCTTTCCCCAGATGCCGTTCGAATACCACCCGTATAGCCTTATGGAATAGATAACGGCCAGCATGCCGGCTATTATCGACGCGAGCTTCACGTTCACGAAGAAGACCTCGACGAAATAAAACAGGAGGAAAAAGACCACGCTCAGTATATCTATGCTCCTCCGGTTCTTCGGCTCGAACGTAAACTTAAGGCCGTTCCGGATAAATATCGGGATCATCCTCCTTCCCATTAGAACTATGATCGATATGACGATGTAAAGGGCGGAATATATGCCCCATCGCTGTCCGTTCTGCAAAACCCCGGCTACCCCCAGGTAAAACAACACGTTGCTCGCCGCTATGATGGCAAGATGCGCGGCGAGCGCGGATTTCTCCCAGTTCTGCGTTTTTATTACGGGGTAGAGCACCCTGAATGTGAGTACTATAAGGAACAGGCAGTCGAATACTGCGCCGATCTTATACGAAATGTCGGTCACAAGCGTAAGCGATAGAAACACCCTCGCAAGGATCCAGAGCCCCAGAAGCAGAACGAGCGCGGATTTCTTGTTTATCACCAGCCCCGACCAGTATCTCTCGATGGTAAGGAGGAACCCCGCGATGACAGCCGCCGAATAGCCGAACAGCATCTCATGCGCATGCCACATGAGCGGCGACATGCTGGTGAAGTTCAGCTTGAGCTTAAACGTGTAATACGCCGTCCACAGGATGAGATAATATATGGCGGCAATAGTGGCCAGTATAAAGAATGTCCTCATCGCCGGGTCGAAAATCGTATCACTGCTTTCCTTGTCTATCTTCTTCAAGGGCCTGCTCCTGTAATGAGTGAGTACTCACTCATTATGATACTCGCTCCGCCGGGTTTGTAAAGCCGCTCCCGGCGTGGGTGGTCCTTGCGTTCGTGCCGGGCTCCCACGATTCTGCGAGCGTAAATCCGCGCGCTTGGTATAATAGAAAATATAAACCTGACAAAACCCCGGCTAATGTTCCGGGCGGGAGGAAATTATGAAAAGAAGCGCATCTGCCGAATGGAAGGGAGACCTTAAAAGCGGGAAGGGCACGATATCGACCGAAAGCGGCGTCCTGTCCGATTCCCCGTATTCCTTTAAAACACGTTTCGAAGAGGGGAAGGGTACGAACCCCGAGGAGCTCGTAGCGGCGGCTCACGCGGGCTGCTTCTCGATGGCTCTTTCTCTGGAGCTCGCCAATTTCGACCTCACTGCCGACAGCATTAAAACGACGGCCGCCGTAACGCTCGAAAAAACGGATCAGGGGTTCGCCGTAACGAAGGTGCACCTCGACCTTAAGGCGAAGATACCCGGCGCAGACAACGCTACATTCCAGAAGGCCGCGGATAACGCGAAGAAGGGCTGCCCTATATCGAAGCTCCTCAACGCGGAGATCACCCTCGACGCCGCTCTCGAAAGCTGAGCTGGATAACTGCTATGGTCGTATCAAACGGCGCGTCCCATGCGGAAAGGGGACTTGTCATTCGGTATCGTGAGCATCCCCGCAACCCCTCTACTCCGCCGAAAAACGGTTCGACCTTCGCCGCCATTCGTTCAAGGGCCTGCGCGAGGATAAACCCGCAAGCGAAGCTCCGGGGAGGAATCCATGGCAGCACACAACGGCAATAAAAACGGCACGGCCCCCGATACGATTGCCGGCGTTCATCTCACACACCCCGACAGGGTCCTCTATCCGGACCAGGGGCTCACCAAGGCCGAGCTCGCCCAGTTCTATGCCGACATCGCAGACTGGATTCTGCCCCATGTCGTTAACCGCCCGCTCACCATAGTCCGCTGCCCGGGCGGGAGCCATGGGCAGTGCTTCTATCAGAAGAATGTCAGCGAGGGCCTTCCCGAGGCGATACACGGAGTTTCCATCGAAGGCAAAGACGCCCACAGGACCTACATCTCCATAAGTGATGTAAAGGGACTCATATCACTCGTGCAGATTGGGGTTCTCGAAATCCACCCATGGGGCAGCCGCATCGACAAGCTAGAAAGGCCCGACCGCATGGTGTTCGACCTCGACCCGGGCGAGGGGGTCTCCTATCCCGGCGTGGTGGAAGCGGCGTTTAAAATCAGGGACATCCTCGACGGTCTCGGTCTCGTGAGCTTCGTCAAAACCTCCGGAGGCAAGGGGCTCCACGTCGTCGTACCGCTCGATCGCCGCTCCGGCTGGGAGGAGATGAAATCGTTCTCCAAAGCCGTCGCCGACGAGGTGGTAAAGCTCGAGCCCGCAAAATATATCGCCACCGCCAGCAAAGCCAAAAGGAAAGGGAAGATATTCATCGACTACCTCCGGAACAACCGCGACGCCACCACGGTCGCCGCCTATTCGACGCGCGCGCGGCAAGGCGCCCCCGTCTCCACCCCTATAACGTGGGACGAGCTCTCGCCCGACCTCACGCCGAATAAATACAATGTCGGCAATTTACGGGCGCGTCTCTCTTCCCTAAAGGAAGACCCGTGGAAAGATTTCTTTACTACTAGCCAGTCCATAACGGCCGCGATGAAAAAGAAGCAGGGATTGTGAAATTAGAAGGAGTCCCGGCTCTCCGGATACACGGAAGCCGGGACTTAAGAAGCGCTTCGATTATTACCACAATCCCTGTATTGCAACTCCATTGTGCGCGGTGACTATCTTGCACTTGCCTCCCCACTCGACGAACGCTCCTATGTCGCTCCACTCCACTGGAGCCCTCTTCCAGTGATCGTCGAGTCCTGCCTGATTCTCGTAAAGCTCGTCGAGGACGAACATAGTATTGCCCGTCGGCTTGGACGTCGGGTCGAAGGGATTCTCTAACTCGGGTCCCTTTATAATGTTATAGCGCAGCATGGCCAGCTCGCCCGTCTTATGATGTGTTTCCTCCATCCACTTCGCGTGGCTTGCGAATATCCTCTCCCCCTCTGAAACCAGATCCGGCGGGCAAATGAACACTATAGTGATTTGTACTTTGCCTATTGTGGACATATAAATACCTCCTTTGTGGGATTATTTACATAATAGCCTGTGTGTGGCGGGAAATGTAATCCGGCTCCCGTACCGGCGCGTTTGTATATTCATTACTCTCTGAGAGGTTTTGTCAAGCCTGCGGCCGGTGCATCTGCTGTATGATAAGCCCTCAGGGCGTTGTATGATGTTCTTTCCAATGCTCCTTGGGAGAGCCGATATCCTTAAGCGTGTCTTGCAAGGCCTGAAATGTTTCTATCTGCGCCTTGCCTATCGGCGCGTCGAATTGCTGGCTGTGAAGAATTCTGATGCTGATCACATAATTGTTTCTATTCGTTCTAAGATCGCCCGGAAGGAAAAAGACAACGTTATAATGCCTTCTGATGTCGAACCGTACTCCCTCCGGGGGCTCCGAAGTAAGCCATTTTGCCAGCCTGTTCAGGCAATCGAAGGTAGCAGATTTTGCCGATTCATCCTCCGAAGGATGCCCCTCCGCTTCGGTTCCCACGAGGGCTATGGTCATCCCAACCCTTACAAGCCCCTCTTCTCCGACTGGCATATCAATGGGCAAAGTCGTCCAGAAGATCTTATGCTCCTCGACTATCGTTCTCATCTCCTGCCTTTCCCTGTCCCCGGACACACCCTTTTCCCCGGCATTGTCAGACATCGTACGCCTCTCTTTATCAGGTTTTATTCTTCGACTTCTTCTTCCCGTTTTCTTTTTCTGTTAAAAGTGTCTTTCTGGCCTCTTCCAGCTCTTCCAGTTTTTGCTTGCCCACTATCGGATAATGGAGGCCCAAAGAGTCCAGCGCATCTATGATCGCCGCCGCTACCACCAGACGCGTGAACCATTTATTGTCCGCCGGCACGACATACCAGGGGGCTTCTTTCGTCGCCGTGTTTCGTATCATGTCCTCGTACGCTTTCATGTAGTCGTCCCAGTACGCGCGCTCCTTTATATCGCTTGCGGAAAACTTCCAGTTCTTTTCGGTATTTTCTATGCGCTCGATGAAACGCCTCTCCTGCTCTTCTTTCGACACGTGCAGAAAAAACTTTCTCACGACTATCCCGTTCCGTGTCAGATAGCTCTCGAAGTTGCGTATGTCTTCAAAGCGCTCTTTCCAGATATTTTTTGTAATGAGCTTTTGCGGCAGCTTCTGCTTTGCCAGAAACTCCTGATGCACACGCACAACCAGCGTCTCCTCGTAATACGAGCGGTTGAAAATGCCCATGTTGCCGCGGTTCGGCAGAGCTCTCATCGAGCGCCAGAGATAGTCGTGGTCGAGCTCTTCCTCGGACGGCGCCTTAAAGGAATGCACCTGGCAACCCTGCGGGTTCACGCCCGACATTATGTGCTTAATGGTGCCGTCCTTTCCGGCGGCGTCCATTGCCTGGAGCACGATAAGCACCGACCAGCGGTCCTGTGCGTAGAGCATTTCCTGGAGCTCGGCGAGGAGCCGTACCCCCATGGCAAGCACCTCTTTCGCGCGGGGCTTGTCCTCCGACTGCAGATGCAGCGTATCGCCCGGGTCAATGTCCTTGAGCCTGAAGCTCTTGCCCTTCGTAATACGAAACGGCTCCGAAAACGGCCGGGCCCTTTTAATGAGGTGCTTGATTTTAATTTCGCCGCTGCTCTTGGATAATAAGACCATGCGAGTCCTCGCTTGCACTTACATATTGACCCTCTGCCTTCATTCATACCTGAGTCGTGAAGGCCGGTCTTCTGATATTCTAAAACAGTTGGAAATTAAAGGAAAGTTCTTTTAAGGGGGCGGTAGCAAGATGTTACTGTTCCAGCCGGCCTCGAGGTCGAAGGCGAGTGCATGGACGGGTTTGGACTCGCCGGGCCGATGTGCCTGTTCGCTAAAACTTCGTTTTAAAATAGAGGAACGGCGGGAATACGATGCTTACCGTCTTCTTGTCCGCGGTGGATATAACGAGCGGGAAGTCTTCGACATTCAAAGAGTCTGATTCATATGTCTGGTCATTCACACCTGCCGCGAGCCCACTCCTGGTCAATAAAGAAATATCGCCGGGTTCTTCGCTTTTTGTGATAACATCCCCGACCGCCGTTTCCGTATCGGCCTTTGCCAGCAGCATGGCATCCTGCGCTTCATTGCTCTGGGCAAAGGTTAGCGACGCCGCCGCGAACATTATCAATATAGATGTAATTAGTGTCTTCACTCTCATCACCTAATGATTAGACACACGAACCGCCCTTTTGGATGCATGTATTTGTGTTAAACGTTCAATTAATAAAAAGTCAGGGAATTAATGGTAGTTGCGGGTTTTAAGAAGTGATCAACATAACACCTGGCGACGGGAAATCATCGACTATTACAGGACGAGGTCGAGAGAAGAGAGCCCTCAAATTGCGGTTTAACTATACAAGCTATGAGCGATTCCGGCTCGGACAGTGAATTGTATTGACATAAGGGCCCTTTTTTGAGATAGTGGAACTGGAAGAAGTTTATTCATAAATGAAATACTTTGTGTTTGCAATAAACCGTTTAGCGGCTTTTGCAGTATGTTGCGTGGTTGGTCCGACCGAACAATCATCGTTTCGTTATAGAGGGGAATACCGATGAAGTATATGATCAGCTGGTTCGAACGTCCTCAAGGTTCGCCTGCGGAGTACGAAAATGCCCAGAAGCGGATACTCGAGGTATTCAGTCAATGGAAAGCTCCCGACAATTTCAAGATAGAATTGTTCGTAGTGCGGGTTGGCGAATGGGGTGGGCATGTGTTGGTAGACTGCGATGATCCCCTGGCCATTCACAAGTTTTGTTCGACCTGGCCCGCTTTCGAATTCCAGGCAAGGCCCGTGGTTCCTGTTGAAGACGCCGTCCGCGTCGAGCTCGAGGCCATGGCTTGGCGGGACGGACTGAAGAAAGGCAAGTGAAAGCGGCTGTTGGATTCGGCTTCGGCCAGACCGCGGGCTAATCCCTGGCCGTCCCTGAGACAAAGCCCGAATACGGGTATAATGTGCCGGAAGAAGGGCGGTCTATCAAAGCTGCCTCGGGCCTCGAAGGGGTTCCAAACAGATTTCACAGCCGATAAATGACAACCCCTGTAACTACAAGTCTCCTATCCGGGGAACCTTATTACGGATTAACGCCCGGGCAGTAATCTATGGGATCGTCCTTTAAGCCGAACGCTTTCATAAGTGTGGCGTTCGCTCCTTTTATGTCCTCTAAAGTGGCTGCCGACCAGTAGGCAGTATCACATGTCATCGTGTTGCACTCGCCTCCGAATGTAACAAATGCCTCTTTACGCTCTATGTCGCATGTGCAAATCGCTTTAAGGGGATTCGCCGGATCGATAACGCATGGTTTATCCAAACAAAACGTCCACGGTTTTCCCGCAGGGCACAGCAGCCCCGGCTTAACGGGAGTCTGGTTAAAAGAATAATTTGAAACTGCCCTCGTCACTCCGTTTGAATCCGTCACGGGGCTACGCGTTTGGCATTCGGACATCCCGAAGTTCTTGCCCTCATTTACATCGCACGAGCATATCGCTTTTGCGCCTGGATTGCTTGGGTCGGGAATGCAAGGTGCCGACGTGCACAGCACATACTTGTTCTCACATATCACTCCCGGGTTGTTATCCGTTTCCGCACGCGCTATGTCGGAGAAAGCGGTTGCCGTTATCATCATGGCAAGTAATAAAAGTATTCTCATAATATCCTCCCGGGGCGGTTGAGATAGATACCCCTATCCGGTTATTTACATGTACGGCTTACAGACTATCCCTTACAATCCGCCCAATGTCGTGGGCAAGGTTGGCGACCGAGAAAGCATAAGGTCCTTCGCTCGGCGACTGCGTATTTACAAACACGATAACTGTAACCCCGTCGTCGAGATATCTGACGATCTGGGAATGAAATCCCGCGACTCCGCCGTCTTTCTGTACAACCTTTGACACTTCCCCTGCAGGCTCCGTATTTGTCGGGGGCGAAGGATCGCCTCCATTGTCGGGATCCACGGCGGGGCACGTCTCTTCATCCAGCGATGAGCACACTACCCATCCGAGGCCGAATATTATGTACGACCCGTTTTTAAGCTGCGCATTCGTCCACATTTGATCGTACGACTCTTTATCGAGCAGCATAGGGCTCAGGCTATGGAGGGCTTTTTCGTACTTCACCATGTCGATCTGTGTGGTTGTCAGGTAACCGGCGCTGAAAGACGTGAAAGGCGCTGTCAGATTGTCCGTGGGTATCTCTACGCACTTGGTTGGGACTATCGGCTCCGCGCCGCAGCCCTCGGGCGCGTCGTCAAACGAAATACAATCGAAAGGCTCCGACACGGGCTCCTCTCCCTGTTCCAGGTGACGGTAAGCCAGCGCGGAGTTAGGCGTGTCTGTAAGCGGCAGCGTGCTGGGCGCAGTACGTAACATTCCAAGCGGCTCCAGAACATTATTATAAAGGTAAGTCTCAAACGGGAGCCCGGATATCGATTCCACGATCAGTCCGGCAAGGACAAAATTCATGTTGATGTATAGATATTCGGTTCCCGGCTCGAACAGAAGCGGCGTTATTTGCTCGGCGGCCACAAGGTTATCCATATATGGGACCTGTCCCGGAGGGGCCACGCACGCAATGCCCTCCCCGCAGTTGAATTCTGAATTCAGAGGATGGCTCTGAGACAACGGCGCGCAGGTTTCGCCTTGCTTCGGGCCCGAATTACAAACCATATTCTGGGGTATGCCGCTGCTCATGGAAAGCAGTTCTCTAATAGTCACCGCTTTCCATTCGTCGCTGGTCAGATCGGGCAGGTAAAGTCCTATCGGGTCGTCGAGCGAAGCGAATCCTTGTTCTATAAGCTGCATCAGTGCAATAGTAGTGAAGGTTTTTGTAACGGAGCCGATCGGGAATGACGTCTCGGTCGTAACCCCGATTCCCTGGGATATATCCGCATGGCCGAATCCTTCCTGATATATAGGCTTTCCGTTTTTCGTAACCGTGACCGCAACCCCGGTCAACTGTTTTTGCAGCATTGCACACTTTATCAGATCGTCGAGCGAAGCCTTGGTCTCTTCCGAAAGGGTCCCGCCGCCCCCTCCGCTGTCACATCCGGACATCCCCAGCAATGAGCCCACTACCATCAATAAGGCAAAGAGTATGTTTTTCATATCCCCCTCCAATAGCTTGATTTAGTTCTTGCTGCCGTCAAACACCTCATTCATCATGAATGACTTAAACATAATCCGATTTTTGCAATCAATAAGAGTATCAATAATATTCTGGATACCATTCTCCACACTCTTGGGATTCATTGCACGGGGGAACTTCAAGGATTAAACATTCGATGGCGCCTATCCGGAAACACAGTCCCCCCTCGGTGCGCATTTCTCATCCATGCGGTCACACCAGCCCGCAAAATAATCCTAAACCATACTTGTATGTGCAAGAAACAGGCCGTCGCGTCTATAGTCGGCTACAGACAGCCGATTAAACCTTATTACCTTCAATAGCTGGATAATTTTCAATCCTGGGAACTACTTGAACCAATTTTCAGTGGGATCGATATCCCCGACGCCCGATTTTTAATCATCGCATGCACAATACAAAGGCACATAAGATGGATATCTAAGTTGGGTATGTATATGCAGCAGAGTTACAAATTGAGTGCAGGCGGGCGATAGTGGATAAAGACCCTTACTAGTAGAAGAACATCGCCACGCAGAACATTGTTAATAACCACCCGAAATACACGAGTGGAAATGCCCATCGGCAGGCGCGGTCTATGCGGTCTCCGAGCTCGTACTTCCCCTGCTTGTCGAACCCGCCCACAACGAGGTTAACCACGACGGTCGCGCACATGGTCAAAAAGCTCGCGTTCAGGAATCCGTGCATCAGCGTCACGTACGAGATGTGGGGCAGCTGGTCGCTCGTCACTAGAATATAGGCGACGCCGGTCAATATCCCGATGAACGAGACGTTTATCCTGTCGCCGAGCGACGACCTGTCCATCCAGAACACGGTAAAGGACAGAAGGACGATGACTACGAGCGGGAAGACGACCAGCCGCATCACGAAGAACGGCATGCGCATCGCATCCACGCTCACGACGAACGTCGACGAGATCCCGAGGCTCCCTGCGTAGCTTGCAGGGCGCTCCTGGACGGACTCGCCGACCCCAGTGACTATCCATTGAGGCACACGGGTTTCTCCGGCCGAAGGCCCCGGCCCGTCCTTCTGCACCTGCATCAGGACCTCGTTCGTGTCGTAGCCGAGCACTGCAAAAATGGCTTTCAGCCGATGCTTGTCGAATGGGTATCGGCTCATGTTGAACTCCACCTCCGCTGTGGCGTCCAGCGTCTGGACAAGGGTCGAAGATCCGTCGGGCTCTACGCGCAGAATGACGCCGCCCATCTCGAAGTTGCCCGCTTCGTTTACCAGAACCACCTGCGGATACCACCCGGTCGCAAGCTCGTTGAACTGGTAGTCGCCCTGGTAGATTTTCTCGCTCACTCCGTCAACGGCAGGGTCGAAGGCCATGCGCGGGTCTTTCCACTTTAGCGTAAGCACGCCCGTGAACTCGAACGTTTCCGCCCCGTCGTTTATCTCGTTGATGTCATAAAAATCGAAGTGGGCTTCCACCACGAGGGGGCCCGCCTGCTCGGGCAGCCCGAGCAGAAATGGCTCGGCCGTCCCCGCCTGTGGTGGTTGATTCTGGGTCCCGGCTACGGGGGCCGCGGCTGCCATCCATGTGCAGCAAATCAGCGCCGCCGCCAGCGCCAGGACTATAGTAGTGAGCCTGCTCATTCCCTGCCGTCTCCCGGCCGGTCAGCTTGGCCGGCTATTAATTATGCGGCAAAAAGTGAGCGTTGACATCAAGCGCCGATAAATTACGCAAACTCCTAAAACGGTGAAACTGCTGGTATAATTCGTAGTCTTCAGTTCGTAATGTATATTTCAAAATATCTATGTGCACACGTATCCTTTGGAATAACAACAAACTCGCGGTCGTCGTAGGCAGGACGATGGATTGGCCCGAATCGACCGAGCCGGTGCTGACGGTCTTCCCCCGGGGCATGGAGCGCGACGGCGGCATGGTCGGTCCGGAAAGCGTCGTTCCCGAGAACCCAGCCCGCTGGACGTCCAAATACGGTAGCCTCGTCACGACCGTTTACGGTATCGGCACTGCGGACGGCGTCAACGAGAAGGGGCTTGCGATCCACATGCTCTATCTCACCGCGACGGACTACGGTCCCCGCGACTCCGCCAAGCCGGGAGTGCATGCGGGGCTATGGGGCCAGTACTTCCTCGATAACGCCGCGTCGGTGGCCGAGGCCGTCGAGCTCATGAAGGGTATCCAGCCCATCATGGTCACGGCGCGCGGCGTGAAATCCACCGTCCACCTCGCCATCGAGGACTCGTCCGGCGATTCGGCCATC
Organism: Candidatus Dadabacteria bacterium; assembly: GCA_050247635.1. Classification (GTDB taxonomy): domain Bacteria; phylum Desulfobacterota_D; class UBA1144; order Nemesobacterales; family UBA2774; genus JADLGH01. Next base: position 4,046 of record JBFWTW010000012.1, on the reverse strand, counting down.
GTCGAATACATCGGGGGGCAGCCGGTCGTGCATCACGGCCGTGAATATCAGCTCCTGACGAACGATCCCTCGTACGACGAGCAGCTTGAGAATCTCGCACGCTACGACTTCACAAACTCGACACGCCAGACTCCGCTTCCGGGCAATGTAGACCCTGTCCAGCGCTTCATCCGTGCGGCTTATTTTCTCCAGAAGCTCCCTGAGCCTAAAACAGAGCGCGAGGCAATGGCCGGCATCCTCGCAATCGCCAGGAACGCCTCGGTGCCCTTCGGCGCGCCGAACAACGCACCCGGCACGCTCTACAACACCGAGTACCGGACGGCTATCGATCTCACGAACCGCCGCTACTTCTTCGAGCTTACGACCGCGCCCAATCTGATATGGGTAGAACTATCCGGGCTGGATTTTAACGCCGGCGCGCCTGTTATGCTCCTCGACCCGGACAACATCTACCTCGCCGGCGACGTAACGGCCCAGTTCCACAAAGCCGACAAAGCCCCGTTCTAAAACCGCATCCTGTTTGGTTAAGCCGAGGGAGTTGTCTTTTCATTCTTCCGAATTGCCACGTCATTCGTGTCTCGATCTGGCTTGACAGAGGGGGCGTGGTGCGTGATAGACTCCTGATAGCGTCACATGTCCGCGTATCCGAAATATAGAAAGAAGGAGGGGATGATATGCGAGTCAATATTATTATCCGGATCCTGTTTTTCGTATTATTGATTCCCGCATTGTCGGGGTGTGATAATAACGGTAACGCTCAACAGAGCGCTACTGCTTTCGATCTGGCATTCTCCGGCAGTTTCGTGCCGGCTCCGGCCAGCACCGATACCAACGGCGACGGAAGACCTGCAAGTCTCAGGGCATACGGTGGCCAGAGCGATTTCGGAAATACGGTTATTACCATCCTCGACGAATTCGCCCAGCCTGTTCCCCCGGTTAATTGCCCCCCGGATACGCTCGAGTTCGATCTGGTGCAGGGCAGCTTCGTGATCAGGGTAGGGAACGGAGACCTTCTGTTGGGAGTTATAGAATCCGGCAAGAGCTGCTTCGACCCCGTCGCGGGACGATCCGAGATTTCTGAAGAAGGGAGCTTTACGGGAGGCACGGGTCAGTTCGAAGGTGCCGCGGGCCCAGTCGAGTTAAAAACCAGCTCGATCTTCTTGAACACGACCGCGGTTAACGGTTTCGCTTCTGGCGGGTCAACGGGTGAAGTTACGGGCACGATAGAGCCGGAGTAAATGGCGGGCGAGGGGGGATTCGAGCCCGCTAAATCCGCGCAGGCCTCCGCGAACGCAACGTCTCCCTCGTCTTACAGCACCTGGCGTGTGGGCCGGAACAGGATCTCGTTTATGTCCACGTCATCCGGCTGGCTAATTGCGAATGCGACCGCCTTAGCGAACGATTCTGCGGGAATCGCGTACTCATCGTAGAACTTTTGTATGCCCTCTGCAATGTCCGGCTCGGTCACGCTCCCTGGCAGCTCGGTGTCCACCGCTCCCGGCGAAATAACCGTAGTGCGTATATTGTAAGGCTTGACCTCTTGGCGCAATCCATCGGACAGCGCACGCACGGCATGCTTTGTTGCCGCATAGACCGCGAAGTTAGGGCCGACTACGTGACCTGCGACGGAGGAAACATTGACGAAGTGCCCGGCTTTCTGCTGCTTCATGTAAGGCAACGCCGCGGCAATGCCGTAGAGCACGCCTTTGATGTTTACATCGATCGTACGGTCCCAGTCCTTAATATTTAGACGCTCAAGCGGGGCTTGGGGCATCAACCCCGCATTGTTGATAATAACGTCTATACGCCCGTAGTTCTTAACGGCCGCATCGACCAACCCCTTTACCTGATCGCAGTCGGTGACGTCCGTTGTAATGGCGAGCGCCTTACCTCCACCGTCAACTATCTCGTCCGCCAGGTGCTGTATGCGATCGGTGCGCCGCGCGCCCAGCACGACGGTTGCGCCCCCCGCCGAGAGGTGCCTTGCAGTCGCTTCGCCCAGCCCGCTGCTTGCGCCGGTTATAACGACGACTTTCCCTTCGATATTCTTGCTCATGGTTATTTCTCCTGCCTTACTAAATTATATATTCTTCGTCGGTTACCTTTTCCATCCACTCGACGGCCTTGCCGTCCAGCTGCTCCTGAACGGCGATGTGCGTCATGCCCGTGGTTGCCGTCGCCCCATGCCAGTGCTTCTCGCCGGGCGGGAACCATATCACGTCACCCGGCCGTATTTCTTCCACGGGTCCGTCCAGGCGCTGCGCCCAGCCGCTCCCTGACGTTACGATTAATGTCTGTCCCAGCGGGTGTGTATGCCATGCGGTCCGTGCGCCGGGTTCGAACGTAACGAGCGCCCCGGTAACCCGGGCGGGGTCAGGCGCCTGGAACAGGGGGTCGATACGTACAGCGCCGGTAAAATACTCTTCGGGTCCTTTGCCAGAGTGCTGTGTGCCGTTTCTTTTGATATCCATTTCTATATCTCCCGTTACTGTTTTGTCCTACGCTTAAGAGTACAATCGTCCAATAAAATGATTATGTAGATAAGATTATAGGAATATAGACGAGCCCAATCCTTCGGCAAAACTATGAGGGATTAGAACCCGTCCTTCCCCCATTGTGAAGCGAGGTTTAATTTGGATTAGTGTAGGCTATCCCGGCGAAAGGCCGTTTTAAAAACCCGGTTTCAACCCCCGGTCTTATCGTCATGGACAGAGCTGACTCTTTTCCATGTCCTGTTCCCGGTATACTTCAGGAAATCTCTTCCTTCAGGAGCTTTTGAGCTTCTAACCTTTCTCCACTTTCTATTGCCTACGTATTTGAGAAAAGCTTTTTTTCTTCTCATTTTGCTCACCCTGATAAAAAGTATAAAACATTCTCCCCGTATCCGCATTCCCTTTTTAGCGGTTATAGTGTTTAACACTTGGGTCTAAGCAGGCCTTCATAAAACTGCATGGAACAATTAGATGGAGGATATAAGGTACTTCCGGTCCCGGTAGATGGTGCGATCCTCGCTTTTGTACCGAAACGGTCGCATTCAAAATACCATTGCCCCGTGTCGTCAAATGGTTTATCACACCCCATTATTTCAGATATTCGGTGAAAAAGGATGTGAGCTTGTCAAAGGGGATATAATTCACACGGTCGTACAGATCCACATGCCCGGCGCCCGGAACAATATAGAGTTCCTTCGGTTCGGCGGCCAGTCTGTAGGCGTCTTCACTGAACTCTCTGGAATGCGCGTTTTCACCCGTGATGAAAAGCATAGGACGAGGGGAAATCGTCTCAATGTCATTGAAGGGGTAGAAATTCATGAACTTGACGTTGCTGGTCAAGGTTGGGTGCGTCGTGAGTTCGGTAGACGAGCCCCTGGGGGTATATTCGCCTCGCGGTGTGCGGTAGAAATCATAAAACTCACGCTGAATAGGGTCGGTGTTTTCATTCAGCTCATGCACTGTCCCACTGGTGTATTTGGTTTCACCTCCGGTGAACTCCACATAGCGTTGCTCTGCCGCCACTTCGATGATCTGCTTTCTCTCATCCAGGGTTAAGGAATGTCTGAGCGCGTTACGGTTGGCAGCACCCATGTCGTACATGCTGACGGTCGCAATGGCTTTCATGCGCGGGTCGATCTTGGCTGCGCTGATGACAAAGCTCCCGCTGCCGCAAATCCCGAGAACGCCTATCCGATTCCTGTCAACAAACGGCCGGGTGCCCAGGAAATCTACCGCAGCACTGAAATCCTCGGCATAAATATCCGGCGATACAGCGTTGCGAGGCTGACCCTCACTCTCTCCCCAAAAAGACAAATCCAAGGACAAAGTAACAAATCCCTGTTCAGCCATTTTCGTGGCATACAGATTCGCACTTTGTTCTTTTACTGCGCCCATAGGATGCCCGACAACGATCGCGGGATTTTTAGTGTTCTCATTCAAACCTTTGGGAATAAAAAGATTCCCCACAACTTCCATATTATATTGATTTTTAAACGTAACCTTTTGCAAAGTTACATCATAACTTTTTTAAAAATTAACAGAACCATTGTACAT
>JBFWTW010000011.1:0-26539 GCA_050247635.1 Candidatus Dadabacteria bacterium | reverse complement strand
AGAACGACACGAAGAAAGCCGCCCAGAGAAACAGCTCTACAACAACATTGCCGGGAGTTTTATTTTTCTCGCTTCCGATGTAGTAGCAGTCGGCGCAGAGTTTTTTCATGATGTTATTGATAATAGAAAGGGTGAGGATGAGGGTCAAGAATGTCAAGCCCCCGGAAAGCGGAAAGCACGTCAGCCTGACGCAGCAGCCTTATTATCTGCTCCATACTTATAAGGAATGGCTGGGGCACTAGGATTCGAACCTAGACTGATGGATCCAGAGTCCATAGTACTACCGTTATACTATGCCCCAGCAAAGGGTAATTAGTATTTATAATAACACATATCGAGTCAAGTACCTTGAATGGCCGCATGTATTCGATACAATAGAGTAACGGAATTTTCAGTCAGGAAAGGAGAAAGGCGATGCCCGCAAAGACGATGACAGTAAGCGCCAAAAAGAAAACGGAGCTCAAAGCCAAAGTCGACAAGGCAGTTAAGGACGCAGCCAAAAACGGATTCACTTTTGTAAAATCGGGGTACAGGGAAGACAAGGTAAAAAAATCGAAAGGCGGTTATGAAATCGAGATAGAAGTTCATTCCTAGATTTCGCCCGAACATGGCAGAGTCCGAATTTCACAAGTTAGAAACGTTTGAGAACCAGTACCCGGACAGGGAATACGAGATAGACATATCCTGCCCGGAATTCACCTGCGTCTGCCCGAAGACTGGGCAGCCCGACTTCGGAACGATACGCATAAAGTACGTCCCGGCCAGGCTCTGCATAGAGCTCAAGTCGCTAAAGCTCTATATATATTCGTACAGGAATGTCGGCACGTTCCACGAGCACGTGACGAACAAAATCCTCGACGACGTGGTCTCGGCGTGCAGCCCCGTAAAGGCGGAGGTCACGGGAGACTTCAACGTCAGGGGCGGAATAAAAACCGTCGTCACGGCTTCTTACGAGCGGGATTGAGGCCTTCCCTTCCGGGCTTTTAACGATCCGCCGCCGAAATTATTTCTCAATTCATCCCCATGGGGTTAATATCTTTATATACCACCCGGAGGATGCCGAACACTTGCTTTTAAAGGCTCAGATAATAATCACGGCCGCAATAATACTGATAATTATCGGTATCGCCGTGGCCGCTCCTTACGTAGCGCCGTATAAATACGACGAGACGGATTTCAGAAACGCGCTCAGTAAGCCCGGCGGAAATCACCTGCTCGGCACGGACCAGGAAGGAAGGGACATGCTGAGCCGGATCATCTACGGCGCGCGGGTCTCGATAGCCGTCGCGCTCGGGACGGCTGGCATAGCGCTCGTTATCGGCACCTTCTACGGCGCCGTGTCGGGCTATATCGGCGGCAAGGTGGACGAGCTCATGATGAGGGTCGTGGACATATTCTATTCACTCCCCGACCTTCTCCTTATCGTTCTGATAACGCTCGTCATAGGAAGGGGTGTCCTCGGAATAGTGCTCGCCCTCGGGCTCACCGCCTGGATGAGGGTGGCGAGGATAGCGCGCGGAAGCGTCCTCCAGCTAAAAGAAGTGGAATACGTGCAGTCGGCCAGGAGCCTCGGGGCTTCCCCGGCGCGAATTCTGGGGGTCCACATCATCCCGAACATACTTAGCCCGCTGATTATAACGCTAACCTTCTCGGTCCCCTACGCTATCCTGGCCGAATCGACGCTCAGCTTTCTCGGCCTCGGGATAGCCCCCCCTGAATCGAGCTGGGGCACGCTCGCGAGCACGGGATGGCAGGGCATAAGAACGTTCCCCCATCTCATCGTTTTTCCGAGTCTCGCTATTTTCATTACCGCTTTTTCATTTAACCTATTTGGAGAAGGCATAAGGGATTATCTCGACCCCCAGAGAGTAAGGAGGTAAATATCCGATGTACATTCGCAATCCGAAATCATATATAAGGTACGGCGCTTCGGTTCTGGCGCTGTCCGTTCTTTCGTTCATCGTTCCGGGCCCGGACTCGACGGCCCAGATAAACTGCCAGTCCGAGATATACCTGCCCGCAAAGCCCGACGCGAAGGACAGGTTCAAGAAGGGCTACTGCTTCATTCAGGTGGGGCAGTTCCAGGAAGGCGTGACGCGGCTGGAGGGCGTCGAAAAGGAGCTCCCGACCGTGGCGGATTACGTTCTCTACTATCAGGCTGCCGGGTACGAAAACCTCGCGAATTATCCCCAGGCCTCCCTTCTCTTTAACCGCGTCCTGACGGAATACCCCGAAAGCGGCGTCAGGAAAAAGACCTTTGAGCGGCTCGGGAATATCTATATACAGTCCGGCGATTACGCCAACGCCGAGAGGATTTTCAGGTCCCTCTACGCCGAGGAGTCGTCGCGGAGCTCGAAGTCTTCGTATCTTTACAGCCTGGGAGAGGCGCTCGAAAAGCAGGGCCGCTACCCCGAGGCCGTGGCCACTTACAAGCAGGTCTGGGTGGAATACCCAGAATCCAAGGAATCGTCCTCCGCTCAGGCGGCCGCCAAACGCGTTAGCGCCGCGGGCGGGGTGGCGTTCGTCCCCACCGAATCCGACTACCTCCAAAGGGCAGACGCCCTCTTTAAATATTCGAGATGGTCTTCGGCTGTACAAAACTACGAGATGGTCACATCCAAAAGCACGCAGGCCAGGACGAACATGGGAATCGCCATGGTTAACGCCGGCAGGCTCAACGAGGCCGAATCTGTGCTCAGCACGATCAGTTCCCCGGATTCTCTTTTCTGGAGGGGCAAGCTCAAATCGAAGCAGGGGCTCGACGACCAGGCGGCATCGCTCTACTCACAGATAAGCACCTTGTTCCCGTCGAGCGAGCTCGCTCCCGAGGGGCTTTACAACGCCGCGCGGCTCTACCAGATCAATGGTCAGAACCAGAGCGCGATCAAGACTTATGACGTCCTCATAAGAACCTACCCCAAGAACAAGTACGCAGAGGACGGCGCATGGTACCTCGGCTGGATTTATTACAAAAAGGGCATGTACGCCGAAGCGCTCGCTACGTTCTCGGCCTTCACCGATTCGTCATCCTCGTTTAACGCATCCAACGCCCGTTACTGGAAGGCGAGAACCCTCGAAAAACAGGGAAGGAGGGACGAAGCGCTCGTTGAATACACGGCGCTGGCCGCGCTCACCCCCCCGACGTATCACTCCTACCTCGCGCAGCGGAAAACAGGCGTCACCCCCACTTTCGTAAATGTGAATCCGGAGACGACGGCGCTTGGTCCCGTGGCCGCGGCGAAGAAGCAGAAGGCAGAGCTACTTATAGAGCTCGGGCTGCCGGATGACGCGAGGCTCGAAATTGAAAAGATGGAGAGCGCCGCCAGGACGCAGGAAGAATTCGTCGCCGTGAGCCTCCTCTACGCGAAGGTAGACGACTATAACAGCTCCATTAAAGTAGCGCAGGACCTCGGCCTCCCGCAGGCCAACAGCCTCTCGTTCCCGAAGGGGTTCAAGGATATAGTCGGCCCCTACGCCAGGAAATACGGGGTCGACGAGCTACTTGTTTATTCCGTCATAAGGGAGGAGAGCAGGTTCCAGAAGGACGTCGTCTCGCCTGCCGACGCCGTCGGGCTGATGCAGCTCATACCGCCCACGGCGAGGACCGTCGCAAGGCAGATAGGTCTAAGCGGCTTTACGGTCGAGATGCTTACGATCCCCCGCATCAATATCGAAATGGGCATATTCTATTTGAAGCAGGTGCTCGATCAGTTCGGCGGCGACGTCGAGCTTGCCCTCGCGAGCTATAACGCCGGCCCCAACCGCGCCGCCACGTGGAAGACCCAGTATTACGGGCTCGAAAAGGACGAGTTCATCGAAGAGATACCGTTCCGCGAAACGAGGAACTATATAAGAAGAATTCTGAGAAGCTACGGGGCATACAAGGCTATCTACGGTGATTCGGCCTCGGCTGCGGAGCCCCCGGCGCAGACGACGCCCGGGCAGACTGGCGGCAGCACGAAATATCCGGTGAACTAGGCCGACGCGGCTTTTATACCGCCGCCCGTGAGCGCGGCGAAATTCCTAAGTATGCGGAGTCCGTCGGCGCTGCTTTTCTCGGGGTGGAACTGGCAGGCGAAAAGGTTGTCCCTCGCTACCGCGGCAGTAAACTCGACTCCGTAATTCGACGTGACCGCTATGACGCCCTCGTCCTTTGGAGCGGGGTAATAGGAATGGACGAAGTAGAACCAGCTCCCGTCCGGGATTCCGGCGAGCACCGGGCTTTCCTTTTTTATCGAGACCCTGTTCCATCCCATGTGCGGGACCTTCAGCCTCTCTTCTTCGGATGGAGAGAACCTGACAACCCTGCCTTCGAGAATGCCGAGCCCGGGAACGTCCGGGGACTCGTCGCTCCCCTCGAACAGCACCTGCAGCCCGAGGCAAATTCCCAAAAACGGCTTGCCCGAATCTACGTGCTCCTTTATGGGGTCCGTAAGTCCGTACTCGGCCAGGTTCTTCATGCAGTCGCCGAACGCTCCTACGCCCGGCAGGACGAGCCCGTCCGCGCGCGCTATCTCGCCCGGGTCTCTAGTTACGGACGCGTCGATACCCTGGCTGAGAAACGCCTTCCCGACGCTTCTTAAATTCCCCATTCCGTAATCTACTATGACGATCATTGGCTTTTTTAGAGCGTGCCCTTGGTCGATGGCACCGACGACGACCTCGGGTCTATGCTGGAAGCCTTGTCGAGCGCGCGCCCGACTGCCTTGAACACGGCCTCTATGACGTGATGGAGGTTGTCCCCGTACTTGAGCTCGATGTGGAGGTTACATAGGAGCGTATTCGAAAAGGACTTGAAGAATTCCTCGCCGAGCTCTACGTCGAACTCCCCGATCTTCGTCTTCGGCACGGCGACGTTGTATACGAGATACGGACGCCCGCTGAGATCGACCGATGCGAACGCGAGCGTCTCGTCGAACGGGACGAAGGCCTCGCCGAACCTCGTGATCGACTTCTTGTCACCGAGAGCTTTTAGGAACGCATCCCCGAGGGCGAGGCCGACGTCTTCGACCGTATGGTGGAAATCCACTTCTATGTCCCCTACCGCCTTTATGTCGAGGTCGAAGTAGCCGTGCCTCGAAAACTGCGCGAGCATGTGATCGAAGAACGGTATTCCGGTGTCGATGTTGAAATTCCCCTCGCCGTCGAGGTTTATCTCGACCTCGACCTTCACTTCCGAGGTTACTCTTTCAGTCCTTCCTTTTCTGTCGGCCATAATTGCTAAGAATCATATCAGAAATTAAGTGAGTGTCCAATGCCCGCGCGCGCTTAAAACCGCCGGGGTGTTTCGCGGGGAGGCCGCTCCGAGTACAATATAGCCCCATGAAAATCGCTCTTGCCGACGAGACGGGCGAGCTCGACGCGCGCTACAGGGCCAGGGTCAAAAAGATAGCCGGCGCGGTCCTGAGAGCGCTCGATGTGGACAAGGCCTCCGAGCTCTCCGTCACATTTATAGGCGACGTCGCTATGCGCGAGTTGAACAGGTCGTGGCGGGGAATCGACCGCGCGACGGACGTCCTCTCCTTCCCGCAGGACGGCGAAGGGCCCGTCCCGCTTCTGGGCGATATAGTGATCTCGCTCGATACCACCAGGCGGCACGCCGTCAGGTACGGCAATACATTTCACGAGGAAATTAAAAAGCTCGTCGTCCACGGCATACTCCACCTCCTCGGACACGACCACAAAAAGAAGAAGGAAAAAGAGGTAATGCGGGGCCTCGAAGAGGAGTTATTGGGGAAGATCCGGGAGCTGTAGCCGCTGGAAGGAGATCACTTTTTCTTTTTCTGAACCACCCTCACCTCGTCTATCGAGCGTGAGGTCGCTTTCGTTACAGTAAACTGCCATCCTTCGTGCTTTATCTTGTCCCCCGGCCTCGGGATAGTGCCCGACTGCGTAAGGAGGAATCCGCCCAGCGTTTCGTAATCGTCGCTCTCGGGTATGCCGAGCGCAAGATCGTCGTTTATAACGTCTATCTCTATCTTCGGGTTCACGAGATACTCGTTCTCCCCGGTCTTCCTCCAGAGCTTGACCCCCTTGTCGTACTCGTCCTCTATCTCGCCCACGACCTCTTCGAGGATATCCTCGAGCGCGATGATCCCGACGGCGCCGCCGTACTCGTCGACGACGACCGCGAGGCCTGCGATCCCCTCCTTCATCTCGTCAAGGAGCTCGTCTACGAACTTCGACTCGGGCACATAATAAGGCGGGCGGGCGAAGCTCTTCACCTTCTCGTCCGGGCTCTCCCCGAGGAGATAGAACGAATGAAGCATGCCCGTGATGTTGTCCACCCTCGACGAATAGATCGGTATGCGCGTGTGCCCGGTCTCGTTTATCATGCGTATGGCGTCCCGGACAGTGGCCTCTTCGCTGAGAGCGCTTACGTGAATGAGAGGGATCATTATCTCGGCGACGGTCGTCTCCGAGAACCTGAATATCCTCTTTATCATCCTGTCCTTGTAATCGATCCTGGGTACGGTCGTGTCGCCCTCTATAACACCTATCAGCTCCTCTCGCGTGACGAAGACGCTCTTCGTGCTTCCGATAAGCGTGAGAATCTTCTTCGTGAAGACGTTGACCACGACCAGGACCGGGTAGAGAATCCACGAGGCCACGATAAGCGGATATATCGCCCAGAGTATGACAGTATCCCTCTTCCTCTGGAAAACCGCCTTGGGAACTATCTGCCCGAATATGACGATCAGCGGCGATAGGATAGCGATGGCGTAGAGCTCAGACCCCTTCCCGTATTCCTTCTCGAAGTAAAGCGTCATAACGACGGTGCTCGTTATGAGCGCGAGGTTTATGCCGACGAGCGTCGTGCTTATGAACCGCTCTATTTCCGAGAAGGCATTCATCACGAGCTTTGCGCTCTGCGAGCCGCGGTCGGCGAGTGACTTCAGCTTAATCTTGTCGCACGAGACGAGCGCTATCTCCGAGCCCGCGAAGAACCCCTGCACGATGAGCGAAACGGCGACGATGACGATGACTATCTCAAGCGACATCGGCCACCTCCTCGTCCCTTCTCTGCACCCTTATCTCCGTTATTCGTTTCCCCGAAATCTTGCTCACCTGGAACGTAACCGCGCCGAACGTGACGCTCTCCCCTTCCTTCGGAAACTTCCCGAACATGTCGAATATGAATCCGGCCACGGTTTCGTGGTCCTCTTCGAGCGGAAGGACCGACTGTTCTAGCCCCTCCCCCAGGCCGTCGAGCCCGCCGAACCTCAGCACCATAAAGAGGTACGTATCGTTGAACTCCTCTATCTTCATCGTGCCCGGTATGACGAACGTGTCCCCTTCGCTCCTCACGTCGCTTTTTTTCAGTACGCTCCTCTCGTCCTCTATCTCCCCGAAGAGCTCTTCTAATATGTCTTCGAGCGTCACTATCCCGTCGAACCTGCCGTATTCATCGACGACTATGGCGATGTGATTCCTGTCGTGCTGAAATTCCTTCAGCAGGTCGAAGGCCATCTTCGTCCTCGGTATGAAGTATGGGGGGCGCAACAGGCTTCCGAGATTCCCCCCGCCCGAAAGCTCGGACGTAAGGAGGTCCTTCGAATAAAGTACGCCGACGATATTATCCTTGTCCCCGTCGTAAACGGGCGTCCTCGAAAATCCCCTCTTCTTTATTTCGTATATGGCGTCCTTTCTCGCCACGCCGAGCGGGAGGACGAAGCAGTCTACGCTCGGGGTCATCAGCTTGTACGCAGGCACCTCTTCGAGCTTAAAGAGGCTGATGACGAGATTCATCTCCTCGTCCGTTATAACGCCCTCTTCGCTCCCTATATCCACGAGCGCCCTGACTTCGTCCGTCGTGAAGCCGTTAGTATGCTGATACTCCATCTTGCCGCCGAAGAGCCTGGTGAATCCCATCGAGAGGATCATCAGCACCCACCTTGCCGGGGTTATTATGATGTGGAAGAAATTAAGCGGATATGCGACGAGCTTCGATAAGATGCGGGGATACTTCACCCCGAGCGTCTTCGGCCCAATCTCGCCGAGTAAGAGAAGGCTCGGCGAAGCTATTGCGATGGAAAGTATCGTAATGTAATTCTCGGACAGCCCTCCGAAAAGCCTGCTCACGGTTAATCCGATAACGCTCGCGTAAGCTACGTTCAGCACCTCGTCCGCGAACAGTATTGTGATGATGAGCTTGTAAGGCTCGTGAAGGAGCTTCTCTATATACTTCGAGCTCCTCGTCCCTTCCTTCCTCAGGCTTTCGAGCTGGTGCCGCCCGAGTGAAAACAAAGCGCCTTCAGACGCGCTGAAAAAGCCCGATGCTATAAGAAGAAACACTATGAGAAAAAGATGATATGTTAGCGCAGCTTCGCCCATTTAACTTCCGGAATGAACAAAACCTCCGTCTTTTAAAGCAATCTCGTTGCCGCCCGGATCGGTAATCGTCAACGCGCCGTTATGCGAGACGTCTCCGATCTCGGTGATGTCGATGTTAAGCATATCGGATATTTTCTTTATTTCGCCTCGGTTTTCGGGGGGCGACGTGAAAAGTAGCTCGTAATCCTCGCCGCCTGAGAGCGCCGGGCCGTAAAAATCTTCAGTATACTCGCCTGCGAGGGCCCGGTAATCTTCCGAAAGCGGGAGCCTCTCGACGCCGACCCTCGCCCCCACCCCGTGCGCCACGGTTATGCGGGTAAGGTCGAGCGCGAGCCCGTCGCTCACGTCTATCATCGCCGTCGCCAGCTTCCCGTCCGCAAGGCGCTTTCCTAGGGCGAGCCGGGGCTTGGGCCTTAAATGCCTCTCCACGAGACGGCCGCCCTCCCCTTCCTTTTTGCCCTTCTTCAGTATCGCGAGTCCGAGGGCCGAATCCCCCAGCGTGCCGCTCACGTATATGACGTCCCCGGGCGAGGCGCCGCTCCGCGTGACAACGCACACGGGATCGACGAACCCGAGCACCGTTATGTCGAGGAAGATCTTCTCCGAGGAGCTCAGGTTCCCTCCAATGAGCTTCACTCCGAATTCCTCCTCCGCGGATTCGAAACCGCGCATGAGCCCTTCGAGGAACGCGCCGTCCTCTCGCTTCGTGTAGCCGAGGGAGGCGAGTATATATTTCGGTGCGCCGCCCATTGCGCCGATGTCGCTCACCGAAACGGCGACAGACTTGCGAGCGAGGTCCTCGGGAGAGATGAGGGACTTTACGAAGTGAACGTCTTCCACCTGACAATCGGTCGTCACCAGGAGGAGCTTTCCGGGCTCAGTGCGAAGCGCCGCCGCGTCGTCACCGATCCCAACCTCTATGCCGTTTCGACTGCCGGAGAAACGCTCGCCGATGATACGGAGAGCATCGAGCTCGTTTATCATTTCAGATCAAAGTCCGGGCGCACATATACTTGTTCGTATAATCCGGAATCTATAGTGGTGTCTTCGGGAGATGTTTTTACGGAATTCTGATTTTGGCTGCACAAATGGGGATCAGGGTCTTTCATAATTCGCTTTCATAAATAATTACTTCGCATGAGTCGAATTAAAGTTTAGGATATTCGCTATAATATGTCAACCTGATACGGATGCCCAAGTGACGCCCCGGCCGCATTTTTCGAGATTGACCCTAACGACGTTGATACTGCTTTGCGTGAAGCTGGCGCTGGCCCTGTATCTCTACAGCCTGGGTTTTCTGAGCCTCTCGGCCGACGAGTACTCGCGCGGGATGACGGCCGCCAGGTGGGCCCTCGACGGCGATCTCCCGCTCGGAATATACATGAACGCGTGGCTTCCGTTCGAGACGTACGTCAACGGGCTCGCGCTCAAGGTGTGGGATAACGTCATCTGGGCCCCCCGCGTGACGGTATTAATCTTTTCGTGCCTTCTCCTCGTTTACTTTCTGAAGCTCGTCCATTACCTCTTCAAATCGCATTTCGTTACCCTCTCCGCCGGGCTCCTTCTCGTCTTCCATCCATGGTACGTCTGGCTGAGCGGAACGCCCATGCTCGATATTTATTATCTCGCGCCGTTTATCGCAGGGGTTTACTATGCGGCGAAGTGGACCGAGGAAAGGGGCGGCGCTTTCCTCCTCGCGGCGGGCACTCTCTTTTTCCTCTCGACCGGCTTTCACAGCCAGGCATGGATTCTCGTAAACGCGGCGAACCTCTTCCTTCTGATGTACGCCCTGGTATTTATGAGGGAGAAAAACCGGAGAGACTTTTTGGAGCTCGCGGGCTTCTTTGTGCTGAGTAATCTCTTCATCATACTCTATCTTCCTATAGAGCGCGCCGCCACGGGCGAATGGCTCTATATGTTCAGGGACCACGCGGCGAGGACACTCCCGTACTACTCCGACTACGACGTCTCTTTGTGGAAGAAGCTCGCCTACTACCCCCGGCTCGTGTATCATTCCGAGCACCGGCTAGTCTGGCTCTTTTTCCCCGTGGGCATATTTGCGGCCCTGAGGGCGCGGCGAACCGCAGCCCTCTTCCCGCTCGCGGCCGGTATTATCGCCCTCGCCGTCTATTCGGTGTACAACGTCTTTTCAGTCCCGGCGTCGGCCGCTCCCGGGCGCTACTGCCTCCCGTTCTTCATACTCTTCGTGCCGTATTCGGCCCTCGGTATTTATACGCTCTTCTTCCTCGATCTCCGCGCGCCGGTTTCGTGGCTTCTTCGCGGCGCGGCCGCGGCGCTGGTCGTCTATTTGCTATGGACGAGCTTCCTCGAGCTGCCCGATTACGAAACGAAGAACGCGCGCGAGGCCGTGAACGTCGGCCTGTTCGTCAAGGACGCGATGGACAGCAAATGGCCCGGCGGCGACGGCACAATAATGCTGGAGCGCGCGTACTGGGACTTCTTTTATATAAGGCTCGCGGCGGAACACTTCGGCCTCGTACTCTTCGACAGGCCGATTACTGACGAATACGCCGGCACGCCGTCAGACCTCCTGTCGATGAGCGACGCCGAAATACTGGCCCGCGTAAAAGAGGAGAAGACGAGATTTATTGTCGTGAGAGACCCCGCGCTCAAGGAAAGGCTTTCCCGGCTCGGCTTCCTCAGACTGGTGAGGGGCTCGGACGAATGGGTCGCCTACGAGGTATTGTTACATTAAAATCGGGATTCTATATTGCAATGTTTGTTGATATCTGTATAGTTAATATATTATTTATAATATGCAGTGGAGGTGTTCAATGAGTAATAAGGACTGGATGAACTATGAAGAAGCTGCCGCTTACATTCTTGAACAACTTAAAAATAATTTTGATTTGTCTGAGGTCAAAACAAAGCAAAAAAAAGTTGGAGAAAGTGGTACAACTTGGAATTTAGAGGCTATTGGAGTGAAGGAAGATAACAAATTTATAATAATAGAATGCAGACGTTTAACAACTTCCAAAATCAAACAAGAAGCGGTAGGAGCACTTGCTCTCAGAGTCAAAGAAACAGGAGCTGATGGTGCAATATTAGTTAGTCCTTTAGGATTACAAAAAGGCGCAAAAAAAGTAGCCAATACTTACAATATTAAAAGTATAGAACTTGATTGCAATTCCACTGAACAAGATTACTTCGTCAAATTTCTTGAAGACGTTTTTCTAGGAGTCTCTGAAAAATTCTGTTTTGTTGAAAGTATAGATATTACTAGAGAATAATTGCATCTGCATTCGTAAGGATGAGAATATTTTCATCGTGAGATCTAAATTTCCTCGTATCCTCACCCGGCCCGTGCGCGGTAGGCCTCAGCCCTCCGCTCCGAAGACAGAATCGCACTTGAAACTGTAAAAATACTCTTGACAGTTCGGAATATTCCGATATATTATAAGTATGCAGAACACGATGACACAGAACATAGACTTTCCGAAGCTGACCAGCCTCGATTCGCTGACGCAGGCCGCCGAGTGCCTCCGCGTGCTGGCCCATCCCCATCGCCTGAGGATGATCCAGATGATGCTGGCCGGCAGATTTACGGTCGGGGAGCTGGCCGAGGCCTGCGGTCTGCCGACTGCTATGGCGTCGGAGCATCTTCGTCTGATGCAGCGCTGCGGTTTTTTAAGCAGCGATAAGGAAGGAAGGAAGGTGTTCTACCGCGTCGCGGACCCTCATATTAAAAACCTCATGAAGTGCGTAGAGGATCGCTGCGGGGGGGCCGCCGCATGAGCGGGAATTTTTTTGCCCTTATACTTGGGAATATTCCGATATATCGACTAATTAGCAACCAATGTCCGAAAAGGAGAAAGAAATGAGCGTACAAACAATTACACCAGAGAGACTCTCGGAGCTTAAGGCAGCCGGTGAAAACGTCGAGCTTATCGACGTCAGGACCCCGGCCGAGTTCCGTGAAATACACGTAGGCTTCGCGCGGAACGTGCCGCTCGACCGGTTAAACGCATCCGCCTTCGCCGAAGGAGAGCGGCCCGTATACGTAATGTGCCGTTCCGGGAACAGGGGCAAGGAGGCATGTCTCAAGCTCTTTAACGACGCCGGTGTAGACGTCGTAAACGTCGACGGCGGTGTCCTCGCATGGGAAGAAGCCGGCCTTCCGGTCGTTCGAGGGAAGAAGACCATATCCCTCGACCGTCAGGTACGGATCGCAGCGGGCTCCATGGTTCTTCTGGGCGTCGTGCTCGCCGCACTTGTAAGCCCGTACTGGATAGCGCTTTCGGCATTCGTAGGGGCCGGGCTCGTCTTTGCGGGCGTAACGGACACCTGCGGTATGGCTATGCTCCTTGCCCGTATGCCGTGGAACCAGGTCAAGGAAAGCCCGGACGATGGCGCAGCCTGCGAGAAAAACCCGTCCGCGTTCGGCGGATAGCGCCGGCGCTCGGGGGAACAAATATAGAATAGGAGAAACTAAATGCTGCTTAAATATTTTTACGACTCAGAATTAGCCCACGCATCGTACCTCGTCGGCTGCCAGCAAACCGGCGAGGCGGTGGTTATCGATCCGGGGAGAAGCGTAGACAAATACATCGAAGCCGCGGAGCAAGAAGGGCTCCGCATAGTCGGCTCTGCCGAAACGCACATTCACGCCGACTTCGTTTCCGGCTCGTGCGAGCTCGCCGACAGGGTCGGGGCCAGGCTCTACCTGTCCGACGAAGGCCCTGCCGAATGGAAGTACCAGTTCGTGGGCCATTACGATACGCAGCTTCTTAAAGACGGCGATTCGTTCCGCGTCGGCAAGGTACGGCTGGAGGCCGTCCACACCCCGGGCCATACGCCCGAGCATATATCGTTTCTTCTTACAGACGAGGGGGGCGGCGCGAACGAGCCAATGGGGATTTTCACGGGCGACTTCGTCTTCGTCGGCTCCATAGGCCGGCCCGACCTCCTCGAGACCGCGGCTGGTGTAGCCGGCAGCGCCGAGAAAGGCGCGAGGCAGCTCTATCATTCGCTGAACCGCTTCCGCGACCTCGCCGACTATCTCCAGATATGGCCCGCTCACGGCGCCGGGAGCGCTTGCGGCAAGGGCCTCGGCGCGATTCCGTCGAGCACGGTCGGCTACGAAAAGCGGTTCAATCCGGGGCTTCAGTTCCGGGGTGAACAGGAGTTCGTGGACTATATCCTCTCCGATCAGCCCGAGACTCCCTACTACTTCGCCGTAATGAAGCGCGTCAACAAAGAAGGCCCGGCGCTTATTCGTACGCTGCCGCCGGTAGATGCCCTCTTCCCGGATATCCTCACCGAAGCTGCGGCCCGGTACCCGGTCATCGACACTGCTCCCGCGGAGGAGTTCGCGAAGGCCCACGTCCCCGGGACGATAAACATACCGGCGGGCGGGCTGGTAAGGTGGGCGGGATTTCTCGTCGATTACTCGCGGCCGGTTTATCTCATCGCGGACGAGTCATCCGTAGACGATCACCTTCGCCGCCTGCGCTCTATAGGTATCGATAACGTCGGCGGATATTTCGACGCCAGCGCCGTCAAGGGCGCCGGGCTCAGGACCGAGGCCTACGAATCCGCCTCACCCGAAGAGCTTCGCTCCCGCATCGAGGGCGGCGTCGCCACGGTCCTCGACGTACGCGCGGCGACCGAATACAAGGAAGGACACATACCAGGAGCAGTGCACAGATTCGTAGGAAAGCTCCTTCACGAAATGAACGGAGTGGAACGGTCGAAGCCTGTGGTCGTCCACTGCCTCGGGGGCGAGCGCGCTGCGATCGCCGCCAGCGTGCTCCAGCGCGCCGGATACGACGTCGTCGATATGAACGGCGGATACCGCGCCTGGGCAGCGGCCGGATACCCGATCGAAAGGAGCTGAGGTGAAGGAACCCCGATGCCGGTAACCAGCCTCATATTCGGAGCCCTCGTCGGTCTCTCGCTCGGCCTCACAGGCGGCGGGGGCGCGATATTCGCTGTGCCTCTCCTTGTATACGGGCTCGGTCTCTCGGCGAAGGACGCCGTGGCTACGTCGCTCTCCGCCGTGGGGGCGATATCGATAGTCGGGTTCATTTCACACTGGCACAGGGGCAACGTCGAGCTAAGGACGGGGCTTCTATTCGCCGTCGCCGGCATGGTCGGAGCCCCTATAGGGACATGGATCGCGGGCCTCCTCTCGCAAACCCTTCTCCTTCTCCTGTTCGCCGTTCTGATGGCGGTCGTCGCCGTCAGGCTCTGGCAGAAGGCGGGGCTGGTTCAAAGCGAGCTGCGCCCGGCCGTAGACGGCCAGGACTGCATGGCCAGCGGCCCCTCCTGCGAGCGCGACCCGTCCGGCATCCTTATAATGAGCTCCTGCTGCGCCGTCCTCCTTATCGTAGTCGGCGTTATCACCGGCGTCCTCTCCGGCCTCTTCGGGGTCGGCGGCGGATTCATTATAGTCCCCGCTCTCGTACTCTTCAGCGGCATGTCCATACACCGCGCCGTGGGCACGTCCCTCATGGTCATAGTTCTAATAAGCGCGTCGGGCGTCGCCTCGCAGATACTCGCCGGGCGGATCGTCTCGGGAGAAGTCACTCTCCTCTTCGTCGCTGGCGGCATAGCCGGGCTCTTCGCGGGTCAGGCAATCGGTCGCAAGCTGTCCGGCACTTCCCTTCAGAAAACCTTTGCCGTCGCCATACTCCTCGTGGCGGCCTTCGTCATCGTCAGAAATATATTCGGCTGAGCATTTCCCTGATAGTCGGCTATAGCTTCGTGATATTCACTCGCCTTACACAGGCTCTAGGAATCCGGGCTTGCAATAGATTATAATCTAGTGATATATCGAGGCTTCTAGCCGGCTGTATATGGAAACAAATCGAGTCCCATTTAAGGGCGTAGAGGAAAACGAGGCTATACGCTCGATTCTCGAAGGCACCTCCTCCGAAGTCGGAGAGGCGTTCTTCGATTCGCTCGTCGAAAACCTTTCCAAGGTCCTCCACACATACGGCGCGTGGGTCACCGAATATTTCGAAGACACGAAGCGCCTCCGTTCGATAGCGTTCTACCTAGGGGGCAGCCGGGTCAAGAGCTTCGAGTATCCCGTCACGGGTACCGCTTGCGAGCTGGTCGTCGAGCAAAAAAGGCTCGTACACATCCGGGACAAACTGTTCGAAAGATTTCAGGGTAACCCCGAGCTCGGAAAGGCGCTCCCCAATCTCCAGGCTGTGAGCTATCTGGGAGTCCCCTTTGTGGACACCGACGGGACAATTCTAGGCCACCTCTCTGTCATAGACCGGCTTCCCATCCCCGAAGACACACAGGTCTTTAACGTGTTCCGCATATTCGCCAACCGCGCCAGCGCCGAGATGAGGCGCATGCGGGCAGAGAAAGAGATCCTTCAAAGCGAAGAGAAGCTTAGAAGGCTCTTCGACAGCGCGATGGACGCGATAATAGAGTTCGACAGCGGCTTCAAGGTGACGAGGCTGAACCCGGCGGCGGCGAAGCTGTTCGGATACGGAAGCGGCAAAATGCAGGGAAGGCTCTTTAACCTCCTTCTCACGAAGGAAAGCAGCGGGAAGCTCATACGTATATCGGAGTTCCTCGACGCAAAACCCGAGGGGGAAAAATTCATCTGGATACCCGAAGGCATAAGGGCCGTAAGCGAAACCGGGGCCGAGTTCCCCGCGGAGGCGACCCTTTCGAGCTACGTCATGGGAAACGAGAGGTTCTATACCCTCATTCTCCGTAACGTCAACGAAAGGCTCGAGGCGGAAAACAAGATACGCTCCCTCACAAGCGTATCGGAATACCTCCGGGAAGAGATAAAATCCCTGACTGGCGAAGGCGGGATAATAGGCGATAGCGAGCCGCTTAAGAGAGTCCTCGAAGACGTAAAGAAGGTAGCTGGAACGGATGCGACCGTCCTCATACTCGGCGAGACAGGGACCGGAAAGGAGCTTATTGCGAGGTCCATTCACTCTTCGAGCCGGAGGGCCGATAAGCCCTTCGTAAAGGTCAACTGTCCGGCCATTCCTTCGAACCTTATAGAGAGTGAATTCTTCGGACACGAGCAGGGCGCATTTACCGGCGCAACGCGAAGGCGCGAGGGGCGCTTCGCGATAGCCGACGGCGGGACCATCTTTCTGGACGAGATAGGCGAGCTCCCGCTTGACCTTCAATCGAAGCTCCTTCGGGTGCTCCAGGAAGGAGAGTTCGAGCCCGTTGGCAGCTCGAAGACCGCGAAAGTGAACGTCCGCGTCATCTCTGCGACGAACAGGGATCTCTTAAAAGAGGTAAAGGAAGGAAGATTCAGGGAAGACCTATACTACAGGCTGAACGTCTTTCAAATAGAGCTTCCTCCCCTCAGGGAACGCGCCGAAGATATAGAGAAGCTCGCCCGCTCGTTCGTCGAAAAATTCTCAGCCCGGGATGGTACGTCACTTGCCCCCCTCTCGGCGGACGATATAGAACGGCTCAGGTCCTATCCCTGGCCCGGAAATATAAGGGAGCTTCAGAACGTGATGGAGCGCGCGGTGATAACGTCCATAGACGGGAGAGTGAACCTCGAAAGGGCTCTCCCCGAACCCGGGGACAGGGCCCCCGCGCCCGGAACCGCAGCCGCCCCCGATGCGGTGCTTTCCGACAATGACCTGAAGGAGCTGGAGAAGAACAATATTCTCCGCGCCCTCAAAAAAACCGGCTGGAAAGTATCGGGCAAGGACGGCGCGGCCGCCATGCTCGGCGTCCCCCCCTCGACGCTCAATTCTAAGATAAAAGCCTTCGGCATCGATATACCATCCAAATAACCGGCCTCGCCCGTTTCTATCGAAATCCCGCCTCTACTCGGTAGCGAGAAATCGCGAATAGCGAAATCCCGCTACAGAAGGATTCTTCCTGTCTGAACCTAACCCACTGTTATAACTATATTTTGTCGATTCCATCTCACTTGGCACGCCCGTTGCACTTTACATCCGTCAAGTAAATAAACGAGGCTAGTCCTCATAGGAGATACGATATGAGCGGCAAACATACTTACAAAGGCGGATGTTTTTGCGGTGCGGTCGAGATTAGCGTATCGGGCGACCCGGCCCTCATGGGTTACTGCCACTGTGACTCGTGCCGGCATTGGTCGGCCGGCCCTGTCAATGCCTTTTCCCTCTGGACGCCCGAGACGGTAAGGGTGACGAAGGGTGAAGACAAGATTGGCACATACAACAAGACCCCGATGAGCTTCCGCAAGTGGTGTACGTCCTGCGGTGGCCACCTGCTAACCGAGCACCCGGTTATGGGGCTCACCGACGTATACGCAGCCACGATCCCGGATTTGCCATTTAAGGCTGCGGTACACGTCAACTATCAGGAGACTGTGCTTCCCATGAAAGACGGGCTCCCGAAATTCAGGGACCTGCCCGCGGAAGCCGGAGGAACAGGGGAATTACTCCCTGAGTAGCAAAAAAAAGAGAGCAATCACGCTATAAAGCAAATAAACCAAAAGGAGGTGATTAGCAATGAAGAAGTTAATTACGGTTACTACGCTCGGTCTTACGCTCGGTTTCGCGTCCCTTTCTTCGGCGGCGGACTACATGGGTCTCTACACGGATACCCCTGCCGCTATTGAAGTGAAGAGCGAAACGAGAGGCGGAGAGGTCGAGTCGAGCCCGATGAGCTTTTACCTGGCCCCTGCCAAGACGCACATCCAGCACGACTCACCGAAAACCGCCGCGAGGACTGAGAGCGATGAGAACACACTTCTCGTATTCAGCGTCAGGATATAAACCGGCGCTAAAATGGCGGGGGCCGAAAGGCTCCCGCTTTTAACAAACAAAAACTAAATCATAAGGAGAGAACAATGAGCACTATACAGAACATAGAAGCAGTTAAATCAAGGATGAAGGATGTATGGAATTCTGGGGATTACGGCAAGTTCGCAACGTATATGGAGCCGGGCGCCGTCGAAATCCTGAACGAATGGAAAATAGCGCCGGGCAAAAAGCTGCTCGACGTCGCCTGCGGGGCCGGACAGATATCCATACCGGCGTCCCGAGCCGGTATCAATGTCACCGGTGTTGACATAGCCCCCAACTGGGTCGCCACGGCCCGCGCGCGTGCGGCGAGCGAAGGGCTCGACGCCAGCTTCGACGAGGGAGACGCCGAGGGCCTTCCATATAAGGACGACACTTTCGACGTCGTCGCCACCCTCGTCGGTGCGATGTTCGCGCCGCGTCCTGACATGGTGGCTTCGGAGCTCGTCAGGGTGACGAAGCCGGGCGGCAGAATACTCATGGTCAACTGGACGCCCGAGGGATTCGTCGGCCGGATGTTCAAGACGATCGCCGGGCATGTCCCGCCCCCTTCGGACGTGCCCTCGCCCCTTCTCTGGGGAAATGAAGAGGTCGTCAAAACCCGCTTCGGCAACTCCGTCAGCCACATAATACTTACGAAGAAGATATATCCGCTCTGGCACTATCCTTTCAGTGTGCCCGAGGTCGTTCAGTTCTTCTTCGATAATTACGGGCCTACCAACAGGGCGTCTCAGGCGCTCGACGGCGAGAAAAGAGCGGCGCTACGAAAGGACCTCGAAGATGTATTCTCGGAGTACGACATAGCCAGGGACGGCACGACGACGCTCTACGGGGAATATCTCGAAGTAGACGCGGTAAAAAAATGATCGGAACATATAAAATGCATAAGAGGAGAGGTGCGGCTTTCATCGCCGCCCCTCTCCGGAGATGCAGTGACGAGCGCCCATCTCCGGGCTGTACGCCTGCTCACCTGTTCGTTTCGATGTGGCGGCGTAAGGCTTTATATTTTCTCATCAGCCGCTTTAGGATACCCAGCGTCCGCCCTGTCGGGTTCAATCCGGCCGGTTTATATATTCCGGACTCGAGCTCGCTCAGCCTGTAGCGCCTGAGCTCCCGGGGCGAGCCGCCCACTCCCTTCGATATACCCCGCAGCGTCTCGGCGAACACCCTTTCGTCGGACTCCATATCGCTCTTGTCCGAGATCATTATATTGCCTGTCCCGGTCTTTAGATATTTTCTCGCCCCGCCGGTTGGAGCCAGGAGATGCCAGACAATCGCCTCTGTAGTAATCATCATCGTGTAGCCCCTGGCATATAACCTTGCGCAAAGGTCGCTCTCTTCCCTGAACGCCAAATCCGAATACCCCGGTGCTGCCCATCCCCCCGCGTCCTCGACGGCGCTTCGCCTGTAGAGTATCGCTCCGCCGCCGAGCGATTCCGCCTCCAGTATCTCTGGAGCGTTGTAATAGAAATGCCCCTGGAGCCTCCAATCGGGCTTGTCGAATCTGGGAATCCATTCGGGGTCGCCGAGCGCGATGTCCAGATCCCTCGGGCCGTTCCCGGGCTCCGGGTGGAGGCCGCCCACAGCGGCCAGCGGCTCTGACGGGAAGAACCTGAATGGTTTTAGCACGTTTTCCAAAAACACGGGCTCCGGGAACATGTCGTCGTCTATCCGGAGCATGAGCTCTATGTCTTCGGGGACTGCCTCCATAGCGCTCTGGTGCCTTTCCGATCCTTTGTCCGTGCGTATTATACGGACGTCGTGTCCCGTCCTTTTCGCGAGATTAAACAGGTCCCGGAGGGCGTGGTCCCTGTCGACGGGCGTATCGCTCTGGTCGTTAATCAGCAGCATCCAGTTCGTATAAGTCTGGCTCAATATGCAGGATATCAGGATCGAGAGATACGACGGTCTGTTCCTCGTAGGGACGGCTACCGCAATCTTTTCGTCGGAGCTCAACGGCTTCAGTTTTATCACGCTCTGTCACCCTGCAACTCGGAAATATCGATCGCGAATTTCTATTCGGGAACAGTAGCGAGCGCCAAGCGCGGCACTCGCTCCCTAACCTTACTATAATATCCGGAGCGCTGCCAGATAAGGAGTCCACTGCATCCTCTATTTCTGACAGTATTTGGTTAGTAATTCCTCCGCCCTGGAATACCCCATGTCGAACGATTTTTTGGCGTCTTTACAGCCAGATACCGTATTCCCCAATAGAATCCTGGCAAAGGCGCTGCCGTAATATGGCTTCGGGTTCTCGGGGTCGAGATCGATGGCCCTGGTGAAATCGGACAAGGCGCCTTTATAATCTTCAAGGAGAGCCTTGCTTGTGCCCCTGCTCTCGTAGGCCTGGGCAAATCTCGGATCCCACTCTATCGCTTTATCATAGTTCGCCACAGCATCCCGGTATTTACCCATTTTATAGTAGGTAAGCCCTACATTGTAATAAGCTATCGCAGATTTCGGCTGGAGCTCTATCGCTTTATTGAAATCCTTGAGCGCCCCCTCATAGTCTTTCATATTGGTTTTGGCGTAACCCCGGTTGATGAACGAGTCTGCATAGTTGGGATTAATTTCAATCGCTTTCGTGTAATCCGCCAATGCGCCTTCGTAGTCGCCTGTCTGTTCCTTGATGTTTGCCCGGTTAAAGTAGCCGGTGATAAATTTCGGGTTGAGCTCTATAGCCTTATTAAAATCTTCGAGCGCCCCTTTGGTATCGCCGCTTTCCAATTTTGCGTTCCCCCGGTTGTTGTATGCCATCTCCATCTTCGGATCCAGCTCTATCGCCTTGTTATAGTCGGCTATCGCGCTTTTCTTGTCGCCCAGCTTGGATTTAGAGGTACCCCTGTTGTTGTACGGCATCGCAAAAGCGGGATCGAGATTTATCGCTTCATCGTAATCTTCGATCGCGCCTGTTGGATCTCCCAGGTCGCTTTTGATGTTTCCACGGTTGTTGTACGCTAACGAGCTTTCAGAATTAAGCTCGATGGACTTGTTAAAATCGGCCAGCGCGCCCTCAAGATCGCCCAGCTTCCCCCTGGTCAGGCCCCTGCTGTAATATGCCTCGGCCGAATCCGGGTCGAGCTCTATAGCCTTGGTAAAATCTGAAACGGCGCCCTCTAAATTCCCCGACTCGGCCTTTGTAATTCCGGCGTCTATAAAATCCTGGGCCTTATCCGCCCGGGCGGCCAAAGGGATAAGTATCAATGCCAGTAATACCAGAACGGTCTTAAGCTTCATTATTCCTCTCATGCGAATACATTTTAATTATTTCTAGCCGACATCAAAGTGATTAATCATCCGGCTTCAGAAATTGCCGCCCGAAACGACTATAGACATTCAGAGCCGGGCGCTCTCCCCGGCCATCATTCCGGCCCGGAGCTTCGAACGGTCCGAGCGGTTTTCATCCCGGCTTTTACCATATCTGACGCGCGGACAATACCTTGTAACCGCTTTAGTCCGGCATGGTGGGTATAGTGAATTTCAATGCAGTAACGGCGAGCGCTCCGAATAATAACGGGAGCGCTCGGCCAATTATCTTAAGCTGATTTCGGGGGTTTTAGTTTGGAAGCAGAACGGTATCTATTACCTGTATGACGCCGTTCGACTGCATCACGTCGTAAGTGGAAATATCAGCGACGTTGCCCTTTTCATCCTTCACGATTATATTGTGCGGGCCGTTCATCATAACCGTTAACATGCCGCCGCTTGCCGTTTTGAGCTGCGCCATTCCGTTGCCCGCCTTAATCTGTTCAGCCAGAGCATCGAAAGTCAGACGGCCCGGAACGACATGATAGGTCAGGACTTTTACCAGAGCTTCTTTATTCTCCGGCTTGAGAAGCATCGCGACGGTTCCGTCAGGGAGATTTTCAAAGGCGTCATTCGTCGGCGCAAATACCGTAAAGGGGCCCGGCCCCTTGAGCGTTTCGACGAGCCCCGCTGCCTTTACTGCCTCCACTAGCGTCGTATGATCGGTCGAATTTACGGCATTATCTACGATGTCCTTGGCCGGATACATGGCCTCGCCGCCAACCATAACCGTTGGATCCGTGGCTACTGTCGAATCTTCAGCGACTGCCGGCATGCCCGCGAAAGAAATGATTGCCACTGCCGCGATTGTTAATAAAGACTTTCTTGTCATAATGTGCATTTCTGCACCTCCTTAATTAAGATAGAATTTTGATTTGTTCGCATAGATTTGTTTCGTCCGATTCGGAGATACAAACTGACTCTGCAACCACCCGGGTGTCAAAGTGCGCGATTCCGGTTTTATACTCTTTACCAAAGTCCCTGTATCGCAACGCCGTTGTGCGAAGTGATAACTTTGCACTTGCCCGCCCATTCCACCAATGCGCCGATATCGCTCCATTCCACAGGCGCCCTTTTCCAGTGATCGTCCAGTCCAGCCTGGTTCTCATACATCTCATCCAGAACGAACATTGTATTGCCCGTTGGATTCGACCCGGGATCCAGGGGATTTTCGAGCTCCGGTCCCTTGATGATGTTATAGCGAAGCATGGCCAGCTCGCCCGACCTGTGATGCGTCGCCTCCATCCATTTTGCGTGACTGGCGAAGATCCTTTCTCCTTCGGCCACTTGCTCCGGCGGACAGATGAACGTAATGGTAATCTGCGTCTTTCCTATCGTAGACATAGACACACCTCCTTGTTTGGATTTTTGCTTTTTTCTCAAGATACTTTTCGATGCTTTCATATAGTCACGAGCCAGGCGTTCGAAACCGCCGCCCCAAGAATCTCTGACGGCCCAATATTCCCTTCAAAAACACGGGCTTCTCACTAGGCGAATGTCCCGTTCAAGCCATTGGGGAAGAATCCGCCGGGCAGGCCGTCGCTGTTCAAATATACGATTCTGAGCACGGACTCTACGCTTCGGCCGAATGCAAGCCCGTTTGCATCCGTCGGTATGATATTCGCGCCTCCCGCGGTTATCGGCTGATCGTTATCGATACCGTCGCTGTCGAACATGTCCCGCGCGTCGGAAATCGCGTTTGCGGTGTCTATCAACGTCGGGTTGTCTTGCCCGAGGGCGTATAACACGACGCGTATCTCGCCCGCATGATAGGCTTCAACCGCCAGAATGCTCGCGGCCGCGGCCAGAATATCCTTACTGGTTATGAGCGGCGCAGCCCCGTTATACGCCGTTACACCGACATCCTCAAAGACGAATGCCCCGAGCAGGAAATTGAATTCACTGGCGAAGGGATCAAAGCCGATAGCATTGAATGCGTCCGTAAAGTTGATATCCGGCTCGGATACGGCGCCGTTTCCCAAAGCGGAGCGGAGGAATTTAACGTGATTGAGCTCGTCCCCGGCAATCTCCGTTGCGTACTGCTCTATCAAACCCCCGGGCGTGAAAGGCACAGCGCTGCCTCCTGTTACTGTCCCTGCCCCCATGCCCCGGTCGCTGTCACCGAGCTGCTGGCCTATTGCTCTCAAATAGTATTCGGCTTCGAGATATTCGAGGTTCAAGGCGAAATTCAGTATTGCAGGATCTATATTCTGTTTGTCATCAGCCATGGTTCTGCCGCCATCGTCACAGGCTCCAATGACGGACCCTGCGGCGATACCGGCCCCTGCAAGGCCGATGTTATATAACATCTGCCTGCGGCTGGTCGGGGCCGACAAAATACCGCTACTTGGTTTCTCTGGCGTTCTTACGACTTCATCTTCAGACACCGGCACATCGTTTGAACCCAGCAACAGCTCTAACAAAGTCCTTCGTTTGTTATTAGTCGTCACGATTTTCTGCCTCCTTCTTTGGATTTTTTTGCTTTTTCTTAAACTGTCTTTCCGTATTTTCGTATGCTCTCGAACGGAAGGTTCCGGAATTTCCTTTCCGGCAAGCGATTGACCGTCGAGCATTTTCTCCACGAAAATAAAACGTTGAAGATGTATACGGGGCGGAGTTATTTTTGGATCACAGGAATTTGAAGGCTCGTTGATTTTGGGCCATCAATGTAGAGATGGGGTGCTATTACAGATGGTAAATCCTAAGAAGCTATTTAATTATTTCCAGGGTTTTCTTCAGCTTGTCCGTTGCTAACCTGACTATGCTTTTAACGGATCCGAGCGGTATACCCATCATCTCGGATATTTCCGACTGGGTGTACTGATAAAAATAAGCGAGCTCCAGCACCCGTCTGTGATTTGGGTCGAGCTCCGACAAGGCTTCGAGAATAATCTTTCTCTGCTCCGATTCCAAAGCAGCCTTCTCGGTGCTCTTTTCCGAGCTGGATATCTCTTTTTCGATAATGTCGGATAACTCTTGGGTATCTTTTCTCGCCCTGTTCTTATCTATAGAACGAGAGCGGGTCAGCATTATAAGCCAGGTAGAGGGGTTGCTGAGCTCGGCATTATAATTAGCCGCATTGTTCCAGACATACTTATATACATCCAGAGCAATCTCTTCGGCATCCGATTGGTTATCCAGAATCTTAAGTGCAAAGGTATAGACAAGTCCTTTACTTTCGTCATAGAGCGCTGAAAGCGCACTCTCTCTCCCCTGAGCGATCTCCGAGAGATACCCCTGCCATCTCAAATTTCTCTCTACAGAGCTCACGTTAATTTCCTTATCGTCTGGGGACATAGCTACCAGCTAAGCACAGTTCTTAAAAGAAGATAACCACTATAGCATAATCTAAAAAGCCTGGACCAAAATTTATCAGTAACTATGATCCAAATAAATTTTAAATCGTATATATTTAGAAAATCTTCCGGGAATTGTACTTTAATCGCTCAATATGTACTTTATATTTACAGAGGCTGTGTATGTCTGAGAACAACCGAATCGCAGAATTAATCTCCGCCTATGCCCTTGGTATACTGGACGGGGATGACCTTATTGAGGCTGAAAAATACATAAAAGAAAACCCTCAGAAATACAAAGATCTCATTGCGGAATACGAGCTAACCATATCCCAGATGGCTCATGCCTTGAAAGCCGAGGAGCCGAACCCCGGGCTAAAGGATAAATTACTTGCCGAAATCAGATCTGGCTCAAAGCCCCTAACGCATGATATTAAAGTTCCCTTCTGGCAAAGGTTCCAGCCCATTGTGACGGGTTTTGCAGCGGCAAGTGTGGTTATAATTATTGCCCTGCTCGCTTATATTTATTCAATTGATTCGAAACTCGGCGGGCAACAGGCAATTATTTCAGAGCTACAATCACAAATTCAGGAAAAGGATTCCGAAATAGCTGTTTTGAAAAAAGATATTGAGGGCCGGTCGGATATGCTTGCATTCCTCGAGAATCCAGAGGTCGTGATAATTAATCTTGTAAAAACCGAGCCCGACCTAAAGGCTGTAGGAAGGGTGCTGTGGAACCCAGATGATGACGAGGCAATGTTCTATGCGCTTGAGCTCCCCGAAGTGCCTCAAGGAAAAACCTATCAGCTCTGGGCAATCGCGGACGGCGAGCCCAAAAGCGCAGGGGTTTTTAGCGTTGATGAGAAGGGTAACTACATGCACGTTATAAAATCACTTAAAGATATTGGAAACGTAAGCGCTTTTGCGGTGAGCGTTGAACCGGCGGGGGGCGTTACGCTGCCTACCGGGAAAATTGTCCTTATGGGCGAATCCCGGCTGTAACTTCTCTCAATAACCTAACCTGCTTTTAAGTCCGTAAAGATAGATCCGGAACTTATAATACTCGGCGACTATAACAGCGAAATATCCAAACAGCAACTTCCTTAATAACTTCTGATTTAGTTTTACTGTGTGATTGCCTGATTCAATCGTTGATATAATCACTATATTTGTTCTATAATAATATCCTTCGACGAGAACTTATATGGACATTTTGTAATGTGTCGTATCCAAAAATTTTTCTGGAAATCGTCGCTACGCACATGAAAGATAATGTACATGGAAATAAATTGCTCATTGAATCTATTAAAACCAACGTTGATTATGACACTTTCATATTACTGATCAAGGAAGTAGTTGATGTAAATAGCAGAGATGAGAAAGGTTTTACAGCACTAACATATGCTTATGAAGCTGGAAGAAATGATTTATTTGAAGCTCTAATTCATGCAGGGGCCGATGTAAATATAAAGGATCGAAAAGGGAATTATCTATTAACAAGCGCTATAAGAAAAAATAATGCGCGCATTGTAAATTATCTTTTAGAAGCTGGTGCTAATGCAAATCACAAAGATAAATCAGGTGTTACAGACTTAACTCATGCAATTGTTAGCAAACAAAGAAATGTGGTCTCAGATTTAATCAACCATGGCGCGAATGTGAATGCAAAGAATGAAAAAGGTGATACACCTTTGATGCTGGCAGTAGAAAGAGATCTGCTAATTTCATATTTATTGATAAGTTCGGGTGCTAATATCAATGATAGGAATAAAGATGGTACTACCGCACTTATGAAGATCTCTTCTATTTCGTCACATCGAGGTCCAGAATCACTAATTGGATATTACT
>JBFWTW010000010.1:0-29849 GCA_050247635.1 Candidatus Dadabacteria bacterium | reverse complement strand
CATCCATGAATTTATAATCGATCGCTACGTCCAGACCAGGCGGATATTTTCCCATTTCTTTTTCCTGTCTCCCGTGGAATTTGTGAAGATTTATTGTAGCAAATCGGGACTGGTAAGCCAAGTCCGGCGGCGGTCTGCGGAGGACCAACCGGCAGGATTTCCAGGACTATTCGAGATACTTCGGCCCGTTATATTTATGGAAAGTGAAGAGGTGGTAAACTATACTTTTATATACTGATTTATATCTTGCACAGGGGGCCGGAATGAAGAGCGCTTATACACACACCGTCGCAATCTGCATAGGACTCGTGCTTCTCATACCCGCACTCGCCAGCTGTTATCCCTCATACAGGCAGCCGGCGGTATCGTTCAACCCCGTGCCCAGCATCCAGACGTCCGAGGACGGCGTAAGGATAACCGTCATCCCGTCCTACTGGCCGGGGACTCCGCGCAACCTGCCAATCTTCGTCACGCCGTTCTACGTAGAGATAGAGAACTTCTCCGGAAACCCGATAATCGTAAGCTATAAGGACCTCGTCATGTTCGACGAGTTCAGGACTCAGTACGGCCCGATAAATCCCGAGACGGTCGCCAACATGCTGTCCCAGTCCGACTTCAACTACGCCCCTGCCTACCCGCGCGTTTCGGTGGGGTTCGGCTACGGCGGCTGGGGTGGCGGCCCGTGGGGGCCGTGGGGATACTACCGCCCGTTCTACAGGCCTTACTATGGCTCATTCTGGTACTACCCCCCTCCGGTCTACTATTACCCCGTCCCGGTCAGCACGAAGGACGTCGTCACCGGGGCTCTCATGCCAGGGATGGTTTATCCGAATGCGTCTATCGAGGGATTTATCTATTTCAAGGAATTGCCCGAAACCGTGAGCCGGGTGACGCTCGACGTCGGCTACGTCAACAGCTCGAACGACGTGTTCCGCTCGCTGAGCTTCCCATTCACTTCGACGGCTGTAACCGGCGGGCAGTGAGGGCCGCGCAGGCTCCAGGCAGCGAGCCGGTAAGGAGTTCTATTTAGCCTTCCCTTCGCCGAGCTCTTTAAGCCTGTCGAAAATTTCCTTCTCTTCGTCGGAAATCTTTTTGGGTATCTCGACCTGTATTCTGAGGTATATGTCGCCCCGGCGGCCGCTGCGGAAGTTGGGAAGTCCCTCGTTCGCGAGCCGCATGACGGTTCCCGGCTGGGTCCCCGCCGGGACTTTCACCTCCGCCTCGCCGACAAGCGTCGGCACGGTAAGCGTTATCCCCAATACGGCATCTGCTATCTGAATCTTTTCGATCCTGTGGAGGTGGTCGCCCCTTCTCTCGAACCGCGGGTCTTCCTCGGTGTGGATCACGACGATGAGGTCGCCCGGCGTGCCGCCCGGCTCGGGGCTGAACCCTCCATGCCCCGTGACTCTCAGAGCGGTCCCTTCCTCGATGCCTTCCGGCACCCTGATCTTTATCTCGCTCTCCTGCTCTTCGCTCCCGGTTCCCCTGCAGTGCGGGCACGGGTCTTCGATTATAGAGCCGAGGCCCCTGCACGTCGGGCACACGGCGACCTGCTGGACGGTCATGCCCATCTGCTGTGTCGTAAACACCTTCTGCCCCGACCCTCCGCACTCGGTGCATACCTTCGGCTCCGTGCCGGGCCGCGCCCTCGACCCGCCGCATTCCGAGCACGCCACGGTGCGAGTGTAGCGGACGGTCTCCTCGCCGCCGACGAGTATGCGCTTCAGGGAAACGACTAGCTCGACCTCGACGTTCGGCCCCCTCGCGGGCCCTCTCCGTCCGCGCCCGAATCCGAATATGTCGTCGAATATGCTGCCGGTGCCCCGTCCGAATATGTCCCCGAATCCCATGTTGCTGAAAAGGTCCTCGGCCGACATGCCGTCGAGCGCCGCGAAGCCTCCCCTGTCGTATCTGGAGCGTTTGTCCGAGTCCGACAGCACGCTGTAGGCTTCCGACAGCTCCTTGAACTTCTCTTCAGCGTCGGGGCTCTTGTTGTGGTCGGGATGGTACTGCATCGCCAGCCTGCGGTAGGATTTTTTTATCTCCTGGTGGCTCGCGGTCCTTTCGACCTCCAACACTTCGTAATAGTCCCTTCTTACTGAAGCCATATGCTATTCCCCTGTGAGTATCAGAAATTTATATAAGCCCTGTTTTCCGTTTTACAAGTCCTGGAAACTGCCGTCACAAAAATTAAGGCGGGAAAGTACTCGGAATATTATTTTATATGAAAACGGGATGCGGCTCAAAAATGACGGCTCGCGACGTGAGCCCGTGCCGCGTCCGTCAGGCGGAAAGCGCCTTCTTAAGATACTTCCCCGTGTAGGACGATTTCGCTTCGGCGACCTCTTCCGGCGTCCCCGACGCGACTATGTAGCCGCCCGCGTCCCCCGCCTCGGGGCCGAGGTCTATCACGTAATCGGCCGACTTGATGACGTCCACGTTGTGCTCGACGACCAGGACGGTATTACCCGCGAGGACCAGCCTGTTTATGACGTCGAGGAGTTTCCTGACGTCCTCGGCGTGGAGCCCCACGGTCGGCTCGTCGAGTATGTACAGGAGGTCCTTCCCGCCCTTCCCGCTCAGCTCGCGCGCTATCTTGATCCTCTGCGCCTCGCCGCCCGAAAGCGTCGGAGCGGCCTGCCCGAGCCTTATGTATCCGAGCCCGACATCTTGCAGCACCTTCAGCTTCCGGCCGAGTGACGGCACCTCGAAGAAGAAGTTGATCGCCTCGTTCACCGTCAGCGCAAGTATGTCGTCGATATTCTTGTTCCTGTACCTGACGGAAAGAACGTCCTTGTGGAACCTCTTCCCGCCGCACTCCTCGCACGTCACGTACACGTCGGCGAGGAAGTGCATCTCTATCAGCTGCACGCCCGCGCCTTCGCACGTCTCGCACCTTCCCCCGGCCACGTTGAACGAAAAGTGTGACGGCGTAAGCCCCTTCGACTTCGCGTCCCACGTGCCTGCCATCACCTTCCTTATCTCGTCGTACGCCTTTATGTAGGTGACGGGATTCGAGCGCGAGCTCCTTCCGATAGGAGCCTGGTCGAGCATGACGATGCCCGATATATTCTCGACGCCCGTTATCTCCCCGTACTTCCCGACCCTCTCTGCACTGCCGTCGAACCTCCGCGCCAGGGCGGAGTAAAGTACGTCGGTTACGAGCGAGCTCTTCCCTGAGCCCGACACTCCGGAGACGCATATGAATGTTTTGAGAGGAAGCGAGACAGTTATGTCCTTAAGGTTATTCTCGCGGACGCCGGAGACCGTGAGGCTCTTCCCGCTCCCCTTCCTCCGCTTCTTCGGCGCTTCTATACGCGACTCGCCCGTCATGTATCTCTTCGTCAGCGAATCCGACTTCTTCCCGAGGAGGCTCTTCACGCTCCCCTGGTACACGATCTCCCCTCCCCTCTCGCCGGCGAGCGGGCCGAGCTCGATAATATTGTCGGCCTCCCTTATCATCTCGAAGTCATGCTCGACCACGACGACGGTATTGTCCCTGTCGCGGAGCTCCTTTATGAGCGCGACGAGACGGTCCACGTCCCTCGGGTGTAGGCCAATGGAAGGCTCGTCCATTATGTAGAGGGTTTCAGTCAGGGCCGCGCCCAGCTGGCACGCTAGGTTCACCCTCTGCGCCTCTCCGCCCGAAAGCGTCCGCGAGAGCCGCGCCAAGGTAAGGTATTCGAGCCCGACCTTGTTCAGGAAATCCACGCGCGACCTTATCTGCTTCAGTATTTCAGTCGAGACTGCAAGCTCGTACTCCGTGAGCGAGAGATTTTCGAAAAATTCCCCGAGCTCCCCTATCGAAAGCTCCGACAGCTCCGCAATGTTCCTGTCCGCGACGCGCACCCAGAGCGCCTCCTTCACGAGTCGCGAGCCGCCGCATTCCTCGCACGTAAACGGCGACCTGTACTTGCTGAGAAACACCCTCACGTGCATCTTGTAGTTCTTTTCTTCCAGGTGCCTGAACACACCCTTCACGCCCGAAAACCCGGGCCCGCCTTCGAAAAGGAGCCGCCTGTCCTCGTCCGTCAGCTTCTCGTACGGCTTGTTCGTGTAGACGCCCCTCTCCTCCGCGAAACGGAGGAGCCGCTTCATCTCGTTCTTTAGCGAGGGCTTCGTAAGCGGCTCTATCGCCCCCTGCGCCAGGCTCTTCTCCGGGTTGGGCACGACGAGGTCGGCGTCGAGCCCGAGTATGTTTCCGAACCCTTTGCACGCAGGGCACGCCCCCTGCGGGCTGTTGAACGAAAAGAGGAGCGGCGACGGATCGTTGAAAGTTCTGCCGCACGATGTGCATTCGAGCTCTTTTGAGAAGCGAAGGGTCTCGCCGTCCACTATTCTGACGTGAACGTACCTGCTCTCATCGAGCGCCTGTTCGAGAGCCTCCACGATCCTCGAAAAGAATTTTTTCCCGAGGACCACCCTGTCCTGGAGCACCTCGGCCCCGGCCGGTATGGCGTCGAGCCCTTCTATATCGATCACCTCTCCATCCGAAACCACCCTCGTGAACCCGGCGGCCATGAGCTCCTTCGGCGTCAAAGTCGAGCTTCCCGGCGGGAAGGTTACGAGCGCCCTCTTCCCGTCGAGGCCGGCCACGAGCTCTTTGGCTATATCCTCGGGCGACCTCCGCCGAACCTCCACGCTGCACTCGGGGCAGTACGTCCTCCCTATCTTGGCGAACAGGAGACGCATGTAGTCGTACACCTCGGTCGTCGTGCCGACGGTCGAGCGCGAATTCCTGACGTTATTCCTGCTCTCTATGGCGACCGCGGGAGGGAGCCCGGATATGTCGTCCATGTCCGGTCGGTCCACGCGCTCCAGGAACTGCCGCGCATAGGTGGAAAGGCATTCTATATATCTCCTGAGACCCTCGGCGTAGAGGGTATCGAGCGCGAGCGACGACTTGCCCGACCCGCTTAGGCCCGTGACCACGGTGAAGCTGTGCCAGGGTATGGAGACACTTATGTCCTTGAGGTTGTTTTCCCTGGCCCCGATGATTTTAATTTCGCCTTTCATATATGCGGTTTGTTAATAGAGATGTACCGGCGGCTGCGGTCTCGATCCTGCCGGTGGTGCTAACAGAGAGAGGTTAATGGGAAAAATCAGCCGATCAAGTCCGCGACTTCGGCGAGCGACCCCGCCTCCCTGACGCGCGGCACGTCCGGCTTCGGCGCATTCCTCGCGTTGAACCATATGACGTCGAGCCCGGCGTCCCTGCCTCCCATCACGTCCGAGCCGAACATGTCCCCGACGTGCACCGCTTCGGACGGCGATATGCCGCACCTCTCGGCAGCGTATTCGAATATGCGCGGGTCCGGCTTTATCAGGTTAAGGAGCGTCGAGTCGAATATGTGATCGAAGTAATCTTTGATTCCCACCTCTTCGCACTTTTCCACCGTATATCCGTCGTTGTTCGATATAACCGCGAGCCTGTACCCCTCTCCCTTCAGCCGTTCGAGGAGCTCGACCGCGCCCGGGAGGGCAGTCCTGGTGAACCTGAGAGCGCTCATCTCCTCCCTCACCCTGCTTCGGAATTTGTCAATATTTCCGGGCGGTGAGACAGCCTCGTAAAGCAGCGGCAGGAACCACGCCCTGTGCTGTGCGGGGTTTATTCCGCCCTCCCGCTTATGCTTCAGGTAAAGCTCGTAATCGGCGGCCACGTAAGCCTCTTCGAGCTCCCTGTCCGATATGCCGAATCCGGCCTTCCGCATGGACTGCGCTATACGGTATATAAAGGGGGGATCCGTCGAGGCGAGGGTGTCTCCCAGGTCGAAGAACACAACTTTCTTTTTTGCCATTCCTTATTTCCGCTGATCTGTAAATAGATATCCGACGAACGCCCGAAAAGCCGCCCCCGGAAATGATATCATTAAGCGCCGCCGTTGGCCATGGCCGTAGCAAGCGCCGAGGACCGGTCCAGGGGACCGGCGAGGCCGCAGTACAGGCCCGAAAACCGCAAAATTTTCGCTCCCTCCGACCCCAAAAATTTTTACAAACTTTCTTTGCAATAGAATCTCTTAGGTGTTAAAATATAAACCCTAATATGAGATGGATTCTCGTACCCTTTCTGGCGCTCGCGCTTTTTACCCTTACCAACGACCCGGCCATACCTGCCGGCACGGAGAACGGGGCATACACAGCAAAGATAGCAACCCTTCTCCCTGTCGAGGCGCGCAACAACGGCAAGATGGGCGTAGTCGTCAAATCCCTCACCTCCGGTGAGACCCTTTTCGAGCACAACGCCCAGAACCTCTTCATACCGGCATCGAACGAAAAAATCATAACTTCCGTCGCCTCCCTGTCCCTTCTAAAGAGGGATTACAGGTTCAAGACAGAATTCTTTTCGGGCGGCGGCATATCAGAGGGCGTCCTCCACGGCGGGCTATACATTAAAGGCTACGGCGACCCGACGCTCGGCGAGCCCCACATTGGCTTCATTGTCTATCAGCTGAAAAAGAGAGGGGTAACCGAAATAAAGGGCAGCATAACGGTAGACGACTCCTACTTCACCCCCGAAAGGCGGGCCGAGGGCTGGAAGGCCGAATGGGTCAACGATTTTTACAGCCCCCCGATAAGCGCGCTTTCCTTTAATTACAATACTATAGAGGTCAGGGTTCGTGCGGCCTCGTCCGGGCAGAAGCCCCGTATCGACATACTCCCCGCGGGCTCGAACATCAAGATAATCAACAACGCTGTAACCAGCACCAAGGCCGGAGCGCTTACGACCAACTGGCAGGGCCCGGACACCATAGCCATAGGCGGCAGGGTAAAGCCCAAGGCCAGCGTCCTGCTGAAGATACCCGTAAACAGCCCCGAGCTCCTTACGGGTAACGTCCTCAAAAGCGCCCTCGAGGAAGCGGGCATAAAAGTCAGCGGCCCGGTGGTCGCGGGCGAAACGCCCAGATGGGCCACGGTCTTTTACACTCACTATTCCGACCCCCTTTCCTCGGTCATCACCGAATACAATAAAAACAGCGTCAATATAATCGGCGAGAACCTTATCAAAACCTTGGGCGCAGAGTTCAAAGGCGCTCCCGGTTCCTGGGAGAGCGGCTCACAGGTCATCTCCGAGTTCCTGAACGGCATAGGCATTAAAAACGGGTTCAGGGTAGTCGACGGCTCCGGTCTCTCGCTCCTTAACAGGGTTTCCCCCGAAACACTCGCAGACATTCTAAGCTACGCATATACAAACAGGATCATCGCGTCCGATTTCATCGATTCCCTGCCCATAGCGGGGGTCGACGGGACCTTGAAAAAGAGATTCAAGGCATCGAGCGTACAGGGAAGGGTTATGGCCAAGACCGGATATCTCAATAACGTAAGGGCGCTGTCCGGTTACGTTTTCACGAAGCAGGGAGACGTACTCGTCTTTTCCATACTCGACAACGGAATCGGATGGAAGACCAAGGAGTTTCAGAGTAGCCTTCTGACCGAGCTGGTTGAATGCTGCGGGGCGGCTAATGGAACGAACAGGAGAGTCAATTAGACATAATTCCGAAAAACCGGGCTTCTTTTCAGGCGAAAAGGTGAAGGTGGCGGTTCACAGCCCTGTTTTTTCGATCGGCGGCAACTTACAAGGCGCCCATCCGGTTTTTTTCTTCAATCGTAATAAAGGAGCTAAAGGATTTCGCGGCGAATCTCGGGACGGGTACCGGCCCGGGGAGATATTTATCTTGACAGATAAAGTAGAAAACTTTATTTTTTAGGGTAAATTTAACCATTCTACTTAAATGCTTGTAACGATTCTAAAGAAATATGTTTGGGTACTTAACCTCCTCCTTCTCACGGGATTGGCATACCTTGCCGCTCTTACGGTGAATCAAAAGCTGCAGGGCGTGGTTTCGTCCCCAGGCGCTATAGCGTCACAAAAGCTCGATCAGGGCAACCCCGGCAGGCAGAGAGACGCCAGCGTCCGTCGCCCGCGCTCGTACTACAACCTTATACTTACGAGAAATATATTCGGAATCACCAACCTTTCCGACGCTACCGCATCGGCGGGGGGCGGCGGAGGGGCAGGCAGCCAGGAAGCGCTTCCCGACTCGACTCTGGACATAGTCCTTCTCGGTACGATCATAAACCCCGACGCCCCGTCCGTAGCCATAATCAAGAACCCTGCCAACAACAAGGTTCAGGGCTACACGAGCGGCGAGCAGGTAAGAATAATCGACTCAGAAAGGGTGAGCGTTGTCCAGGTCATGGGCTGCAAGGCCGTCATACAGCGGCAGAAAGGCCAGGAAACCATCAAGTGTAAGAACATCGGGGAAGAAGTGGCCTCTTCGAAGCCGGTTGCGACCAACGCGAACAGAACGGTGCAGCCGGCCGGCAAAGGCGGCGGCGAGCAAATCGAAGAAGGGATAAACAAGATCTCCGACAACGAATACGAAATAAGCCGCGAGCTCCTGGAAGACGTCCTCAGCGACCCGACCAACATCGTCCAGCAGGCGCGCGTCATACCGCAGCAGGACGGGCTCAGGTTCTTCGGCATCCGGTCGAACAGCATATTCTGGAAAATAGGGATAAAAAACGGAGACACGCTACACAGGATAAACAATGTGGAGCTTAGCGACGTCGAGAGGGCGCTCGGGATTTTCGAAGAGCTGAGGTCCCAGAGCAGCTTCTCGATAGACTTTACGAGGGCCGGCAAACAGTACTCGTATCAGTACGTCGTTAAATAGCAGCGGGAGCGCATAGTGTTCTTGTTATTGACTTTCAGGTCCGCGTGGGATAAGACCTTTTATGAACAGGACGGACGACAGCGCGCCGCGACAGCGAGGATTTCATGATTAAAGGCTTACTCATTAACATCGTCATACTGGGATTTCTCCTCACGCTGTACGTATACGTGAATACGAATCACGAAAAGCCCGTCGTAATGGAGAATTCCGCCGAAACGTCCGAGCTCCCGCCCGGCGAAGCCACTGGCAACCCCCTCGCTGAAGAAATCACTTATACAATAAAAGAAGGCGACACCCTCTCCACGCTTGGTGAAAAATTCGGCGTCTCTGTAGCCGAAATAAAACAGCATAACGGCCTTACACGGGATACCCTCTCCAAGGGCGACATCATAGGGATTCCTCCCAAGGGCTCGTACACCGTTGCCGGCAGCTTCCCCGACGGTTTTTCGGACGGCTCCGTTATAATGACCCAGGCCGCGAGCACGGAAGAGATAATCGGCAGGGAAATCGCGCAGCAGTTCGACACGACGGAGCTCGAGCAAAGAAGAAAAGAACGCCAGGAAGAGATAGAGAAAAGGCGCCAGGGAATACAGCAGCAGCGCTCGAACGGCGGCGGGCGTAAGGAGTTTCAGCAGCCGTCGCAACAACAGCAGATTCAAAGGCCGCAGCAACAGACGCAGCAGCAACAACAGGAGCCCCAGAACGGTAACGGGCAGCAGGCCGAAACCCAGCCTCAGGAACCCGAGGTAGTAATCACCGACGGCGAAATAGTAAACCTCCAGTCCGAAATGGACATCCAGGACCTCATTCAAACCATAAGCGAGATAACCGGTCAGAGCTTCGTGCTCGACGAAACGGTAAAGGGAAAGAAAATCACCGTAATAGCCCCTGGCGGTTTCAAAAGAGAAAACGCTATGAGGCTCTTCGAAACCATCCTCAGCCTGAACGGCTTTTCGGTGGTCAAAAAAGACGGGATCAATATCATCGTCCCCAAACGCGACATCAAAATCACGAGCATACCGACCGAGGTCGGAACGTCCTACGGCGTATCTTCCGACAGCTTCACGACTAGGCTCGTTCAGCTCAAGAACACCAAGGCCGACGAGGTCGCCGCCATATTGAAGCCCCTCGTTTCGCGTGAGGGCGACGTAGTCGTCTACCCCGCGCTGAATATGCTCATAATTATCGAAACGACGGACAACCTCAACAGGATACTTTCGATAATCGAGAACCTCGACGTAGAAACCGAAATCGAATTCGTAAAGATACATAATACCGACGCGGCCGAGGTCGCGGCCAAGCTGGTCGAAATATTCGGAGGCACGGCATCCAGCACTTCCTCGCGTCCCCAGGGTCAGCA
Source organism: Candidatus Dadabacteria bacterium (assembly GCA_050247635.1). GTDB lineage: Bacteria > Desulfobacterota_D > UBA1144 > Nemesobacterales > UBA2774 > JADLGH01. Next base: position 19,814 of record JBFWTW010000010.1, on the reverse strand, counting down.
GCCCGCCGCCCAGACGCGCGGCCAGTCGCGGACAGCTCAGAGGAGCAGGAACCTCCCCGGCAGCGATCAGCCCGGGGACACATCCAACATAATAGCCCAGTCGACTGGCGAGTCCTCCCCGGTCGGGTTCAAGGTCATAACGGACGAAAGGACTAATTCCCTCATCGTAATCGCCTACCCCGACGACATGGCCAAGATTAAGGCGGTCATAGAAATACTGGATGTAGAAACCGACCAGCCCGAAGAGGGCATATACGTCGTAAGGGTTCTGAACGCCGACGCCGAGCAGATAGTTGCGGTGCTGGCCAGCCTCTTCGGCGGCTCGGGTGCCGGCGGGTACGGCGGCACCACCGGCGTCGACAACAGGGCGTCGCGAACGGGCGGCCTCGGGTCGTCGGGGCTCGGTGGCGCGACAGGATCATACGGCACCGGCACGGCCCAGGCGCGTCAGGCTATTGAAAGGGGCGCAATCAGGACCTCGGGCATAGTCGCCGAGACGGAAACGATCCGCGTCACGGCCGACCCATCCACGAACTCGCTCATAATAATTGGCTCCAGAAGGGATTACGAAACCATAAGAGAGGTCATAAAAGAGCTCGACGTCAGGAGAAAGCAGGTATTCGTCGAAGCCGCGATCCTCGAGGTCAGCCTCGACAAGCTAAGGTCCTTCGGAACGAACCTCAGCATCGGATTCACGGTAAACGACGATACGCTCGGCTTCGGAGGCACGGTCCTCCCGGGCGTTCCCAGCCTTCTCGGCGTGGCCGCAGATCCCGACGCTTCGATAAACGTGCTCGGCAGTCTGTCGGGGCTTTTCCTCGGCGTAGTCGGCGAAGAGGTCGACCCGGACGGCTCGGGCCCTATTCCGCCCATACCGTCCTTCAGCGCGCTCTTCCAGGCCCTCACGTCGCTCACGGACGTAAACGTCCTATCGACGCCGAGCATCATAACGACGGACAACGAGCCCGCGGAAATCATCGTCGCGGACGTCATACCGTTCCCGACGGGCAGCACGGTCGGCGACAGCGGCGTCACGGTTCAGACCATCCAGCGTGAGCCGGTCGGTATAAGGCTCTCGATAACCCCGCAGATAAGCGAGGGCGATTTCCTCAACCTCAACATTCTGACCGAAGTATCGGCGATAAGGGACACTCCCGTCCAGGGCCTCAACACCGCACAGTTCGGTATCGCGACCACGACCAGGACGGCCGACTCCTCCGTTGTAGTGAAGAACGGGCAGACGATAGTCATAGGCGGCCTCGTTCAGGACAGGGAAAGCGTTCTTCAGAACAGGGTCCCGGTCCTCGGCAACATACCTTTCCTCGGCAATCTGTTTAAGTTCAAGCAGCGTCAGAGCCAGAAGATAAACTTGATGATCCTCCTAACACCGAGGATTGTCGAGAACGAGCTCGACATGCAGCGCATACTTGAAGAAAGGCAAAGACGGAATATGCTTTTACAGGAGAGGGGTTTTAACAGGGAGGACAACTAACTGTCGCCGGGAAAGCGGGATTATCATGAAAAGCATCCAGGAAATAGTAAGCGAAAAGAATCCTGACGCCCTCGTCAAGATAGACGAGCTACTCGCGAAGAACGAGGACAGTTTTGAAGAAACCCTCATCAAATCGAACGTCCTCGAAGAAGAGGAAATACTAGAAGTCCTCTCGGAGTTCTACGAATTCCCATACACGCTCAGGATATCCGAGCGCGATATAGATCCCGAGCTCATAAAAATTCTCCCGATAAGCTTCGCCAAGAAATTCAGGCTCCTGCCGTTTCAAAGACGGGACGACAGCGTCGTCATAATCTTCGCGCCTCCGCTCGACCTCTACGTCCTCGACGAGCTGAAATCACTATTCGAATGCGAGATAGAGCCCGTCATAGCGCTGAACCAGGTCCTCCTCGACAGCATCAACCGCGTCTACGAGCGCGGAAAGGAAATGACCGAGGGCATCGAAGACGATTCGACTGGAATTTCCGAGTACGACATACACGAGCCCAAGGACCTCCTCGACGCCGACGATGAAGCGCCGATAATCAGGTTCGTAAACTCGCTCCTGTTCCAGGCGATCAAGGAAAAGGCGAGCGATATTCACCTCGAATGCTTCGAAAAGGAGCTCTCCGTCAGGTTCAGAAAAGACGGCATGCTCCACGAAATAACCTCCGTACCGAAGAAGCTACAGGCCTCGATTATTTCCAGGGTCAAGATCATGGCCGAGCTCGACATCGCCGAGAAGAGAAAGCCCCAGGACGGAAGGATCAGGGTTAAAGTCGCGGGCAGGGACGTGGACGTCCGTATTTCGACAGTGCCCACGACCTGGGGGGAGAGCGTCGTCATGAGGCTTCTCGACAGATCGTCCGTCATCCTGAGCCTCGAAGACCTCGGGCTCGAAGGCGCAAAGCTCCATACATTCGAAGGACTAATACACAGGCCGCACGGCATCATACTCGTCACGGGGCCTACGGGCAGCGGTAAAACGACCACGCTCTACGCCGGGCTCGAAAGGATAAACTCCCCGGACAAGAAGATCATAACTGTAGAGGACCCGGTCGAATACCAGATTCAGGGAATAAACCAGATACAGGTAAACACCAAGGTCAACCTCACATTCGCCAACGGGCTCCGCTCGATATTGAGGCAGGACCCGGACGTCATACTCGTCGGTGAAATCAGGGACAGGGAAACGGCCGACATTTCCATACACGCGTCGCTAACGGGGCACCTTGTCTTCTCGACGCTCCACACGAACGACTCCGCGAGCGCCATAACGAGGCTCATAGATATGGAGATAGAGCCCTTCCTCGTCGCCTCCTCGCTCATGGCCGTCATAGCGCAAAGGCTCCTCAGGTTCCTCTGCCCGAGCTGCAAGGAGCCCTACGAGCCCCACAACGACGAGCTCAAGCGCATAGGCATCAAACGAAGCAGTCTCAGGGACGGCACACTCTACAGGGCCACCGGATGCGAGAAGTGCTTCAACATGGGCTACAGCGGGCGAATGGCTATTTTCGAAATGCTGGTTATAAACGACGACATAAGGAACCTCACTCTAAGCAAGGTCGATTCCTCCAAGATAAAAAAGATGGGCCTCGAGCACGGAATGACGACGCTCAGAATGGACGGGGCCGAGAAGATTATAAGGGGTTTGACTTCGGTGGACGAGGTTATGAGGGTAACCGAAGACGAAAACATAGTAGACTTGGACTAAAGGTCGGACAGGGTCAACATCCATAACCGCCGAATACTCAATCGAACATGCCGGTATATAAATACAAAGCCATCGACGAGGCCGGAAAGGCCGTCCAGGGCGTAATAGACGCCGATTCTCCCAAGGGCGCCACTGACAAGCTCAAGCGGCAGGGAGTATTCCTCTCCTCGCTCAACGAAGTAAAAGAAGGAAGGTCGAGGAGCTTTATTCCCTTCAAGGGAATAAACATCTCCGAGCTCGCGGTAACTACGAGGCAGTTCTCCACGCTCATCTCGGCGGGGCTCCCGCTCGAAGCGTCCCTCGTCGCCCTTTCCGAGCAGACGGAAGACGCCCGGCTCGGGCAGATACTGACCCAGGTCAGGGACAGGGTCAGCGAAGGAAGCTCGCTTGCCAACGCCCTTGCCGAACACAAGAACGTGTTCTCGGATCTCTACATCAACATCGTACGCGCGGGCGAGGCTAGCGGAACGCTGGACATAGTCCTCTACAGGCTCGCCGACTTTCTCGAAAAGCAGGCGGCGCTGACGTCCCGCGTAAGAAGCGCTCTCATATATCCAATATTCATGTTCGTAATAGGCGGCGGCGTGCTCTTCTTCACTATGACCTACGTAATACCCCGTATTTCCAAGATATTCGAGGACAGCGACAAGGCCCTCCCGACCATGACGGTTATACTTATCAGCATAAGCGGCTTTTTCAGTAATCACATACTCCTTCTCCTGATAGCGCTGCCGATTCTGCTTTTCGGGGCATTCAGGTTCTACAAGACGGAGCGGGGGAAGATGCTTTTCGACAGGCTGTCGCTGAAGCTGCCCATATTCGGGAAGATATCGTCCATGGTAATGATATCGAGGTTCACGAGGACATTGGGGACGCTTCTCGCGAGCGGCATCCCGCTCCTGGACGCGCTTACTATCGGCGAGGCGGTCATGGGCAACAAGGTCTACAGCGAGGCTCTCGAAGAGGTGAGGGACAACGTGCGCGAGGGCGCCAGCCTCGCAAAGCCGCTCAAGGACAGCGGGGTGTTCCCGCCGCTCGTCACGCGAATGGTCGCGGTCGGCGAGCAGACCGGCGAAATGGAAGAGATGCTCACGAAGGTCGCGGACATTTACGACCAGCAGGTGGAAACCATGGTCTCCACGCTTACGTCTCTTCTCGAACCGGTTATGATAGTCATCATCGGCGCGATCATGGGGTTCATCGTGTTCGCCGTGCTCCTGCCGATATTCAGCCTTACATCGACAATAGGATAAACAGGAGGTAAAGAAGAAATGAGAGCACAGGGTGGTTTCACTCTTATAGAAATTATGGTGGTCCTTCTGATCATCGCGGGTCTTGCCTACATCGTGGGCACGAACGTCATCGGGCGATTCGGCGAGGCGAAGATCGAAGAGACCAAGATCCAGATAAAGAACATCGAGTCCGCGCTCAAGCTCTTTAAGCTCGATAACGGCTTTTATCCGGAGACCCAGCAGGGGCTCATGGCCCTCATTCAGCGGCCCACCTCGGGCAGGGAGCCTTGCTGCTACTCCAGGAGCGGGTACCTCGAAGGCGACAAGGTGCCTCTCGACGGCTGGAAGAGCGAGTTCATATACATTGGCCCAGACCAGACAGGCGACGGAACCTACGAAATAATATCCCTCGGCGAGGACGCGGTTCAGCAAACAGAGGACGACATATCCAGCCGCGGGATAAGATGAGCTCCCAAAAGGGCTTTACGATGATTGAGCTCCTGGTGGTTACGATACTGGTGAGCGCGCTCGTTTACATAGCCGTGCCCAGGCTCAGGAGCAGCACGGACTTCAACATCAAGAGCGCGTCCAGGAGCCTCACCGGCACGATTAAATATCTCTACAACGAAGCTGCGTTCAAGAAGGAAATGTACAGGCTCGTTTTCGACGTGGACCGTGACGAATACTGGGTCGAGGTTCTTGTAAACAACGAATATCTCGTAACGGCGGACTACCTCAAACAGAGGCGGAGGCTGCCGAGCGGGGTGCATTTTCAAAGCGTGCTTACCGAAAGGAACGCGGCCAGGAGCTCGACGCTCGGGCAGGAGCCGGATTACATACTCTTCCTGCCCACGGGCTACGTAGAGCCCGCGGCCATACATCTCCAATCGGACAACGGGGACAATTTCACAATCCAGACAAAGCCCTACACCGGCGGCACAAGGGTGTACGACGAATACGTGAACGTCCTCGACGGAGGGCAGTATGCTCCGGCCTACCGGTAAAATCGACGCGCATGGACGTCGGGCGAGCCGCGGCTTCACGCTTCTCGAAGTCATCATAGCCGTGGCCATAATAGGCTCGTCGCTCGCCATACTTCTCGGTGCGGTGAACAAAAACCTCCTGATGGCTTCCCAGTCGAAGAACATCACGATCGCCTCGTTTCTCGCGCAAAAAAAGCTCGGCGAGATAGAGCTCATAGGGCTCCCCGACATAGGCAACCAGCAGGGCGTCTTTGAGGAAGCCCCGGATTTCAGCTGGTATCTCTCGGTCCAGCCCTACAATATCGAGCAGCTCGGCGCCGACATAAGAATCGTAATACTCACCATAACCTGGGACGAAGGAAACAAGGAGTTTACAGTTGGAACGGCAATGTCGGACTACAAATAAGGGTTTTACCCTTATGGAAGTCCTCCTGGCCATATTCATAGGGTCGATAGTGCTCACGGCGCTCTACGCCTCTTTCTTCCAGATAATAAAGGCGAAGGAGAGGATAGAAGAGGAGCTCGATCTCTACCATGAAGCGAGGGTAGTGATGGCCAAGATAACGAAGGATCTGGCCATGGCCTATCCACGGGGTCTCGTGAATTCCGAAAGCACGAATATAACGCTGCCCTATTTCTACGGCGTCCAGGACGGGAATTTCAGCAGTCTTATCTTTACGGCCCTTTCGAGGAACCCCGCTTACGGCACTAGAGAATCCGACCAGACGGAGATAAGCTACTACCTTCTCCCGGTGCCGGACTCGGATCTCTTCGCGCTCATGAGGCGCGATAATCCGACGATAGAAAACGAGGAGGGCGGAACGCAGTTCCCCCTTTCGGAGCGCGTGGTCGGTTTCCGCCTGACTTACTTTGCCGGCCCGAACGAGCTCGGCGAGATTCCCGAGCCGACGCTCGAATGGAACTCGAACGAAATGCTGTCGCTGCCGAGGGCGGTGAACGTCGAGATAATGATGAGAGACCCAAGGGGCGAGAATATAGAATTCAGCTCTATGATAACCTTACCGATAGTCGATTGACGGGAACATGCGAAAAGAACGAACGGCTCTAAAAAACGATGTAGATATAAACCGCAGAAGGAGCAGGACGGCTCCGCCCGGCAGGGACTCGGAAAAGGGCATAGTCCTCGTCATAGTCATAATAGTAATCGCAATACTCATGATACTGGTTACTGACCTCATCTACTTTACCCAGATAGACTCCGAAATCTCCATGAACACGCGGGACGAGGTCAAGGCGCGCTATATAGCCAAGTCCGGCGTCCAGGTCGCCGCCGGGGCCTTCAGCGCCCAGGCCCTCGAAGAGCTCTCCGCCATGATGGGCTCGGTGGGCGGCAGCGCAGGAAGGGACGACGGATTATGGGCCCTAAGCGTCCCCTACTTCCCCGTCGGCCAGGGCAGCGTCTCCATCACGATAACGGACGAGCGCTCGAAGATTAACCTCAACTCGCTCGTAAGCACCGACTCTAATATTGTAGACCAGCAGGTGCTCGCCGAGCTGAGGGAGCTCTTCCGCCTGCTCGGAGTAGACACGAGCAAGTCCGAGAGATTCCTTTCGAGCCTCGTAAACTGGCTCGATGTGCCGAAGGAAGGAACCGTAAACGATCAGGACTCCGCCGGGGCGAACGCGGACTTCTACGCCGGCCTCCAGCCCGCATACAGGATAAAGGACGGCCCGCTCGACACCGTCGAGGAAATACGAATGGTGGACGGGATGGACGACGAGTTTTATAACACCGTAAAGGATTACGTCACCGTCTACCCGATGGACAAGAAAATTAATTTCAGCACCGCATCTAGGGTCGTAATGGTGGCCGCGCTCAAGGCCGCCACCGTGCCCGCCATACCTGGCCAGGGATCGGATATAGACCCCATAGACGACAGCACCGCAGAGCAGATAGTGGACGAGATCATCGAGGCGCGGAAGAATGATCCGATAGTCGATAGCAAGAAGGTAAGGGATATAGTCCGCGACGTCGACCCGACGTCGCAGATAGTCGCCGGGCTCGTCGGCCTCGGGCAGGGGACAGGGGAGAGCGAGGTTTTCACCGTGAGGTCCGAGGGTATACTAGGAGAGGCGAGCCCGACGAAGAGAATCATCGAGGCCGTAATGAAGAAAAAACGACAGGGACGGGAATTCGTAGTAGACATAGTCACATGGAAAGAGCTTTAGAGAAACTTCGCAAGATAAGGGCCGAGCTGAAGGCCCGCTACCTCGAAAGGGACGAGGTCATAGACGGCGCGTTCTGCGCGCTTCTCACGGGGAGCCATCTTCTATTGGTCGGCCCTCCGGGAACGGCCAAGTCGCAGCTCGCGAACGACGTCTGCCGGAGGATCGAGGGAGCGCATTATTTCCAGTGGCTCCTTACGAAATTCACGACACCAGAGGAGCTCTTCGGCGCAGTCAGCCTGAAGGGCCTCGAAAACGACGAATACAGAAGGGTAACGGCGGGCAAGCTCCCCGAGGCGCACATCGTGTTTCTGGACGAGATATTCAAGGCCAGCTCTTCGATTCTGAACACCCTCCTCACCGTAATGAACGAGCGCATTTTCTATAACGGCACGGAGAAAACGGCTATTCCGCTCATAACGCTCTTCGGCGCGAGCAACGAGCTCCCGTCCGAAGAGGACGAGCTCGAAGCCCTATACGACAGGTTCCTGCTCCGCTACGTCGTCGATTACATAAAAGAGGATTTCAGGTTCCTCAAAATGCTGAACTCCGACGACGGCGAAACAGGCGGTCTGACGATTACCTCTTCAGAGCTCGAATCCTGTGCGGCAGGGGCGCGTGAGGTCGCTGTCCCGTCGAACATCCTCAAGCTCATATCACGCATCCGGAAAGAGCTTGCGAAAAAGGGCATCGTCCCCTCCGACAGGAGATACAAGCATTCCGTTTCGCTCCTTAAGGCAAGGGCGTATCTCGAAGGACGGGGCAGCGTTTCCGAGGAAGACTTAAGACTATTCGAAAACGTCCTATGGAGAGAGCCCGGCGAGAGGGCCGAGATACAATCCGTCATCCATCAATCCCTCCACGGATACAAGGACAGGCTGCGCGAGCTCCTGATTCAGGCAAAGGAGCTCGAGGGATACTCCAGGCGCGAATGGGAAAACGAAGAGATGCTGATAAAGGCCAACATAGAGGCCCAGACCAAGCTCAAGCACATAAGCTCCCGGCTGGGTGAGCTCGTCGAGGAATACCGCGAGCGCGGAAAGCCCACGGACGAGATCACGCAGGCAAAAGAAGAAATAGAAAACATACAGAGGGAAATCCTCAACAGGCTCGTCTCCGAAGAAGACGAGATGGCGTAGCGCCCTTCCGCGCCGCTTACGAGCCAGTTTTTCAGATCACCCGCCGACTTTCAAAAGCACCTTCCCCGTGCTCTTCCTCGATTCCACGTACTCGTGCGCCGCGGAAGCGTCTTCGAGCGGGAACACCTTCCCTACCACCGGCCTTATATTATGCTCCACGACGAATTTTTCGAGCGCCGCATGGACCTCCGTCATAATCCCCGGCTCCCTGTCGAGGAGATAGCCGAGGTGTGACGACATCACGCCTATGGACCTCTCGGCCATCATCCCGACGTCGGCGCGCGGTATGTCCCTCCACGTCCTTATCCACGAAACCGGGTTCCTCTTGTCGAGGTCGAGGCCGGCGAATCCCGCGACGACTACCCTCCCGAACGGGGCCAATACGTCGAGGCTCCGCTTGTATACCTTCCCGCCCACGACTTCGAGCACCGCATCCACGCCGCCCGTCGCGGCAAGGAGCTCCTTGAAGGCGTCATCGCCCCTGTAGTTAAAACACCGGGACGCGCCCAGCGACTCGACTAGCGCGCACTTCTCCGTGCTCCCCGCCATGCCGTAAGCTTCCACGCCTGCGGAGGAGGCGAGCTTCACCGCCGCCGTCCCTACCCCGCCGGCTGCGGCAGTGACGAGCAGCTTCTCCCCCGCTAGTAACCTCGCCATCCTGAAGATGCACACCCATGCCGTCATGTAATTTACGAGAAAGGCCGAGCCCTCTTCCATCGAATACCCGGCGGGCACGGGCACGGCGCTCGCCTCGGGCACGGCGATCTTCTCTGCATAGCAGCCGTGCTTCGCTCCGGCCATCACCCTCTCCCCTATGCGCGACGGAGAGACACCCTCCCCCACCGCCTCTATAACCCCCGAGCATTCCATTCCTAGTATGTATGGGCGCTTCGGGGCCCAGCCGTAAAGCCCCTTCCGCGATAGTATCTCGGCGTAGTTTATGCCCGCATACGAAACGGAAACTAGCACTTCTCCCCTCCCGGGGCTCGGCTCGTTCGCCTCCGATACGGAAAGCACCTCCGGCCCCCCGGTCTTTCTCAACACAACTGCTCTCATAATTTCCTCCGAAAACGAGCGAACGCCGGACATTCTCTGTTTAGACGTTATAATTACAGATTAAACCATAAAGGCGGTGACGGGATGAAAAAAATATTCGCATTATCGGCGCTTTTGGCGCTCGCGGCTTCCTGCGGGAATCCCTACGTGATAGGCCCGCTTCAGGATCAATCTGCGGGCCAGATACCGTGCGACTCGGGCCAGATAGAGATCATCGAGCACAAGATCAATCAGGACGGCAGCGCGGAGTGGACTGCTCTCTGTAACGGTTACACATACGACTGCAACAGGCTCTCGGGCGACAACGGCCAGGTCTCCTGCTCCGAAGCGGAATCCCAGATGCCGGAATAACGGATCCGGCGTTTACGTCGTCGTGTGGTCCCGCATGCGAAAATTCAAAGGACGTCCGAGTGGAGGTTTCTCCTCTCCTTGCTGATCTCCTTTATCTTCTCGCCTATCTTCCAGTTCCGCTCGTCTTCTTCCGTGACGAGCTTTAGCGCCGGAACGGGTATGGGCTTTCCGTCGGCGTCCACCGCGACGAACACTACGTGCCCCCTGCAGGTGAACTCCTTTTTCGGGTTTCCTTTGCTTATCTTGTAGACGTCCACCTTCACCACCATCGACGTGCTCGCGGTGTGTATTACCCGCGCCGTTATCTCCATTATGTCGCCTACTTTAATCGGCTGCTTGAAATCGACCGCTTCTATGGACGCCGTAACAGTATCCTCGCCGGCGAACTTCATCGCCGCCATCGCGGCCGTCATATCCATGAGCTCCAGCACCCTGCCTCCGAATATGGTTCCGTAGTGGTTCGTATGTGTGGGGAAGACCAGTTCCGAGTTGGATACCTCGACGGCCTCTTTTTCGATCTGATTCTGCATGGAAACCTCCTTTCGCCGGCGGGCGGAACCGGGCCGACTGCTTCGGATATACTAGACCACGCTCTGGGATTTTCAACCACCCGGTTTTGCAGGGGATTATTTTACGCCCCGTGACGGAATGGGTATACATTTAATTCGACCTATAGATATTCGAGGAGGGGATAATGAATTTCGATTCTTTTAAGAAAACACTGTTGCTGCCGGCGCTTTCTACAGCGGCTTTTCTCTTTTTATCGCTTACGGCGTCGGCCGCCACGGCTGATCATGCAAGCCCGAGGGACTTCCCGGAATGCTTCATCGGCACGTTCCTCGTCGAGGAAGGCAGCGGCACCCAGAGCCTCTGGACATTCGGCCCCGGTGGAGTGATGTTCATAACCAGCTCCGCGCAGAAGGCGCTCGACTTCACGGACGAGCAAGGCGCTTGGAAGAAGGCTGGAAAACGCGAGGCGGTGGGAACGACGCTCGACTTTTCATTTAATGCCGACGGCAGCCTTGCGAATATTGCCAAGGTAAACGTCGACGTAACCTTTTCAGGCAGAGGCTGCGCCGGCATAGATGGCGGGCTTACAGTCAGCTTCTACGCCCCCGGCGTGGATCCGCTCGACCCCGACTCCGTGCCCGAGAACGTCGTTTCCGATACCTTCACCGGAAGGCGCGTTCAGGCCGGGGACTGATCCGCAAGTGATGGGCCGTAAACGATAAAGTGCCTGTCGCTCACGAGCTCCGTTCGAAGATGCGAGAGTCCGCACGATTCGAGCTGCGCCCTCACTTCCCCCACGTCGAACGCGGCCAATAGCGAGTTATAAAAATCCCTCTGGAGGATTTCCGGCTCGGACGACGCATAAAGCTCCGTGAGCCTCCTCGCCTCTCGCTCACTTTCGGGACGGTGGAGGTCCATGACGAAGATGAAAGTCTCCGGTGACGAGAGCCGCTTCACCGAGTCCCACATGATAGACGGGTCGGGGAGGTGATGAAGGAGGCTGTTGCTTACGATGAGCCCGTATTCGCCCCCGGGCTCGAAATCCCCGATCATGCTCCGGATAAATCTTACCCTCCCCGAAAGCCCGGGCTTTCGTTCGAGGAGCCCGGCGGCGAATCTCAGCATCTCGGCGGAGCCGTCCACGGCGTCGACCAGCGCATCGGGAAAGGCAGCGGCTATCCTGAACGTGATGTCGCCCGCGCCGCACCCGAGGTCAAGCGCCCGCGTAACATCCACACACCTCGGCATACGCTCCAGGAGGAGATTCACGAAATGCGAATGCGGCTCTTCGAAGTCCGCGTTCCCGTATGCGGCCACCTGCTCCGCTTCGGTCATAAGCTCAGGCTCAGGTCTTCTCTTCATATACAACCCCGCTGAAAATAATCTAACCGGGCTTTTCTTTTTTTGAATTCCGATACATTATTAAGTCCAAAAACGAGGCGGTGTATATGAACGAAGAAAAACAATCGAAGGCAGTCGAGCTCATGCATATAGGCTTTGGCGTCTCCATAGACGCGTCGGAATACGAAGGCAGCATGGACGAGATAATAGAGACTGCGAGGATGTTCAGCTCGACGGTCGTCCTCAGGAACGTCCCCGATTCCATGCTCACTGACAAGTTCCTTAAGAAACTAAAACCCCATTCGCACAAAATAATAATAGAGGTCTGAGGGGAAGGATTTCATTTCTCCGCCCCGGGCAGAAGGTCCCGGAAATAAAACCTGCCGTCCCTCTTTACGACCTCGCCCTTTCGGAACCCCACCCTCCGGCTGAATATCGGCCCGTCGTAGACGAACGTGTGGAACTCTCCGTTCTCCCCGCATGGATCTACGCCGTCCGGAAGAGAAGAGAGAAAGTCACTGTCGTACTCCCTCCCGGCGAGCTCCCCGCCGAGCGCCTCCCCGTCCACGCACACGACGACGGCCTTCATCCCGGCTTCGACGAACTCCCGCGCCAGCTCTCTTGTATCGATCCCCCATATCGGGAATTCGCACTCGAACCCGAGCCGCCGCAAATGCTCCTCCCTGTATTTCCTTACGTCCTCGAGGAAGATATCGCCGTAAACGATCTTCGGGACGGAACCGCTGTAGCGGAGGAGAACGCTTTCGAGGGCGGCCTCGTACGCTTCGTTAGACGCCGCCTGCGGGATGACAGCCTCTTCTAGAGGAATGCCGAGCGCACCCGCCTGCTCGCGGAGGAGTTCCACCCTTACGCCGTGCATGCTTATCCTCTCGTACCCCGCCGTAACGGTCGTCACTAGCGCCGCCACATCGAGCCTCCCCTCTGCGAGAACCTGTCTGAGAGCCGCCGCGCAGTCCTTGCCGCCGCTCCACGATAAAAGAGCCTTCGTTTTCATATGCCTGACCCGTCAGGATTATATCAGAATATCCTGTGGCCGGGGCCCTTAAAATATGTTAATTTTTGAATTCTAAAGCCGACTTCGGGGGGTATAAGCCATGAGATGGAGAATGGGCCGCAGGAGCACCAACGTCGAGGACAGGAGGGGCGTAAGGCTCGGGGGCCGTGGCGCCGCCGGCGGAGGGATCGGGCTGATCGTAATCATCATTATCGCCGTCCTTCTGGGCGCCGACCCGATCAAGCTCCTTAGCGATATATCTTCTACGGGAGTGGACCAGTCCTCCTACTACGAGCAGCAGCCGATATCCGGGCAGGATCAGGAGCTCGCCGACTTCGTCTCCGTCGTTCTGGCCGACACCGAAGACACCTGGACGGAGATATTCGCCCGGTATAACGGCTCGTACCAAGAGCCGACGCTGGTCCTCTTTTCAGGCGCCGTGGAGTCGGCCTGCGGCTACGCGCAGTCAGCCGTCGGGCCCTTCTACTGCCCCGGGGACCAGAAGGTCTACATCGACCTCTCTTTCTACAGGGACCTCAAGAACAGGTACAACGCGCCCGGCGACTTCGCACAGGCCTACGTCATAGCGCACGAGGTCGGCCACCACGTCCAGAATCTTCTGGGCATCTCCGAGCAGGTCTATAAGGCACAGCAAAGGTCCAGTCAAACCGAGGCGAACAGGCTCTCCGTCATGCAGGAGCTCCAGGCCGACTGCTTTGCCGGCGTGTGGGCGCACAACGCTCACGAGTCGCGCCAGATTCTGGAGGAAGGTGACGTCGAAGAGGGGCTCAACGCCGCGAGCAGCATAGGCGACGACAGGCTTCAAAGGCAGGCCCAGGGCCACGTCACCCCCGACTCGTTCACGCACGGAAGCTCCGCGCAGCGCGTAAGATGGTTCAAGAAGGGGCTCGACTCCGGGGACATAGAGGCCTGTAACACCTTCGAGGCCAAATCACTATAGAGCGGAGGACCACACCGGTCTATTCACCCTGTCCCGTTTTCCGCCCTTCCCACGCGTCTATAACGGCTGCCGCTATGCAGTCGCCCCATACGTTCACTGTAGTCCTGAATCTGTCCAGCAGCCAGTCCACGGCCAGGAGAAGCCCTATTCCTTCGAGCGGGAGCCCCACGGCGCGCAGCACGAGCACCATAGTTACTAGCCCGGCCTCGGGTATGCCTGCCGCCCCTACTGCAGCCAGCGTCGCGGTGAAGAAAATTATCACCATCTCGAGCATGCCGAGCTCGATGCCAAAGCTCTGTGCAATGAATATGGCGGCCACGGCCTCGTAAAGCGCGGTCCCGTCCATGTTTATCGTCGCCCCCATCGGAACGACGAACCGCCCTACCCTCGGGCTCACCTTCGCCTCCTCGACGACCGCTTCCATGCTAAGGGGCAGCGTCGCCGACGAGGACGCAGTAGAGAAAGCCGTAAGTAGGGCCTTGCCCATCTTCGATACGTACCTGAGCGGGCTTCGCCTAGTGAACAGGAACAGGATCAGCGGCAGGACTATGACGCCGTGAATGAAGAGCCCGAGCACGACGGAGAAGATATACTTCCCGAGCTCCATCGCGAGGTGATAGACCTGGCTCCCCCCGCCCGCGAGCCCTATCCGCTCGGCTATAAGGCTGAATATGCCGATCGGTGTGAAGAGCATTATCCAGTGGACTATTTTCATTATCGCCCTGTCGAGGAGCGAGAATATTTCGACCAGCGGCTTCTTGTCCGTCCCGAGGCTCGCGAAGGCCGCGCCGAAAAGTATCGAAGCGATAATGAGCGGCAGTATGTCGAAATCGGCAGCCGAGTTGAAGAGGTTCGGGGACACGAACTCCTCGACCAGTATGTCGATTATGCTCATGCTCTCCTTCGACTTCACCATCTCCGGCATCTCCCCCGACAGGACGGCGGTCCCCGCGCCGGGATGAACTATGTTGACGACAAATATTCCGATCGTTACCGCGATGCCCGTGGTCACGGCGAAATAGGCGATGGTCTTAAGCCCCAGCCTGCCGAAATTCTCCATGCTCATAATGCTGAGGGTTATGGATACGATGATAAGCGGGATCACTATCATCTTGAGCGCGTTCAGGAACAGCGTTCCCAGAAAGCCCAGGCTTACGCCAGTTTCGGGAAAGAGGGAGCCGACAATCCCGCCCAGTATGACGCCGGCGATAATTCCTGCAAGCAGATGATTCTCTTTAAAGAGTCTCTTCATGAACAGCAGCCCCCTTCGGAAAAAGATCCCTCGCCGGGATCCGGCGGATTAAGAAATGTCCCAAACGGTGGATACAAAAGAATGCAGTCATATTTTTACTGCAAAAAGCATTTTTTGAAAACCCGGAGACTAAAACAATCCCGTCGGGCGGAAGCTCAAAACCGGATGCAAAACGATACTTGGCGCGTCCCGGCAACGTCCCGGGGCCCCTTCCCCGCCGCGGATCAGAAGCAGGCTCTATCTTCCTTAATCCGGGCGTGACGATTTTGGTTGCGTTTATCATCTATACCCGGATATAATTGAATATCCGATAAATTCCACGCGGTTTCGTAACAATAATCCAGACCCATGGAGGCAAGGAATTCATGAAAAGACAACAGCTAATTCTTTTACTTCTTATCGCGGCCTCGCCGCTTATACTCACAGGGTGCCTCGCGGCGGCGGCCGTGGGGGGCGCGGCGGTGGCGGGCGCGGGAACGGTCGCCTATATAAAGGGCGAGCTCAAAGCCACCGAAGAAGCATCCATGGAGAAAGCATGGAAAGCCACCGAAGGCGCTGTAGACGAGCTTCAGTTCCTCGTCATAAACAAGATCCACGACGCCGTTTCGGGCGAGCTCGAAGCCAAAACGGCCGACAACAAGACGGTCAAGATAAGCCTCAAAAGGGTCGCGAACAACCTGACGGAAATCACGATCAGGGTGGGAACCTTCGGCGACGAAAATCTCTCTCGCTACATCCTGAGCAAGATAGAAGCAAGACTTTAAACGATAACGAGGGGGTGCCCCGAGGGCGCCTCCTCGAACATTCCGCCCGGCCTTCGGCTCGCCGCGCGCGAGCTCGGAAACCCGGGTAATATCCCGGTATGATCTCTCAAGATAAGGCCCGCGAAATTGCCCGTGAATGGATAGATGCGTGGAACAGCCACGACCTCGATTCCATAATGTCCCATTACTCGGACGACGTGGAGCTCACATCCCCCAACGTAGTAAAACTGCTCGGCGACGAATCCGGAGTAGTGAGAGGCAAGGATGCGCTGAGGGCCTATTTCGAGAAAGGACTCGCCGCATTTCCCGATCTCAGGTTCGAGCTGTTGGGGATATTCACCGGGGTAAACAGCATCGTCCTCTACTACACGAGGCCGAACGGCCACCCGGGTGCGGAGCTGATGGTGCTTAACGGCGAAGACAAGGTCGAGAAGGTCATAGCCAACTACGACTATTCGGAATAAAGCCCGGCGGCCTCGGGCCATTCAGAAAGAAGACCCCGGCTCCTTTAAAAACTCTATCTCTTCCGGCGTCGATTCCCTCCCGAGGGTCGCGTTCCTGTGGGGATATCTCCCGAACCTCTTGACGATATTGTAATGCCTCTCGGCAAAGTCCCTGTTACTTGAAAGCATCTCCGAGACGTCCGGAACGCGGCTGAATTCGTCTTCGAGCCCCCGGAACAGCTCGAGGGACCTCTCCTGCATCGCCATGTCTTCCGAATGCATGAACGGCATGTAGAAAAAGACCCTCATCACCGGGTGAAGCCCCTTGTCGAGCCCCTTCGAGATGCCCCTCCCGGCGATTTCCAGCGCGAGCCTGTCCTGTGCAAAGGCGCGCGGGTCGTCCCTGTACACGTTCCGCGAGAACTGGTCGAGGACGATTATAAGCGCGAGAGTCCCTAGCGGGCTTTCTTCCCAGTGTGAAAGCTCCCCGCGGGCAGCCTCTTCCAGGTCGCGTCCGAAATTCTCGCGTATGTAATCGTCCGTTTTCTGGTCCTTTCCCCACCACTTTGCAATAACTTCGTCCGTCGGCGCTTCGCCTTCTTTCAGATCCCCGAACCAGTATTCGAGCACCGCATCTTGCCTCGTTTCATCCGCATTTTTTGTGTTATCCATGCCGTTTAGTATATCGAATTCTCATGGTTTTACTGATCTGAACTGATCAGTTCCCCCACTTTTTCAGGATTTTTTCGCCCGCTTCTTGTAAACGAAACCGGGAAATGTTAGTATGAAATCCACGCTTTATTTCCAGTCTGCGGTTTCTCTGACAAACAGCCCGAAATCACCCGAAAGCGGCCCAAAAAAGGCTTAAATATGAGCTTTAAAATCGTGCCAGAACCCCTTGGCCGACATTAATTTTTAGAGAGAAAAAATTTTTCTGGCAGGTTAACCTTTCGTATTTATTCGATTTTGGCGGCCCGGCATGTATTCAGACTGAAATACTAGTATTGACACCCACAAGATATTGTGGTGTAATCGAATCATAGTACAAGATATAATGCAGCAAACGGGATGAACAAAGGGATTAACAGTAGTAAACTTAATATTAACGGCGGTAAAATTAAAAGGAGGATGTATTAATGGCTTCTGATAAATTCAGCCCCACGGAAACCAACGGAAACGGCCACAGCACAACGCCCCTCGATAACGGCATTCAGGAAGAGGACATCCTCACTCAAAAGGCTGAAGAAGTCGAAGAACAGGTCCCGTTTAAAGAAGGAATTATGGATATCCCCCAGAAAACGGTCGAAGCCTTCGGCGGCGACGACCTCCGCGCAAGGGTTTTTTACGAAAAATACGCCCTTCGCGACAAGAACGGCAAAATAGTAGAGCACACACCCGAAGACATGTGGAGAAGGGTGGCCAGGGAAATAGCATCGCCCGAAAAGTCCAAAGAGCTCAAAAAGGAATGGGAAGACAACTTCTTCTGGCTCCTTTCGAGCTTCAAATTCATCCCCGGCGGCAGGATTCTCTTCGGCGCGGGGCAGAACAGGCGCGCAACGCTCCTTAACTGCTACTTCATGCCGATAAAAGAAGACTCCATCGAGGGCATCTTCGAATGGTGTAAGGAAGCTGCGCGCACATACTCCTTCGGCGGCGGCGTCGGGACGGACATCTCCATCCTCCGGCCCAAGGGCTCTCCCGTAAACAACTCTGCAATTTATTCGACGGGCGCGGTTTCGTTCATGGACCTCCTTTCCACGACCACCGGCACCATAGGCCAGGCGGGAAGGCGCGGCGCTCTAATGATCACCATTAACGTCGATCACCCCGACATACTCGAATTCATAGACGTAAAGAACG
Organism: Candidatus Dadabacteria bacterium; assembly: GCA_050247635.1. Taxonomy (GTDB): domain Bacteria; phylum Desulfobacterota_D; class UBA1144; order Nemesobacterales; family UBA2774; genus JADLGH01. The sequence continues at coordinate 1,514 of JBFWTW010000010.1, read as the reverse complement.
ACGATGAAAGGTCCAAGGTCAAATTCGCGAACATCTCCATCAAGATTTCCGACGCCTTCATGGAGGCCGTCGAGCAGGACACGGATTTCGACCTCACTTTCGAAAACCAAAAAGTTAAATACGTAAAAACGGTCCGCGCGCGCGACATCTGGGAAAAGCTCGTGAAGTCCGCGTGGGCGTCGGCGGAGCCCGGGGTTATTTTCTGGGACGCCGTCAAGAGATACTCCCCCACCGAATACGGCGGCATGGAAGTAAACGGCGTAAATCCCTGCAGCGAGCAGGCCCTCGAAGACTACGGCAACTGCTGCCTCGGCAACATCAACCTTTCCCCGTTCGTAAAGGACGCGTTCACTGAGGAGGCGGCCATCGACTGGGAGAAGCTCGAAAAGGCGTTTCAGTACTCCGTGAGATTCCTCGACAACGTGCTCGACTACAACATGCACAAGCACCCGCTCAGCTACCAGACCAAGGCCTCGACGCATTCGAGGCGCATAGGCGTCGGCTTCACAGGCTTCGGCGACATGCTCGCCAAGCTCAACATCAAGTACGACACGCCCGAGGGGGTCGAATTCGCCGACAAGATGTTCGAGCACATCAAGAACACCGTATACGAAGCCAGCTCAGACCTCGCTACGGAAAAGGGCACCTTCCCGGTCTACGACCGCGATACGCACATTAACCTGCCCTTCGTAAAGACCGTGGACGAAAGGGTCCAGGCCAAGATAAAAAAGCAGGGCCTCAGGAACGCCTGCATACTGACCGTTCCCCCCGTTGGGAGCGGCTCGGTCCTCGCGGGCACGACCAGCGGCGTCGAGCCGATGTTTGCGCTCTCCTATTTCAGGCGCTCCAAATCCCTATCCAAGGGCGAGTTCAAGGTATACCACCCGCTCGTGGGCGAATACCTCGAGAAATTCGGCCTGACCGGCGAAAAAGATCTGCCCGACACCTTCGTAACCTCGCATCAGATCAAGCCCGAGATGAGGGTCCGGATGCAGGCCGCGATACAGAAGCACATAGACTCGTGCATTTCCAGCACGGTGAACCTCCCCGAGAACATAACGCTCGACGAAGTGGAGAACGTCTACTTCCTCGCGTGGAAGCTCGGCTGTAAGGGCATCACCGTCTACAGGGAAGGCTCGAGAGAGGGCATTCTGGTCACCGAAGACCAGGCGAACGCCCAGCAAAAATCCAAAGACGAAAAAAATCTTCCGACCCAGACCCAGGACGAGGGGATGAAAAAAACCCATCACCCCAACCCCATCTCATCCCCTCGTCCAACCCAAATGCCCGAGATAAAGCCCATAAAGAGGCCCCCATACCTCGAAGGCTTTACCGAGGTCATTAAAACGGGTTACGGGAATCTGTACGTCACTATAAACACATACGGCGGGAGGCCGTTCGAGGTATTCGTTCAGATAGGCAAGTCCGGATACTCCACGATGGCCGACGCCGAGGCCACGGGCAGGCTCGTTTCGCTTGCGCTCCGCTCCGGCATAAGCGTTAAGGACGTCGTC